>NZ_CP133018.1:2895036-3216707 GCF_030866785.1 Agromyces protaetiae | reverse complement strand
GGATCACGTCCGAGGCGGTCGAGGTGCGCAGCGGCATCCTGTTCCGATCGCACCGGAGCGCCCGGCTCGACCGCATCCAGGGCATCAACATCGCCAGGCCGCTGTTCGCGCGCATCTTCGGCGCCGCGAAGCTCGACGTCTCGGTCGCGGGGCAGTCGGGCAACGTGCAGCTCTCGTACCTGGGCTCGGCGCTCGCCGACGGGCTGCGTGCCGACATCCTGCGGCTCGCGTCGGGTGCCCGCGCCGCGAAGGCGGGGGCGGATGCTCCGGCAGCCGCCGTGGCACCCGGTTCGCCCGAGGCGGCGGCGGACGCCGCGGCTGCGGCGACATCACCCGAGGGGCCGGGTGCGGACGCCGAAGCGCGCGGGCGCGTGGGCGAGCTCGTCAACCGGCGCGTCGGCGAGTTCCTCGCACCCGAGCTCGACCCCGATCTCGCGCCGCCCGAGTCGGTCGTGCACATCCCGCTCGGTCGTGTGATCGGATCGACGGCGCTCGGCGGCGCCATGATCTGGATGCTCGTGCTCGTCGGGGTGCTCGCGGTCGGCGTCGCCACACGCACCTGGTGGGTGCTGTTCTCGTTCATCCCCGCGCTCATCGGTCTCGTGAGCTACGTGTGGTCGCGCATCACGCGATCGCTCAGGTACTCGATCGCCGGGACACCCGACGGGGTGCGCATCGGGCACGGCCTGCTCTCGACGGCCAACCAGACATTGCCGCCCGGGCGCGTGCACGCCGTCGAGGCGACGCAGTGGCTGCTCTGGCGGCCGTTCGGCTGGTGGAGCGTGAGGATCAACATCGCCGGGCAGTCGCTCTCGGCCAGCAATGAGGCCGCACAGCGCACGGTGGTGTTGCCGGTCGGCACCGCAGACGACGTCCGACGCGTCCTCGACCTGCTGCTGCCCGGCGCGGCCGAAGCGCTCGGCGACTCGCTCACCGCCGGGCTCGTGGGGCGGGGCGCCGACGGCGGTTTCGAGCCGGCCCCGCGCCGAGCGGCGTGGCTGCACCCGTTCTCGTGGCGTCGCATCGGCTGGCTCGAGCGCGGCGGTGTCGCGGCGATCCGGCGCGGCGTGCTGCTCCGCGGACTCGCGCTCGTGCCGCTCGCGCGTCTGCAGTCGGTCGCGGTCCAGCGCGGGCCGCTTCGGCGGATGCTCCGCCTCGCGACCCTGCGGCTGCACACCGTCGCCGGCCCGGTCACCCCGACGCTGCCGGCCGTCGACGAGCGCGCCGCGGACGCCGCGTTCGACGCGGTCGCTCGCGAGTCCATCGAGCGCGCCGCGGCCGACACCACGCATCACTGGGGTGCGGTGCGTGGCTGAGCAGTCGTCGACCCACCCCCTTCGCCGAGCGGTCGCACATGGCGGGTATTGCGCTGAAACACTCGCCATGCGGGACTGTTCGACGAAGACACGATCGGGAGCCGGGCATGCCTGAGATGAGGGCGGGGCGGCTGGGGGTCGGCGTCATCGGTGCCGGCCGGGTCGGGGCCGTGCTCGCCTCGGCGCTCGGCGGGGCGGGCCACGCGCTGACCGGCGTGGCCGCGGTCTCCGAGGCGAGTCGTACGAGGGCCGACGTCATGCTGCCGAACGTGCCGGTGCTGCCCGTGCCCGAGATCATCGAGCGCAGCGAGTTGGTGCTGCTCGCGGTGCCGGCCGACGAGCTCGAGCAACTCGTGGCGGGCCTGGGGGCGGCGGGCGTCTGGCAGCCCGGCCAGCTCGTGCTGCACACCGCGGCGCGATACGGCACGGGCGTGCTCGACCCGGCGCGCCGTGCGGGCGCGATCCCGCTCGCGGTGCACCCGGTGATGGCGTTCACGGGCACGTCGATCGACCTCGCCCGGCTCGCCGGCACCTGGTTCGCGGTGACCGCTCCGGCGCCCGTGCTCCCCATCGGGCAGGCGCTCGTCGTCGAGATGGGCGGCGAGCCGTTCATCGTGGCCGAGGCCGATCGCCCGGCCTACGCCGAAGCCGTCGACACCGCTACCTCGTTCTCCACCGCGATCGTCGATCAGGCGAGCGGGTTGCTCGACGGCATCGGCGTCGCCCGACCGGGCGCGGTACTCGCGCCGCTCGTGCGGAGCGCCGTCGAGAACGCGCTTGCGAGGCACGACAGCGGGCCCGGGCCCGACGGCGCGGGTACGATCGACGGGGCCGGCATCGTGCCGCCGCCTGGAGGGACCGCGTGACTGAGGCCGTGTGCCGTCGCCGCACGATCGACGTGGCGGCGACAGGAGGTGCCGCGTGAGCGCGGCCGCGCGTCGCCCGAGGGTGATCGACGGCATCGCCGAGCTCCGCGAGGTCGTGTGCGAACGGCGTGCCGCCGGGGCATCCGTCGCTTTCGTGCCCACGATGGGCGCCCTGCACGACGGGCACCTCGCGCTGGTGCGCCGGGCGACCGAGACCGCCGATGTCGTCATCGTCTCGGTGTTCGTGAACCCGCTCCAGTTCGGGCCCGGCGAAGACCTCGACCGCTACCCGCGCACCCTCGACGCCGACCTCGACGCGCTCACGGGGCGCGGGGTCGACGTGGTGTTCGCGCCGACCGTCGCCGAGATGTACCCCGACGGGCCCTCGTCGACCCGGGTCACGGCAGGAGCCGTCGGCGCGCTGTACGAGGGCGCTTCGCGCCCCGGCCACTTCGACGGCATGCTCACGGTGGTCGCGAAGCTGTTCGGCATCGTGCAGCCCGACGTCGCGTACTTCGGGCAGAAGGACGCGCAGCAGGTGTTCCTGGTGCAGCGCATGGTGCGGGATCTCGATCTGCCCATTCGGGTCGAGGTCGTCCCGACCGTGCGCGAGGCCGACGGGCTCGCGCTCTCGAGCCGCAACCGGTTCCTGTCGCCGGCCGAACGGCGGGCGGCGCTCACGCTCTCCGAGGCGTTGCGTGCGGCAGAGGCCGCCGGTCCGCAGGGGGTCGCCGAGGTGCTCGCCGAGGCCGAGGCCGCGTTCGGCGCGAGCGAGACCGTGCAGCCCGACTATCTCGTGGTGGTCGACCCGGTGACGTTGCTGCCCGTGGAGCCCGAGGCATCCGGCCCCGCGCTCGTGCTCGTCGCCGCGCGCGTCGGGGCGACCCGACTCATCGACAACGCGCTGATCAGCCTGCGCTGATCAGCCGGTGCCGATCAGCGGGCGCTGATCAGCCTGCGCTGACCTACGGGCCGGTTCTCGACCACCGGGGGTGGGTGCGCCGCGTAGGCTGGGTGTCGCTTCATCCAGTCGACGAGAGAGAACGATGGCCGACACGCAGACCGACGCCGCAGCCGAGCCGACCCCGGAGGAGATCTCCGAGCAGAAGGCCGTGCGGCTCGCCAAGCGCGACCGACTCAACGACGGCGCCGCGCTCGGCGAGGGCGCCTACCCGGTCAGCCTGCCCATCACGGCCACGATCCCCGAGGTGCGCGACCGCTACGTCGGCCTCGGCGTCGACGAGGCGAGCGGCGACACCGTCGGCATCGCGGGCCGAGTCGTGCACCTGCGCAACACCGGCAAGCTCTGCTTCGCCGCGCTGCAGTCCGGCGACGGCACGCGCATCCAGGCCATGGTCTCGCTCGCCGAGGTGGGCGAGGACTCGCTCAAGGAGTGGAAGGAACTCGTCGACCTCGGCGATCATCTGTTCGTCTCGGGCGAAGTGATCACGAGCCGTCGCGGCGAGCTCTCGATCATGGTGCGCGAGTGGCGGGTCGCAGCGAAGACGATCCTGCCGCTGCCGAACCTGCACAGCGAACTCTCCGAGGAGACCCGGGTCCGCAGCCGATATCTCGACCTCATCGCGCGCGAGCAGGCGCGCGCCAACGTCGTCGACCGTGCCCGCGTGAACGCGAGCCTGCGAGCGACCTTCGCGAACCGCGGCTTCATCGAGGTCGAGACCCCCATGCTCCAGGTCATGCACGGCGGGGCATCCGCCCGGCCGTTCGTGACGCACTCCAACGCGTTCGACACCGAGCTGTACCTGCGCATCGCGCCCGAGCTGTACCTCAAGCGCGCCGTCGTCGGCGGCATCGAGCGCGTGTTCGAGATCAACCGCAACTTCCGCAACGAGGGCGCGGACTCCACCCACTCGCCCGAGTTCGCGATGCTCGAGGCGTACGAGGCGTACGGCGACTACCACTCGATGGCCGCGCTCACCCAGCAGCTCGTCCAGGATGCCGCGATGGTCACGAGCGGCTCGCTCGTGGTGACCTGGGCCGACGGCACCGAGTTCGACCTCGGCGGCGAGTGGCCGCGCATCTCGATGTACGGGTCGCTCTCCGAGGCGGTCGGCGAGCAGATCACGCCCGAGACCGGCATGGATCGGCTCAAGGAGCTCGCCGACGCGGTGGGCCTCGAGGTCGACCACCCGCTGCCCGGCAAGTACGTCGAAGAGCTCTGGGAGCACCACGTGAAGCCCGGGCTCGAGCGCCCGACGTTCGTCATGGACTTCCCGCTCGACACGTCGCCGCTCGTGCGCTGGCACCGGGAGACCCCTGGTGTGGTCGAGAAGTGGGACCTGTACGTGCGCGGGTTCGAGCTCGCGACCGGGTATTCCGAGCTCGTCGACCCCGTCGTGCAGCGCGACCGGTTCGTCGAGCAGGCGAAGCTCGCCGCGGGCGGCGACCCCGAGGCCATGCGCCTCGACGAGGAGTTCCTGCGTGCGCTCGAGTTCGGCATGCCGCCCACCGGTGGCATGGGCATGGGCATCGACCGGCTGCTCATGGCGATCACGGGGCTCGGGATCCGCGAGACGATCCTGTTCCCGCTGGTCAAGTGAGGCGGTGACCCGACCGTGAACGACGACGATCGCAAGAAGCCGTCTCAAGCCCGGATCACGATCTGGGTGGTCGTTACCGCCATCGCGCTCTGGCTCATCGGGTCGGGCGTCTGGGGCCTCATCACCCCGGGCTGATCCGGGCGGTCGGGCGGCGGCACGAAGGTAGCGTCCCGCCGGGTATCCTGGGAGCACTATGGTCGAAGAATTCTGGGCGAACGCCGTGTGGTCGTTGGCGCCGACCGTGCTCATCGGGCTGATCTTCTGGTTCGTCATGCGTGCGATCATCCGTTCCGACCGCACCGAGCGCGACGCGTACTCCCGGATCGAGGCGGAGGAGCGGGCGAAGTTCGCCCGCGAGCGGCCGGCGAACTCGACCCGATGAACTTCGAGGAGTTCTGGGCGCTATTCGTCGTCGTCGGGCTCCTCCTCATCGACCTCGCCATCCGCGTCGTGGCGATCATCGTCGTGCCGCGGAACCGCAAGCCGACAGCGGGCATGGCGTGGCTGCTGGCCATCTTCTTCATCCCGTACTTCGGCGTGCTGTTCTTCCTGCTCATCGGGAATCCGAAGCTGCCGCGGCACCGTCGCCGCAAGCAGGCCGAGGTCGACCGCGCCATCCTCGAAGCGACGCACGGTGTCGAGCGGGTCAGCGACACCCGGTCGTGGCCGTCGTGGTTCGAGGGCATCGTGCAGATGAACCGCAATCTCGGGTCCATGCCGCTCGTGGGGTCGAACAGTGCACAGCTCATCGGCGAGTACCAGGACTCGCTCGACCAGATGGCCGCGGCGATCCGCGATGCCAAGGCGTACGTGCACGTCGAGTTCTACATCTTCGCGCTCGACAAGACGACCGCACCGTTCTTCGACGCGATCGGCGAGGCCGCCGCACGCGGCGTGACCGTGCGCGTGCTCCTCGACCACATCGCGTCGATGCGTGTGCGCGGGTACAAGCAGACGCTGCGCCGGCTCACCGAGATGGGCGTGCAGTGGCACCTGATGCTGCCCGTGCAGCCGTTCAAGGGGAAGTACCAGCGGCCCGACCTGCGGAACCACCGCAAGATCCTCGTGGTCGACGGCGAGGTCGCGTTCATGGGGTCGCAGAACATCATCGACCGCGGCTACAACAAGCGCAGCAACGAGAAACGCGGGCTCAAGTGGAAGGAGCTCGTCGCTCGCGTCGAGGGCCCGATCGTCTCGGGGCTCGACGCGATCTTCTCGAGCGACTGGTACCTCGAGACCGGCGAGGTGATCGTCACCGAGATCCCCGCGTTCGATCAGCCGGGCGAGGAGCAGAACCTCGACTGCCAGCTCGTGCCGTCAGGGCCGGGGTTCCGGAACGAGAACAACCTGAAGCTGTTCCTGTCGCTGCTGTATGCGGCGAAGGAGCGGATCATCATCACGAGCCCCTACTTCGTGCCCGACGAGTCCATGCTCTACGCGATCAGCGGCGCGACCCAGCGTGGCGTGCACGTCGAGCTGTTCGTGTCGGAGATCGGCGATCAGGCGCTGGTGTACCACGCGCAGCGCTCATACTACGAGGCGCTGCTGCGCACGGGCGTCAAGATCTACCTGTACAAGGCGCCGTACATCCTGCACTCGAAGCACTTCTCGATCGACCACGACGTCGCGGTCATCGGGTCGAGCAACATGGACATCCGTTCCTTCGAGTTGAACGCCGAGATCTCGCTGCTCGTTCGAGGTGCGTCGTTCGTCCGCGACATGCGCGAGATCGAGGCCGGCTACCGACGGGACAGCCGCGAGCTCACGCTCGAGGAATGGAAGCAGCAGCCCCTGCGCTCGACCGTGCTCGACAACCTCGCGCGGCTCACCTCGGCGCTGCAGTAGCGCCGGCGCGGGCCTACCACCGACCGCGAGGCGGAAGCCCTGGAGCCGGGGTCGAGGGGAAGAGGAAGGTGAGTCGGGATTTCGTGAGTACGCCGCTGGCGACGGTGCTCTGCGGCACGCGGAGGTAGTGGAGCACCGTGCCATGTCCGGGGTGCGACACCGTGCCTTCGAAGTCCCGAGCGATGAACACGGCTTGAATGCTGTGCCTCTCCCGGTACGCCTCGACCTCGTCCACCGACGCGAACATCCGGGTGTATTTGCGCACCCAGAACGGGGAGGTCTTCGTCCAATACGGGTTCCGCAGGCCGTACACCGTGCCCGAGCCCGGTGTCGACCATTGGCGGAACGCATCGACCTTCATGGCCCGCACGACCCCGCCAGGATCGAGCCTGATGAGATGGCGCCCGTAGTCCCTGACCGACGTACGCGAATCCTTCGCCAAGTAGGTGCCAATGCCGTAGAGGGCACGATCGCTCCCCGACGGGGCTTTGAAGCCCATCTGGCGGATCTTGGTATAGGCGTACAGCTTCGTGCCGTGGAAGTACGCTTTGCCGGTCCGGTCCTTCTTCATCCTGATGCGGAGTGCCGCCGCGCGATGGTCGTCGTCGAGGTGCTTGAGATCGCTCACGAATGACTCGTTCTTGACGATCTTCGGGTTCGCGAGGCGGGTGAAGCCGCGTGAGAGGAGCGCCGACAGGGCTCCGGGTGCGGCTGCGGCGGCGAGCCCGTATCCGGCACGCCGAAGCTCCTCGGACTCGAGCATGCTCGTGTCTGCATCGCCGTACCACTGCGGCTTGTACTGCTTGATGAGCACGGCGGCCGTAATGCCGAGGTTCACGGCGTCGGCGGCGCCCGCGACGACCGCTGCGGCGAACGAGAAGATGGCGGGTGCGCCGACCGGCGTGGCGGCCGCGAGCGTGGGCACGCTGAAGGCGGCAGCCGTGACCGCAACGCCGAACATGACCCAGTTGAGCACCTCGTCGAGGTTCGCGCTCGTGCCGCTCGGGTCGACGTTCATGATCGGGTTCAGGTCGGCATACGCGCGGAGGTTGTGCAGCGGTTCGGTGTCGGGGGTCGTGAACTGCATGAGGCGAGGATCGTAGGTGCGCGAGCCGAGCGGCTGGGTGCCGTCTTCACTGGTGTATTCGCCGGCGTACTGGAACGGATTCCGTGCGATGCCCGTCGCGTCGTTCCCCGGGCCGGTGATCCGGGCGATGCCGTAGTCGGAGTACGAGTAATAGGCGGCGCGGATGCCGTGTTCGTCGGTGGTCTCGACGATGTTGCCGTGGCGATCGGCGTCGGAGTACTGCGTGCCGTCGGGTGTCGTGCGGGCGTGACGTCCGGCGCCGATGAGATAGCTCACCTCGGCAGCGGCATCGGCAGCGGCATCGGCAGCGGCATCGGTGTCCCCGCTCGCATGCGTTTCGTTGACGAGCATGCCGCCGGACCAGTAGTACCCGATGTCAGTCTGTTCGCCGGTGGTCGCGTTCGCTCGCGTGCGCCGTTTGCGGGAGCCGTCCGCCCAGTACGTCGTTGTCGTGATCGTGCCGTCCGCGTCGGTCTGCATCGTGAGCCCGCCCGGGGCGACGGACTCGACGGTGCGGCCGAAGATGTCCTGCCGGGTCTTGGTGACCGCACCCCACGCATCGGTGACCTCGACGAGGCCCGGTGCGGGATACGTCCGGGTCTCCGCGACGCGCACGTGACCGGGACTCACGACGCCATGGTCGATGTTGTCGTGCGCGGCGGTGATCCTGCCGAGTGGGTCGACGATCTCAGTGGACGCGCGACCGGCCGGGTCGGTCACGGTCGTGGCGTTCCGGCCGTGGCGCTCGGCGGACTCGTACGCGGTCGTCGTCGTCAGCCCGGCGGCGGTCTCGGTCAGGAGCCGGCCGAGTACGTCGAACGTCGCGGTCGCGCGGTTGCCGAGCGCATCGACCTGTTCGGTGACGCCACCGTGCCGGAGCGAGGTCACGGTCGTCGTGGTGGCCTCGGCGCTGGACCCCGCGGCGATCGTCTCGCTGCCGGTCATCTCGCCACGGTCCAGGTCGATCGATCTCCGGTGCTGGGTGACGACCGGCTCCGCGTCGGGGTCGCCCCCGGGGAAGACACGTTCTTCGGACACGTAGCCATCCGGCTCGACGGTGTACTCGGTTCGGCTCACAGGCGCGAGTTCCCCGCCGGTCCGCCCGGTGAGCTCCTCGGTCGCGAGGAGGGATGTGCCGTCGTCAGTCAGCGTGTGCCGGGCTCGGGTGATCAATCCGTCCGGTGCGGTCGTGGTCTCGAGCACCGGAAGCCCGATCGGTGGACCGGTCTCGCCCGGGCTGCTCGGGGCATACTCGACCTCGACGACCGTCCCATCGGGCTGCGTGCGGAGCACGAGTCGGCCCACGTCGTCGTACTCGAACTGCTCGGTCAGCGTTCGGGTGGCACCGGTCTCGTCCGAATGCGTGACCTCGGTGACGAGCGGACGGGACCAGTTCACCGGGAGGGCACCCGGATCGGCCGCTCCGCCGGCGGCTTCGGGGTAGGTGAACGTCTGCGACTGCAACTCGAGGTCGCCGGAGGCCGTGGAGGCGACGAGGACCCTCGACTGCAGGGTGTGCAAGGGTCCGTATACCGACCGCACGCGCGTCGATCCGTCGGAGATCTCGCTCTCGTACCGGAATGACGATGCAGGCGCGAGACCAAGATCGACCGGCGTCTGCACATCCGGCCACCCAGAGGCGAGATTCGCGTCACCGAGACTCCAGCTCCGTGTGCTCAGCTCCGTGCCCGAGGCATCCGTGGTACGGAGCGTACTGATGCGCGGCACCTGATCCTCGTGGGACTGCCATGCAACCGACGTGATCGCCCCGGAGCTGCCGCTCAACCGGTCGACGAGGCCGCTGGGCGCATAGCCGACGCGGGCACGATCACCGATCGGGTCCACCACCGAGGTGACCTGGCCGCCGTCGAGTTCGATCCGCCATTCCGACGCGGCACCATGGTCGGGCGGCGGAAGGTTCTCGCCAGGGCGCACGATCACCGCGCCCGGATCCGTCCAGTCCAATGCGGTGACGACGCCGAACTCGTCGACCACCGACAGCAGACGGTGCGGGCTCACCGGGTGCCACGCCCAATCCAACCGCTGCCCCGTCGCGGAGACCCGGGCCACCGGGTCGCCGTCGACGGAGAAATACGTCGTCAGACCTCCGAGTTCGCGGAGGACGAAGGAGTATCCGACCTCACCACGAGCTTCGTCGGGCCGGCCCTGCAGCACCCCGCCGGGCACCTGCTCGAAGCGCACATCCGCCGTCGGATACCCGGAGAGCCCCGACACCTGCGTGTCATCCGCGGCATACCTGCCGCCCGACGAGGGCGACACGTACACGCCTCCCTCGGTGTCGACCCGGCTCAGGCCGATGCCCCACCCCGAACCGAACCCGTACCGATCTTCGGCGCTCGAACGGGAGTCCCAGGTCAGGGTGAGCTCCGCCACAGCCACCGATACGGAGAGCGCGCCGTCGCGCTCGTCGATGAGGCCTTCGAGGCCGTCGCCCAGCCCGAACCCGCCAACCACCGGCGCGCCGGCTCCTGGGTTCCCGGTCGGGGAAGCCCACGCCGAGGTCATGCTGCCGACGACGACGAGCGCTACGGCCGTCAGCGCCGCTCCCATGCCGACGCCCGCACGGCGCGGAATGCCGCCAGCACGACCGATCATCGCCGAAGCATAACAGTATACCGATGAGCGGGTCTATCGAGCGGAAGCGTTGCGCCATTTCTGCAGGTCCGCGCCAGCACTGCTGGCGCGGAGGGACAGAGGTGGCGCGCTGAGCCGCCTCGCGAACGGTGTCGGCCCGGTCAGTCGCGGGGCTTCAGCCGGACGGTCGGCAGCTCGGGCGCGGGCAGTGCGTCGCCGTCGTAGCCGTCGACCGTGCCGAAACGGCCGTCACGGTCGGCACCGTCGATGACGTCGGCCTGCCACTGGCGGCGGAACTCGACGATCTCGTCGTGGTCGCGGCCGATGAAGTTCCACCACATGACGAGCTGTTCGCCGAACGGCACACCGCCGATGAGGATCACCCGGACCGGGGCATCCGATGCGCGCAGCCGCACGCCGTCGTAGCCGGTCGCGAGGTGACCGAGCTCGCTGCGCTCGAGCACGGTCGTATGCCCGGCGACCGCGAGCCCGTCGGCGCCCTCGGGCGCCTCGTCGGCCTCGTCGTCGCGTTTGGGCACGGTCACCCCCACGGGGCCGAGGTCGACGAGCACGCCGTGCTCGAACGCGGGATCGAGGTCGATCCACGCCTCGCCGCCGGCCGGCAGCTCGATCTGGGCGCCGACGAGCGGCGAGAAGGCGGTGACGGATGCCTCGCCTGGCACACCCGGCAGGGACCCCGCGAACACGCGGACGGTCGCGTCGTCGACCGGCACGGGCGTCGTCTCGGCGTGCTCGAAGACGGGCATCGTGTGCCGCGAGGCATCCGGAAGCGCGACCCAGAGCTGGACGCCGTGGAGGCGCGTCGTCCCGGACGTCGAGACCTCGGAGTGCGAGATGCCGCGACCGGCGGTCATGAGGTTCACGGCGCCGGGACGCACGAGTGCGCGCACGCCGGTCGAGTCGCGGTGCTCGATCTCGCCCTCGAACAGCCAGCTGACGGTCTGCAGGCCGGTGTGCGGATGCGGCGGGACCACCATGCCGCCGGTCTCGGCGACCTCGTCCGGCCCATAGTGGTCGGCGAAGCACCAGGCCCCGATCGTGGTGCGGCCGCGCTGGGGGAGCGTCCGGCGCACCTGCATGGCGCGGACGCCGCCCAGCGGAACGTCGCGCGGCTGCAGGACGGTCATGGCAGGGCCGGCAGGCTCGCGCACGGGAACCTGCAACTCGACCGGGTCGCGCTCGAGGTTGCTCACGACGGCATCATACGCGTGCATGAAATTGTGGGGGCGGCGGAGCCGATACCATAGCCGCATGGCTTCCACCTCGCTTCGTCGCGCCGCGCTCGCGGGCGCCGCGCTCGCCTCCGTCTTCCTGCTCGCCGCGTGCGCCCCGGGCACCTCGCCCGCCGAGTCGTACGCGGGCGAGCCCGAGGTCGAGCACGTCGTCGCCGAAGACGAAGAGGGCGCGGCCGAGGAGGAGTCGCACGCCGTCGAGGGCGAGACCTCGGCCGTCTGGCTGCAGCAGGGCGGCCAGCTCGCGATCACCACGTGGGGCTCGTCGACCTGCCCGGTCGTCGGCACCGACATCCGCGTCGTCGAGCCGCGGGGCGAGGGCAACACCGTCGAGATCGTGACGAAGGAGTACGCCGAAGACCAGGTCTGCACGATGGACTTCGTGCCGTACACCACGGTCTTCTGGACCCCGCTCGACGTGACCACCACCGAGCCGCTCACCGTCCGCATCCAGGGCGAGGAGATCGAGGTCCCGATCAAGTAGTCGCGGCGGTCACGGGGCCGACGGGGTATCCGCCCGGCGCCTGACCAGCAGGTCGCCGACCTCGCAGTCGAGCGCCTCGCAGATCGCCTGCAGCGTCGAGAACCTGATCGCGCGTGCGCGGTCGTTCTTGAGCACACTGAGGTTCACGACCGTGACGCCGACGAGGTCGGCGAGCCGCGCGAGCGTGAGACCGCGCTCGGCCAGCAGCTCGTCGAGCCGGCAATGGATGTCGTGGACGTCGGCGGCATCTGCCGGTGCCATCAGACGAGGCCTTCGGTCTCGCGCTGCAGCTTTTCGCCGATCTGGAACGCACCGCCGATGGCGCCGAGCGCGAGGAAGGCGAAGAACGGCAGCCAGCTCGCCGAGAACCTGATCCCCTCGTACGTGTACTCGCTGATCGCCGAGAGCGCGCCGTTCACGGTCATGTTCGTGAGCATCGTGCCCGCGAACCAGCCGACGGCCAGCACTCCGGCGCCCCACCAGGTCAGGCGCACGGTACTGCTCGCGAAGGCGCGACCGCGTGCGAGGTTCCACGCCAGCAGGCCGAGCAGCACGATGCCGGCGATCGAGGCCGCGGCGTGCACGATCGGCTCGGCGACGAGGGCGAACTGCGTCGCCGCGGCCGGTTCGGGGACCGTGACCGTCGCCTGGGCGACGTCCACCTCGACCGGCGTGCCGTTCGGGCCGATCGGCAGTTCGGCACGTTCGCCGGCGAACGGGACGAGCACCGGCACGTCGCGACCGGGCAGGACGTCGATGAGGCGTGCGGCGGCCGACCAGGCGATCGCGCCGATGCCGACCGCTCCGACGGCCATCGTGAAGTACATCGCCAGGGTGTCGCCGCGGGTCATGCGCTTGGGGTCGGTCGAGGTGGTCATGGAGCCCTCCGATTGTGCATATCGAATTTCGATAACATCGATAAACGATACGCTAGGCACATGTGGCGGCAGGTGTCAAGGCACGCTGCGCCCAGGGCGAACAGCCACCCGCGAGGCATCCGATCTGTTTACCCTCGAAGTATCGCGACGCACGCACCTACCCTGCGCGCAAGGAGAGAGCATGTTCGAGAGATTCACCGACCGAGCCCGCCGGGTCGTCGTCTTGGCCCAAGAAGAAGCCAAGATGCTGAACCACAACTACATCGGCACCGAGCACATCCTGCTCGGCCTCATCCACGAGGGTGAGGGCGTGGCCGCCAAGGCGCTCGAGTCGCTGGGAATCTCGCTCGACGCGGTGCGCGAGCAGGTCCAGGACATCATCGGCCAGGGCCAGCAGCCGCCGACCGGGCACATCCCCTTCACGCCTCGGGCGAAGAAGGTCCTCGAGCTGTCACTGCGCGAAGCGCTGCAGCTCGGCCACAACTACATCGGGACGGAGCACATCCTGCTCGGCCTCATCCGTGAGGGTGAGGGGGTCGCGGCACAGGTGCTCGTGAAGCTCGGCGCCGACCTCAACCGCGTGCGTCAGCAGGTCATCCAGCTCCTCTCCGGCTACCAGGGCAAGGAGCAGGTCCAGGTGGGCGCCAACGAGCAGCAGCAGGCTCAGGGCGGATCGCAGATTCTCGACCAGTTCGGGCGCAACCTCACCCAGGCCGCCCGCGAGTCGAAGCTCGACCCGGTCATCGGCCGCGAGAAGGAGATCGAGCGGGTCATGCAGATCCTCTCGCGTCGCTCCAAGAACAACCCCGTCCTCATCGGTGAGCCCGGCGTCGGCAAGACCGCCGTCGTCGAGGGCCTCGCGCAGGCGATCGTGAAGAACGAGGTGCCCGAGACGCTGAAGGACAAGCAGCTCTACTCGCTCGACCTCGGCTCGCTCATCGCCGGGTCCCGCTACCGCGGTGACTTCGAAGAGCGCCTGAAGAAGGTCACCAAAGAGATCCGCACGCGCGGCGACATCATCGTCTTCATCGACGAGATCCACACCCTCGTGGGCGCCGGCGCGGCCGAGGGCGCGATCGACGCCGCCTCGATCCTGAAGCCGCTGCTCGCGCGCGGCGAGCTGCAGACCATCGGCGCGACCACCCTCGACGAGTACCGCAAGCACTTCGAGAAGGACGCCGCGCTCGAGCGTCGGTTCCAACCGATCCAGGTCGCCGAGCCGAGCCTGCCCCACGCGATCAACATCCTCAAGGGGCTGCGCGACCGGTACGAGGCGCACCACAAGGTGTCCATCACCGACGGAGCGATCGTCGCCGCGGCGAACCTCGCCGACCGCTACATCAGCGACCGGTTCCTGCCCGACAAGGCCATCGACCTGATCGACGAGGCCGGCGCACGCCTGCGCCTGTCGATCCTCTCGTCGCCGCCCGAGCTGCGCGAGTTCGACGAGAAGATCTCGGTCGTCCGCGCCGCGAAGGAGACGGCGATCGAGGAGCAGGACTTCGAGAAGGCCGCGTCGCTCCGCGACGAGGAGAAGCAGCTGCTCGGCGAGCGGCTGCGCCTCGAGAAGCAGTGGAAGTCGGGCGACGTCAAGACCACCGCGGTCGTCGACGAGGGTCTGATCGCCGAGGTGCTCGCGCAGGCGACCGGCATCCCCGTGTTCAAGCTCACCGAGGAGGAGAGCTCGCGGCTGGTCTTCATGGAGAAGGCGCTGCACGAGCGCGTCATCGGTCAGGAGGAGGCGATCTCCGCCCTGTCGAAGACGATCCGCCGCACGCGTGCGGGCCTCAAGGACCCGAAGCGCCCCTCGGGGTCGTTCATCTTCGCCGGCCCCACGGGCGTCGGCAAGACCGAGCTCGCCAAGGCGCTCGCGGAGTTCCTCTTCGACGACGAGGCCGCGATGATCTCGCTCGACATGTCGGAGTACGGCGAGAAGCACACCGTCTCGCGGCTGTTCGGCGCCCCTCCCGGGTTCGTCGGCTTCGAAGAGGGCGGCCAGCTCACCGAGAAGGTGCGCCGCAAGCCGTTCAGCGTCGTGCTCTTCGACGAGATCGAGAAGGCGCACCCCGACATCTTCAACTCGCTGCTGCAGATCCTCGAAGAGGGGCGCCTGACCGACGGTCAGGGGCGCGTGGTCGACTTCAAGAACACCGTCATCATCATGACGACGAACCTCGGCACGAAGGACATCTCGGGCGGGCCCGTCGGCTTCCAGATGGAGGGCGACTCGCGCACCGGGTACGACCTCATGCGTGCGAAGGTGAACGAGGAGCTGAAGAAGCACTTCAAGCCTGAGTTCCTGAACCGCGTCGATGAGATCATCGTGTTCCCGCAGTTGTCGAAGGAAGAGCTGCTGCAGATCGTCGACCTGTTCATCAAGCGGCTCAGCGAGCGCATGCTCGACCGCGACATGACCGTCGAGCTGACGCAGGCGGCCAAGGAACGGCTCATCGAGGTCGGGTTCGATCCGACGCTCGGCGCCCGGCCGCTGCGTCGCGCGGTGCAGCACGAGATCGAGGACCGCCTGTCGGAGAAGATCCTGCACGGCGAACTCAACTCGGGCGACCACGTGCACGCCGACTTCAAGGACGGCGAGTTCGTGTTCACGACCACGCAGCGTGCGCTGCCGGTCGGCATCGGCGTGAACGCCGGCGCCGCGCTCGGCACAGGGTCGGCGACGCCAGACCTGGCGGCCGCGTCGGGCGACTAGATCGTCGGGCCCGCGGGTCACGTTTCGCTCACGAGGGGCGGATGCCATGAGGCATCCGCCCCTCGTGTGTGTCCCATGCCCCTGGCCCGTGCTCAGGACGAACGGGTGGACACGCCGCGGTGGGGGTGCGCGCCTGCGGCGCGGCGCGTCGCGCTTCCTGAGGGGGCGGATGGTGCGGTGGGGCCGGGCCTGGCCTGGCCAGGCCGGGCCTGGCAGGGTGATGCGGGCGGATGCTCCGCCGGTATCGCGTGCTGCCGTTCTCCTTGCTCAGGAAGAACGGGTGGACACGCCGCGGCGGAGGCGCGCGTCTGCGGCGCGTCGCGTCGTGCTTCCTGAGCAAGGAGCGCGGGGGGTCAGGACCGCGGGAGCGCGGATGGTGCGGTGGGGCCGGTGAGTGTGGCATCGGGCGGATGCCTCGTGCGCGGACTGGCGCGGCGAGCGGATGCGTCGGCGGCCATACGATGGGCGGATGAGCGGTTTCAGGGTGCGCCGGGCGCGCACGAGCGACGTGGTGAAGATCGTCGACCTCGTGGAGCCGCTCGTGCAACGACGCATCCTGCTCGGCAAGGAGCGCGTCGACCTGTACGGGTCGCTGCAGGAGTTCCGCGTCGCCGAGACCGACGCGGGTGAGGTCATCGGCTGCGGCGCGCTGCACGTGATGTGGGAGGACCTCGGCGAGGTGCGCACGCTCGCCGTCTCCGACGAGTGGCTCGGCGCCGGGGTGGGACACGCCCTGCTCGATGCACTCGAGGCGGATGCCCGCGAACTCGGGTTGTCGCGGCTGTTCTGCCTGACGTTCGAGGTCGGGTTCTTCGGCCGGCACGGCTTCGAGGACATGGGGTCCGAGACCGTCGATCCCGAGCTCTACGCCGAACTCCTGCGCTCACGGGATGAGGGCGTGGCGGAGTTCCTCGACCTCGCGCGCGTCAAGCAGAACACCCTCGGCAACACGCGGATGCTGAAGCTCCTCTGAGCGTCCACCGGCGCGCCGGAGCGTTGCCGCCGGTTCGCATCGGCGCGGCCGTACCCTGTGCACATGTCGACGAACCAGTCCCCGGCCCGGCGGCACTCGCCCGCCGTGTACCGGCGTCGCCGGCTCGTGGTGCTCCTCGGCCTCGTCGCCGTGATAGTCGCGATCGTGCTCATCGTGGTCCGGCCCGGAGCGAGTCAGGGCGAGACGGGCGGCGGGGCCGGCGACACGGCCACGCCTTCGACCGAGACGGCTGCCGATCCATCGGCCTCGCCGTCGACTGACCCCGGTGCGGCAGGCGGTGGCGCCTGCACACCCGAGCAGGTCATCGTCGAGGCGATCACCAACCAGACCGAGTACGCCGAGGGCCAGCAGCCCGAGCTCTCGATCACGATCAGGAACATTGGCGACGCCCCGTGCACGATCAATGCCGGCACCAGCGCGCAGGTGTTCACCATCACGAGCGGTGCGGAGACCTACTGGACGTCGACCGACTGCCAGACCTCCCCGAGCGACGCCGAGGTCACGCTCGAGCCCGGTGACCCGATCAGTTCGAGCGTGCCGATCATCTGGGACCGAACGCGGTCGAGCGTCGAGACCTGCGACGGCCCGCGCGAAGCCGTGCCCGCTGGCGGCGCGTCGTACCACCTCGACGTGACGGTCGACGGCATGCCGTCGACGGCGTCGAAGCAGTTCCTGCTCTACTGAGTGCCGGCCCGCGCCCCCTGGGCCCGCGCCGCCTGGGCCCGCGCCGCCTGGGCCCGCGCCGTCGGCTACGCCGCCGAGTGATGCCGAAACGTCTCGAACGACCGCTCATTCCGTTCACACTCGAGGCGTTTCGGCATCACTCGGCGAGGGGGGCTCCGGGGCGAAGGGGGCGCCGGGGGGAGGGGGCGCCGGGGCGAGGGGGCGCCGGGGGAGTGGGGCGGACGGCCGGTGGAGGGAGGGCGGGCGGATACGCTGGAGGGATGGCCGGGAAGAAGCGCAGCGGGAAGTCAGAGACGCCAATCGAGTTCCGGTCGCAGGCGCTCGCCGAGGCGCTCGAGAAGCAGGATGTCGCGGCCGTGGCGCTCGCGCTGCGGCACGGCAACACAGTGGTGCCGCTCATCAAGCCCGGCCCGCGGGACAAGCCGCTGGACGGCGGCGAGGTCTGGACCTACCGCGATGTGAAGACGGGCGAGGTGGCGCTGCTGCTGTTCAGCGACGCGGCGAACAAGCCGGAGAACCTGCCGCCCGCGGTGGGACTGCAGAGCCCCGCGTGGCTCCGGTCGTTCCTGAAACGCCACGAGTCGACGATCACGACCGTGTTCCTCGACATCGCCGGCCCGCACCCCATGCAGGCGTCACCGACCGAGCTGCTGAAAGCGCTCGACGCCTAGCACCAGGGCCGAGGCCGGGGGCCGAGCCGGCTCATAGCGGTGCCGGCGCTCAGAACGCGCGATCGAGTTCGCGCTCGCGTGGGTCGCCCGCGGCGATCATGGCGCGTTCGACGGCGGCTCGCACGCTGCCGGCCTCGACGTCGAGGATGGTCGAGTAGCCGAGCCGGGATGCCTCGGACGTGCGCTGCTTCGCCGCTGACACCGGGCGCACCTCGCCCGCGAGGCTGATCTCGCCGAACGCGGCGAGCTGGTGCGGCACCGCGCGGTCGCGGACGGCCGAGGCGATGGCCACGGCGATCGCGAGATCGGCCGCCGGCTCGATGAGCCGCACGCCGCCCACCGTCGAGACGTACACGTCGTGTTCGCCGATGCGGCGCAGGCCGGCGCGGCGTTCGAGCACCGCGAGGATCATCGCGACCCGCGAAGGATCGACGCCGTTCACGACCCGACGGGGCTGTGGCGCCTTCGACTCGACGACGAGCGCCTGGACCTCGACCGGAAGCGCACGACGGCCCTCGAGCGCGACCGTCACGCACGTGCCGCTGACGGCCGCCCGGGAGCGACTGAGGAACAACCCCGAGGGGTCGGGCACCTCGGCGATGCCGTCGCCGGTCATCTCGAAGCAGCCCACCTCGTCGGTGGGGCCGAACCGGTTCTTCAGCGCACGCACGAAACGCAGCGAGGTCTGCCGGTCGCCCTCGAACTGGCAGACGACGTCGACGAGGTGCTCGAGCAAGCGCGGCCCGGCGATCGTGCCGTCTTTCGTGACGTGCCCGACGATGAGCACGGGCAGCTGCCGCTCTTTCGCCACCCTGATCAGCGTCGACGCGACCTCACGGACCTGACTCGGTTGACCGGGAAGCCCGTCGGAGAGCGAGCTCGACACCGTCTGCACGGAGTCGACGATGAGCAGGTCGGGCTCGACCGAGTCGACCTGGCCGAGCAGGGTCGCGAGATCGGTCTCCGACGCGAGATAGAGCTCGGGGACGAGCGCGCCCGTGCGCCCGGCTCGCAGGCGGACCTGCGCGGCGGACTCTTCGGCGCTGACGTACAACACCCGTCGCCCGCCGGCCGCCACGCGCGCGGCGACCTCGAGCAGCAGGGTCGACTTGCCGACCCCGGGCTCGCCCGACAGCAGGATGGCGGCGCCCGCGACGAGCCCGCCGCCCAGCACCCGGTCGAACTCGCCGATGCCGCTCGGCCGGTGCGCCGTGTGGTCCGCCTCGACCTCGGCGATCGGCCTGGCCCGACGTTCGCCGACCGGCGTCACGGGCTTCAGCGTGCGCAGGATGCCGGTGGGCTCGGCCGCGTCGAGAACGGTGCCCCACTGCTGGCACTCGGCGCAGCGGCCGACCCACTTGACGGTGCTCCACCCGCACTCGCTGCAGCGGAAGGACGACGCGGGTTTGGCCATGGAGCGAGGATAACCGCTGCCGCCGACATGGCCGCGGCCGACACGGGCGCGCTCCGTCCTGCCGCGTGGGGCTCGCCGCGAGCGCCGCATCGGCCTACGCTGGCCGCATGTCCGCGGACGTCGACGTCCTCGTGATCGGTGCCGGACAGGCCGGCCTCGCGGTGAGCCATGAGCTGACCGCGCTGGGGGTCGAGCACGTCGTCTTCGAGTCCGACGGCGTGGGCGCGGCGTGGGCGCACCGCTGGGACTCGCTGTGCCTGGTCACTCCGAACCACACGATCCGGCTGCCGGGCGGTGAGTATCGCGGACCGGAGCCTTCCGGCTATCTGGCGCGCGACGAGATCGTGTCGCATCTGCGCGCCTACGCCGAGTCATTCGGCGCGCCGGTCGAGGCCGCGCGGCCGGTCACCGCACTCACGCCCGATGACGGCGGATTCCGCGCCGACACCCCCGCAGGAGCCGTGCGCGCGCGGCGCGTCGTGGTCTGCACCGGTGCCTATCAGCGCGAGTACCTCCCGCCGTGGACCGAGCCGCTCGCGCACCGCGTGCCCGTCGTCGGCTCGGGCGAGTACCGCTCGCCCGCGTCCCTTCCCGGCGGCCCCGTGCTGGTCGTCGGCGGAGGCCAGAGCGCCGCCCAGATCGCCGAAGAGCTCTGCGGTGCGGGTCGCGAGGTCGCCCTCGCCGCGGGCGCGGCACCGGCCATGCCGCGTCGCATCGCGGGCCGTGACGGCGTCGACTGGCTCATCGATGCCGGGTTCTTCCAGCACACGCTCGCCGACATGCCCTCGTCGACGGTTCGGCTCGCGCCGAACCCACTCGCCACCGGTGCGCACGGCGGCCACGATCTCACGCTGCGCACGCTCGCCGCGGCCGGCGTCGCCCTGAGCGGACGCGTGACCGCCGTCGACGGGGACCGCGTCGTGGTCGCCGACGACCTCGCCGCATCGGTCGCCGTCGGCGACGAGGCCTACCGGCAGATCTGGAACGCCGCGACCACGATCGCCGCCGAACGCGGGCTGCGGGGCCCGGAGCCGCTCGTCCGCGACGAATCGCCGCTCGTCGCCACCGCGCCACCGCCGCTCTCGGAGCTCGGGGCGGTCGTCGTCGCGTGCGGGTTCCGGCCCGCGTACTCGTGGATCCGGGTGCCCGACCTCGTCGACGAGCTCGGGTTCCCGACGCAGGACCGTGGGCGGAGCATCCGCATCGCCGGGCTCTTCTTCGTGGGCGTACCGTGGATGACCTCGCGCAGGTCCCCGCTGTTCATGGGCGTGGGCGAGGATGCGGCGATCGTCGCCTCGCAGCTCGCGGCATGAACGCGACGGCCGGCGCCGCCGGGTGGACAGCCAGGGCGTGTCGTCGAACCGTGTACTGGCGTTCAGGTGGTGTGGAAATCGGTCAGGATCGGTCCCAGCAGAGCTGGGCTAGGCCGCCGACGCGTACCGGTCGGAGGGTGCCGCATCGGCGTGCGCCCGCCGCGCGAGGCTCGCGAGCACTCGCGCGAGCCGGGCGTCGACCGCCGGCCGGAACGCGCCCGCCCAGACCCGGTACCCGGCGTCGTTCGGGTGGAACATGTCCCGCGCGAACTCGGTCAGGATGCCGCGCAGTCCCTGACGCCGCGTGTGCTCGTGCAGCGGCACGACCTGGAGGCCGTACTCGCGGGCTGCCGCGCGCAGCATCCGGTTCGCCTCGGCGACCTTGCGCTCGTTGCGCGGAAGATAGAAGCAGGGCACATCGGCGACGATCGCGTGCGCCGGCAGCGCGGCGAATATGGTGCGAATGTTCCGGTCGAACTCGGCCGGGTTCCACAGGGCGATGTCGTTCGCGCCGATCGAGACCGTGACGAGGTCGGGCTCCGCGCGGAGCCGGGCGAGCTTCGGCAGCTGGTCGCGCACCGCGAGCGCCGTCGTCGCGCCTGAGACGCTCAGGTTCATGGCGTGCACGACGCGGCCGGTGCGCTCGGCCGCCCGTTCCGCGAGCAGCCCGACGTAGCTGAGGCCCGGACCGCTCGCGCCGATGCCCTGCGCCGTACTGTCGCCGATGGCCACGTACAGGAGGTCGCCGCCCTCGGCGGCGCGGTCGCGCCACCACTTCGAGTGCACCGGCAGGGTGTCGTTCAGCGTCGCCGCGTTCTCGGTCACGAACGCGCGGAACCGCGGCACACCGAGGTGGCCGAGCAGGGTGGCCGCGGTGTGCCGGACGCCGTCGAGCAGCCGGACGGCGGGGGCCGGGGGAGAGGTGTCCATAGCTGCCGCCGACGCTACGCGCGGCGGCTGCACGGCTGCTGGTGGTCGGCTGCGCACCGGCTGGGTGCGCGGCAGCGGGCGAGCGGATGCCTCGGTCGAGGCATCCGCTCGCATTTTGGTCTGCGCGGGCCGATCGCCTAAGATCTATCTCGGTACCGTGTCCGAGCGGCCGAAGGTGCAACTCTCGAAAAGTTGTGTGGGTCTAAAGCCCACCGTGGGTTCAAATCCCACCGGTACCGCCAACGAAACAGACAAAGCCCCTCCGTTTTTGGAGGGGCTTCGTCGTGTTCCGGTGAACAGCGGTGTCGACGCGGCGGGACGAGCACTGCCCGCATCCGTGTCGGTCACGTGAGAGGGGCGGGATGGCTCGTTCCACTGGTGGCGGTCGGATGAGAACGGGGATATGGTGACGGTGCCTCATGATCGGAGGATGCCGTGTCGACTCCCCGTGACCCGTCACCCCGGCGGCACCACCCGCACCGCCGGATCCTCGTCGCGCTCGCCGCGTTGGGATTCGCGGCGGGTCTGCACGCGATCACCGGAACCGCGGCCCAGGCCCAGCCGACCGATGTCTGGGTGCCGGCCGAGGGGCTGACCGTCACCGCCGAGGCGGTGGAATGCGGTGCGCTGGGCGGTACGGCTGGGGAGGGCGTCATCACGGTCACGGTCGACGACCCGGAGCGCACATGGGGCTACGCCGTGCGCGGCGCCACCCTGGACATCGCGAGCCCGGCGTCGGACAACTCCGGCAACGCAGAGATTCCCATCGGTGCCGGGCCCGGCGCCTACTACGTCGCGGTGTTCCACCTGCCCGAGAACGGCGTGATCCCGGTCACGACGACCGGGTTCACCATCTCGCCGTGCGCGCCCGGGCCGCCGATGTCGATCTCGACCACGTGCGCCATCGAGGGCGGCAGTGCCGTCGCCGATGCCGTGATCTCGGGCCTGGCCCCGTCATCCGAGTATCGGCACACGTTCGTCGATGCGGCAGGGAACGTGATCGGCGAACCGGTCACGTTCGAGGCCGAGGCATCCGGAACCGCCCTGGTGTCCTCGGTACCGCTCGCGGACGATGCCGCGTATCGCGCGGAGCTCGCGTGGCTCCCGCCCCCGGTCGACCTCGCCGAATGGCCGCCGACCGAGTTCGTGCCCGCCGAGTCGCTGCAGGTTTCGAACGTGGACTTCCCCATCGGCACGTGCGCGGCTCCGGCGACGGCTGCCGCCCCGCCGCCGTCCACGGCGCGGCCGGCCGGCCCGTCGCTCGCGGAATCCGGCGGGCCGGACGCGAGCGGATGGCTCGTGCTCGTCGCTGCATGCTCGGCGCTCGGCGTCGCCGCGCTCGCGTTCGCGCGCAGACGCCGTGCAGGGGCATGACCGGGTTCTCGATTGCCGGTGACGCGGTCTCCGAGATGCAGCAGGACGCATGGCGCGCGGCCGACTCGGGGTGATCGCACACGAACGGCCGATCCCCCCGCCGACGAAGTGGGACGATAAGCTCCGTTCATGCAGATCGCGTCGCTCGTCAACTTCCGGGACACTGGCGGGTTGCCGCTCATCGATGGCGGACGCACTCGTGCGGGCGTGCTGTTCCGCTCGGCCGCGCTCAACGCGCTGACCGAGGAGGGGCTGCACGACCTCGCCGCTTCGCCGGTCGGCGTGATCGCGGACTTCCGGACGGGTGTCGAGCGCGGCATGGCCGCCGATCGGCTGCCCGTGTCGCGCCCGTTCGAGATCGTGCTGCTCGAGCTGCTCGAGGGCGCATTGCCGCAGCCGGCCGTCGGTGCCGACGGCGCGGTCGCCCCCGAGGCGTTCGCCACGGTCTTGTCGCAGCTGCCGACGCTCGGCGAGCTCTACGTCCGGATGCTGCAGCACGGCGCCGAGACCTTCGCGAAGCTCGCCCGGCTGATCGCCGCTTCGCGTGATGACGCACCCACCGCCGTGCTCGTGCACTGCACCGCGGGCAAGGACCGCACGGGCGTGGCCGTCGCCCTCATGTTGGACGCGGCCGGCGTCGAGCGCGAGGCCATCATCGCCGACTATGCCGTCTCGCAGCAGCATCTCGCCGGGCCATGGGCGGACGGCATGATCGCGATGCTGACGTCGATGGGCGTGCCCATCACCGCCGGCCTGCGCACCCTCGTGACCGAGACACCACCGGAGGCGATCGAGCAGGCGCTAGCGTGGGTCGATGCCGAGCATGGCGGGAGTGCGGGCTACCTCGCCTCGGGTGGTCTCGGCGCCGACGACCTCGCGGCGCTGCGCCACCGCATCCGGGCCTGAAGGCTCGAAACGCCTGTAGCACATTCCCCCATCGACGCGACCCCCTGGAAGCCCCTCGGGCCGCGTGTCAGCGTGGACGCATGCGCGACGACTCGATCTCCGTCCTCACCCGTGGCTACGACTTCGGTGCGCACATCTGGCGCCGGGTCCGCGATGGGGCGAGGTCCGCGCCGATGGGACTGCTCGGCCACGACGCCGTGTTCGTGCGCGGCGCCGAAGGCGTCGCCCTGTTCTACGACGAGCGACGGATCGCGCGGCACGGCGCGATGCCCGGCCTCATTCAGGAGACGCTGTTCGGCCACGGTTCGGTGCACAGCCTCGACGGCGACGAACACCGGCACCGCAAGGCGACCTTCATCGACGTCGCCTACGAGGACGCGCAGGTCGAACGGCTCTCGCCGATGCTGGAGCGCGAATGGCAGGCCGAGCTCGACGAGTGGCTCGCCGGCGGAGATCGCTCGGCGTACGACGCCGCGGTCGGCGCGCTCGGACGCGCCATCATGCGCTGGGCGGGCCTGCCCGGCACCGCCGCCGCGAAGACCCGCTGGTCGGCCCGCCTCGCGCAGATCGTCGACGGGTTCGGCGCCCCCTATTCGCCCGAGTATCTCCTCGCGTACGCGAATCGACACTGGTCGGACCGGCATGCGGAGCGCCTGATCGAGGCGGTTCGGGGCGGCACGCTCGAGGCTGCCGACGGTACGGCGCTGCACGAGTGGGCCTGGCACCGGGATCGTGACGCCGAACTGCTTCCCCCGAGACTGGCCGGAATCGAGCTGCAGAACAGCATGCGACCCATGATCGCCGTCGCCCGCTTCGTGGCGTTCGCCGCGAAGGAGCTGCACGACCGCCCCGAGTGGCGAGCGCGCATCGCGATGGAGGTGCGCGAGCGCGGCGCGCTCGTGGGCGGGCCGCTCGCAACGGCGTTCGCGCAGGAGATCCGGCGCACGGCCCCGTTCGTGCCGATGCTGCCCGGACGCGCCATCGCCGACGTCGAGCTCGACGGTCAGCGAGTCGAGGTGGGCGGCCGGGTCGTGCTCGACGTCCTCGGGACGAACACCGACGACCGATCCTGGGAGCACGCCGGCGAGTTCGATCCCGAGCGGTTCGTGGGCGTCGACGACTACGAGGCGCTGCCGGCGTTCGTGCCGCACGGTGGTGCCGACGTCGCGAGCGGGCACCGCTGCCCCGGGGAGAAGCTCGCGATCGCGGGCCTCGCGGCCGCCGTCTCGACCCTCAGTGACCCGCGGGTCACCATTCTCGGCGGGGGCCTCCACGTGAATCGGCGCCGCCTCCCCACGAAGCCCGCCTCAGGCGGGCGGGTCCGGGCGACGGATGCCCCGTCGCGCTGCCCGTTCCACTGACGCGCCGCGATCGTGATGCCGTCGTTGTCTGCGAAGCGGACGTGGGCGAGACACGCCGGATAGGATGAATTCGGAGAGACCGATCCGAAAACGGTTGGTCCACCCGCGCCCCACCCGCCCCACCCGCTCTGTTCCTTTCCACTCATCACGGACACCGCCATGTATCAGCAGCCCGCTCCGCGCGCCCGAGGGCGCGACGCCCTGCTGTGGTTCGTGCTCGTCGTGGTGACGTTCGGCGGCCTGATCCTGGCCGCCTACCTCGCGTTCGCGAACTCGCCGCCGGTCCAGGTGGTCGTCGCGACGTCGACGGCCGCCGAGCTCGCCGAGCGCCACCCCGCCCTTCTCCAGACCGCAGTCGGCGCGCAGATGCCCGATGCAGCTCGGGATGTGCGCTTCGTGTGGCGCGAGTCCACCGGCGAGGTCGCGGGCGCGTGGCATGGCGACTTCGACCCGGCGGCGTACGCGGAGTGCCCGGTCGTCCCGGCGCCGGAGCGGCCCGCATACGCCGAGCGGATCGTGCGCGTCGGCGAGGCCGCATTCGACGCGTTCGAGTGCGATCAGCTCCTGATCGCGCGCGTCGGCGCGACGACGTTCGCGTGGAGTCGCTGACCCGCAGCTCGCGAGTGGCAAGCTGTCCTACGGGCGACCTGGTTCGCCCCGGCGGCGATCGCCGCCGGCCGGTGAGAGAGGATGCCACGTGACGAGGTCCGACGACGACGACGTCGACGAGGTCATCGACGCCTGGTCGGAGTTCCTTCCCGACCTCGACCTCACGCCGCTCGACGTGATGTCGCGGATGCGCCGCGTCGCCCGCGAGCTGCACCGGGTCCGTGAGAACGCGTTCGCGTCGGCGGGTCTGCGCGCCTGGGAGTTCGACATGTTATCGCAGCTGCGCCGGGCGCGGGGGAGCGGCACGATGACGCCGTCGCAGCTGTCGTCGGCGACGAAGACGGCGACGGCGACGGCGACCTACCGCGTCGACCGGCTGATCGACCGCGGGCTGGTGGAACGCAACGAGCACCCGGACGACCAGCGGAGCCGCCTGATCGTCCTGCTGCCGGAAGGGCGCAGACGCGTCGACGCCGCCATGCGTGAACTCATCGGCGCCGAGGCGCGGATGCTCGAGGGACTCGATCGCACGCAGATCGCCGCGGTCATCGCCGCGCTCCGCACGATCGCCGACAACGTCCCCCGCTGAGCGATCTCGGTCGCGAGTCCGCCGCGCGCCCGGGAACTCCTGCGTGACGCCGCGGCTCCCGGGGAGCCGGTCACACCCCGGGCGCCGTCCACCCGAACCATCCGTTGGCCATGGGCGTGACCTCCCAGCTTGCACACACCCAGACCTGTTCGGGCGGCGTCTCCCAGTTCGGGCTCCAGCCCGTGGTGACCGCCGGCGCCGTGGAGCGAGGCGCTTCGAGGCACGCGCCCTCCGGCAGCCCGGCCGACGTGTCGACGTAGACGATGACCTCGCCGGTTCCGTCGTGCCCGCTGACATGCACCTTGCGCACCTGGTCGGGGATCCATGCGGGCGCCGCGACGTCGAACGGCCAGCCGGCGTCCAGGCCGTCGCGTGAGTTGAACGAGGCATCCGTCGTGGTCGTGATCCCGGCACAGCCGGCGAGCGCGCCGGTCGCGAGCACCGCGACGGCTGCCGAGAGCAGGTGGCGAGGGCGGGGCGAAGAAGGCATGCCTCCATCGCATCAGCCACGGACACTCGGCGCGACCCCCGTCCGGACGATTCGGTCTCATCCTTGAGGATGGTCTCGCGGCGGATCCGCCGCCGCCGCGGCGACGCCCTGACCGCTCGGCGGAGCCGCTGATGCCGTCCGCGTACACTGCAGGTGACGGTGTCGGAGGGGAGGTGCGCGGATGATCGAGCTGATCGCCGAGTTCTTCCGCCTGCTTCTGGGCGTGCTCGCCTTCGCGGCCGGCTCCGACAGTGGACTCGGCGTGCTGCTCTTCGGCGCGACGGCGGTCGCCGTCGCGGTCGTGCTCATCGCGCGGGCGCTGCCCGTCCTCGTCGCCGCCGACGCGAGTCGCGCGGCGCTGCGCCTCCGGCAGACCGCCGATCCTTGGCGCCTGCTGTCGCAGAGCGACCCCGACGCGCCCGGGCGGGCGCGGCCGAGGGCACCCGGGCGCGGCCTTCCGGCCGCGTAAGCCGACCGGTCTCCGCGGACACGCGGCGGTTCGGTGACCCTCGCGGCCAGATGGATGTCTCGTCCACCTCGACCGCAAGGATTCACCCGACCATGGACTTCTACGCCTTCCCGCCCATCGCCGCCGTCCTCGACGGCGCCTACACCGTGCTCATGGGCCTCGCCGGCCTGCTCGAACCGCTGATCGGGGTGACCAGCGCGGCCGCCGCCATCGTGCTGATCACGCTGCTCGTCCGCGCCGCGCTGATCCCGACGGCCGTCTCGATGGCGAAGGGCGAGCAGACGCGCGCCCGGCTCGCCCCGAAGATGCAGGCGATCCAGCAGAAGCACAAGAACAACCCCGAGAAACTGCAGCGCGAGATGATGAAGCTCTACGCCGACGAGGGCACATCGCCCCTCGCGGGCTGCCTGCCGATGCTCGTGCAAGCGCCGGTCGTCGGCGTGATCTACGCGCTGTTCATCCTGCCGACGGTGAACGGCCATCCGAACGATCTGCTCACCGAGACGTTCGGGGGCGTGCCGCTCGGGTCGAGCTTCGCGGGCCAACTCGTCCAGGGCACGCTCACGGGCCCGACGCTGGCCGTGTTCGCGGTGCTGGTGCTCGTGATCGCAGTGGTCGCCGAGGTCACGCGACGGGTCTTCCGGCCGGTGGCCGGGGCTGCATCGCTGCCCTCCGTCGCGCCCGCGTCGGGTGCGCCCGGCCCCGCCGCGATGCCGAACCTCGGCCGCGCGCTCGGCTTCCTCCAGTACGTGACTGCCGTGATCGCACTGTTCGTGCCGCTCGCGGCCGGCCTGTATCTGGCGACCACCGTGATCTGGACGCTGGGTCAGCGGATGCTCCTGCGTCGTCGCTACCCGCTGCCGGTGCCGCCGGCCGCGCCCGCGTGATCGCCGCGCGCCATAGCGGCGAAACGGGGTCACGCGCAAGGGGTTACCGGCCGGCGCGCCTGAGTGGTTTGGTTGGCTCTCCCACAATGAAGGAGATCGCATGAGCTTCATCGCTTTCCTGATCCTCGGCCTCATCGCCGGAGCCATCGCCAAGCTGATCCTCCCGGGGAAGCAAGGCGGCGGCTGGTTCGTGACGCTGCTCCTGGGCGTCGTTGGAGCGCTTCTGGGCGGCTGGCTCGGCAGTGTGCTGTTCGGCGTCGGACTCGAAGAGTTCTGGGACCTCAGCACTTGGCTGCTCGCCATCGGTGGCGCCATCGTCGTGCTGCTCATCTACGGCCTGATCGTCGGTCGCCGCAAGACGGCCTGACCTCCTCCGCCACGAACAGCCCCCGGTCCGCTCGGACCGGGGGCTGTTCTGCGCCTGCGGCTGCGCTACGCGGTCGGCTCGGCGTCTGCGAGTTCGACGAAGCGGCGGAGCATCCGCCGTGGTTCGGTGACGGATGCTCCGGTCAGCCGCTCGCTCACGGCGACCAGCTCGCTCGCCGGGAAGTACCCGTGGTGCCGATACACCTGTGCGCGTGCCACGAAGTCGGCGGGCGTCACCTCCGGATGGAACTGTGTCGCGTACACGCGTGCGCCCGCGCGGTAGAGCTGTACGGGACAGGTCGCCGACGCGGCGAGCACCACGGTCTCCGCCGGCAGTCGCGACGTCGACTCCTTGTGCGCCGCGAGCGCGTCGAACCGGGGCGGCAGCCCGCGCGTGAGCGGGTCGGTGCGACCGGCATCGGTGAGCCACAGCTCGACGGCCGCGGCCTGCTCGCCGTGCTCGGTGCCGACCTCGCCGCCGAGCACCCGTGTGAGCACACCGATGCCGTAGCACGTGAACAGGACCGGGGAGCCGGTTCGCAGGCCGTGTTCGGCCAGACGGGCGAGGTCGGCCTCGACCCGGAGCTGGACCGCATGTTTGCCGTGCTCGGGCGTCGAGACGTTGAACGGGCTTCCGCCCACCACGACTCCCGCGTACCGGCCGAGATCGGCGTCGCCGAGCGGGTCGACGTCGAGGCGCAGATGCTCGAGCCGGCCCGCGTCGAGCCCCATCGCACGCCGGAACGACGTGTACTCGGGGCCGACCGCCTCGACCTCGGGGCGGGCCGAGAGCAGCAGGAACGGTCTCACCGGCGGCGCCCCTTGCCCGAGCGCTTGCCCGTCGAGCGCCGGCCGCCGGCAGCTCGCCCGCCGGTGCGCGTGCCCGCGGACGTCGTGCCGCCCTTGCCCGTCTTCTTCGCGGAGGTGCCACGCGCCGTCCCGCGCGTGCGGTCGGCGTCGGTCGCGGGATCGCCCGCGCCGCGCGAGCTGCGTGCCGTGCGACCGCGGACGACGGCGACGAACTCCTGAATGTCGTCGTCGTCACGCTCGACCCGCCACACGAGGGCGATCCGTGTCGCCGGAGCATCCGTGACCGGGACCGCGACCACGTCGCGCCGGTGATGCAGCCGCGCGACGCCGTGGGGCATGATCGCGTAGCCGGTCCCCGCCGCGACGAGCTCGACGGTCATCGCCGCGTCGGGCTGGGTCGGCGCGACCGGTTCGCCGGCGAGCTCGGCCAGCTCCAGCGACGCGGCGTCGGCGAGCGGATGCTCCTTCGGGAGCACGACGACCGCGGCCTCCTCCCACAGGGGGATCGAGTGCAGGCCATCGTGCGCGACCGGGAGCCGAACGAACGCGAGGTCGTGCTCGCCGGCGAGCAGTGCATCGAACTGCACGGCCTCGTCGACCCGGGTCGCCTCGAGCGGCTGCTCGGGGCGTCGCTCGGTCCACGTGCGCAGCCACCGACCGGGGCTCACGCCCGCGACGTAGCCGAGCCTCAGGGTCATCCCATCAGGCTATCGGCTGGCGCGGCGGCCGATCGGCTACCGTGTGAGAGTGAGTCAGTCCATGAAGCCCGAGACCGCGGCGAAAAAGCTCGGCATCCTCCTCGAGGCCGCACCCGAGGCGTTCCGTGAGGGCCCCATCTCGCGCGACGAGTTCGCGTCGCTGCAGGCCGACCCGCCGGAGTGGCTGCAGGTGCTCCGCCGCGAGGGTCCGCACCCGAAACGGGTGGTCGCCGAGAAGCTCGGCATCTCCAACTCGGGACTCGCGCGCGCCGGGCTCACCGACCCGCTCACGACAGCCGACATCAAGGCTTTGCTCGCCGCACCGCCCGAGTGGCTCGTCGCGGAGCGCGCGACGCAGGCCGAGGTGCGTGCGGAGAAGATCCGCGTCGCCGAGCGCGACGCCGAGCGCGCCCGCCGCGCGGCCGGCCAGGACTGAGTCCGAGCGGGTCCCCTGGCCCGCACGCTCGCGCCGCCTCGTGTCATGTGCACCCGGTGCGGTCGCCGCAGGCGGCGCACTCGGTACGATGTGGCGCGGTCGGCATGTGGCGCGGCGCGCCCGGTGGCGCGCGGGAGTCAGGCGTAACGGGCGGTGAGCCACGCCACGAGGTCGCCGAGTTCGCGCTCCGAGAGCGAGTGACCGAGGCCCTCGTAGATGCGCGCGTCGACGTCGGCGTGCTCGGGCAACCAGGCCTGCGTCCGCGCGACCGCCTCGGCCGGGATCACCGCGTCGTCGGTACCCCGCCCCCAGAACACCGGCGGTCGCGCACGCGCGAGCTCCGCGTCGCCGTCGCGCTCCCCGGGCAGGACGAATCCCGCGAGGCTCGCGGCGAACGCGATGCGTGCCGGGTCTCGCCTGAGGAGCTCGATCGTCATCGCGCCGCCCTGCGAGAAGCCGAGCACGCCGACGGAGGGCGCCGCAGGCGCCGCACGGTCGAGCCAGTCGAGCACGGCGGTGGTCGAGGCATCCGCCGCATCGAGTGCCGCCTGCATGCCGTCGGCCATGAAGGGGAACCAGGCGTAGCCCGCACTCGCCGAGAGCGGCGCGCGGAGCGACGCGATCACCGGGCGCAACGGCAGGTACGGGCTCAGCCCGAAGAGGTCCCCCTCGTGTGAGTTGAATCCGTGCAACAGCACGAGGAGCGGGCGGCCCTCCCGGTCGGCGGGGGCGGCCGACCAGATGACGGCGTCGTCGTCGATGCGCATCCGGGCATCGTACGCCATCGCGATTCGCCGGCGGTGGGGCAGAATCGGTGCATGAGCGTGCGCACCCCGGACCCCGACTGGCAGGGCGACGAGCCGGAGCCCGGCCCGTCCTCGAATCCGGGCTGGCTGAGCGATCTCGAGCTCGCGGAGATCCGTGGCCGGCTGCCACTGCTCTATGTCGAGGCCGTACCCGTGCGCGTCGACGGACTCGGGCAGGTCACCGAGGTCGGCATGCTGCTCCGTGCGAACGCGGTCGGCGAGATGACCCGCACGATCGTCTCAGGCCGGGTCATGTACGGGGAGACCGTGCGCGACGCGCTGTTCCGGCACCTCGAGAAGGATCTCGGGCCGATGGCCTTCCCGCTGCTGCCCGCGAGCCCGACGCCCGCGACGGTCGCCGAGTACTTCCCGCTGCCGGGCATCTCGCCGTTCACCGATGAGCGGCAGCACGCCGTGTCGCTGGTGTACGTGGTGCCTGTGACCGGCACCTGCGAGCCGAGGCAGGACGCGCTCGAGGTCACCTGGATGACCCCCGAGGAAGCCGCTGGCCTCAGCATCGCCAGCGAGCTCGAAGGGGGTCGCGGCGTGCTCGTGCGTCAGGCGCTCGCGTCGGTCGGCGCGCTCACCTGAGCTCGGCCGCTCGTCATCGAGAAGGCGCGGATGGCGGGTGCGAGTGCGTGGCACTCGCCATCTGCGACCGTTCGGTTACGGGGTGCGGTGTGATCGCGCGGGTCGCGGGTCGCGGGCAGCGGGGCGCGGGTCAGCGGACCAGGCGGACCTCGTGGATCTCCTCGCCCAGGAACGGCTGCACCTGCTCGGCGCCGTCGGCGGTGAAGCCATTGCGCGCGTAGAACCGGTGCGCGCGGGGGTTGTCGCTCGCGACCCACAGGTAGACGGGCTCGCTGCCAACGGCCGCGTCGAACAACTTCTGCCCGATGCCCGTGCCGTGGTACGCGTCGAGCAGGTAGATGAAGTACAGCTCGCGCTCGCGGGGCGGGTTCTCGTCACGTGCGGGCCCGGCGCCGACGAAGCCGACGATCTCGCCGTCGACGAGTGCCGCGAACTGGCAGTACTCCTCGCCGCGGGACGCGAGGTGGGTCCAGAGCTCGGCCATGCGGCGCGGCGAGAGGTGCTCGAACGCGGCCGCGCTGATCAGGTGGTCGTACGTCTCGTGCCAGCAGGTCGCGTGCACGCGACCGAGGGCTTCGACATCGGAGTCGCGGATCGGGCGGACGACGACCTCGGTGGCAACAGCATCGGTGCTCATGCGACTGAGACTAAGCCAGCGCCCGCGCGAGACGAAATCGACGGCCGGCGGGAGCGGAACACCCGTGGGAACAGGCGCGCTGCGCCGGCCCAAGCGGGCGCTGAGTGCGTCGCCCGAGTAGACACCGCTCCGGCACGCGCACGCGTCAGGGGGCCGCCGTCACGGGCGTCTGTCGCGCGTGCGTGGAGATGTCGGAGGTGGTCACGAGCCGCGCCCCGATCAGCGCCTCCCCGACGGCGAACGCCGTCGCCGAGACCGAGGTCACGGCCACCGTCGTCGACTGCGCCTCGCCTGAGCAGGTCAGCGCGTCGCGCGCGCCTTCGCCGCGAGCGAGCAGGAGGTCGTCGCCGACCGGCTGCGCGATCATGACCTCGACCGACGCGTCGAGCCCGGCCTGGCACACGAACGTGAGTCCGACGGTGAGCTCGCCGTCGCTCGGGTCGAGCGTCGCCGACGTGATGTGGATCGTCTGGTCGGGATCCCAGAGCGGGGCGACGGCCCCGTCGGCGGGTGAGGCGGAGGCCGGTGCGACGGCGCTGCCGAGTGCGAGTGCGACGCCCGCAGTGGCCGCGAGTGCGAGCACGGAGCCTCGGGTGCGGCTGCGGGTGCGGGGGTGGACGGCGCGATGGACGGTACGAAACGACATGCTGCTCCTCAGGTCAAACCAGAGCAGTAGTATATGGCAGACGTTCATGTCTGTGGCGAGCGTGGGTTCGGCCGCGACTCCGCCAGAGCCGCACGCGGATCGCATTGGTGCCTTCGCCGGCCCGCCGGCCCGCTTCCGCGCACGCCCATGCAGCGGTGTCGCGCAGAAGGCGCTCTCGGGGCACGGCCCGGGTGCGTTCGTGCGACCGCGCGACCGCGGCATACGCGAATCGCCCCTCGCCGGGGCGGCAAGGGGCGATTCGGGCGACACTGCGCCAGGCAGTGCGGGACACCGCGCCGGGCATTGCGCCGGGCGGTGCAGCGGCGTGCTGAAGCGGCCGGGTCAGCCCTGGGCTCGGCGGTTGGTGCGCTGATTCGGCGACACCAGGCTGCCGACGCGGAGCGGCTGCTTCGCGGTCGAACGACCGGACGCCTTGCGCTGCGCGCCGGTGGTCTGCGCCCCGCGGCTGTGGCCCGCGCCCTGCTTCGGGGCGTGCGCCCGCTCTTCGGCCGGGCGGCCCGAACGGTCGCGACGGGGCGTGTTCGGCGCGACATCGCCGCTGCCGCTGCCGCCCCGGCCCCGGCGACGACGACCGCCACCGCCGGATCCGGCACCCGCACCAGCGCCGACGCCGTCGCGTTCGGCGCGCTTGCGCTGCGCGTTCGCGCCCTGCGAGCGGCCACCGCCCTGCGGCTGCGCGGCCTTCGGCACGGGCTTCACGTACGGTGCGACCTCGCCGACGAGCTCGGTCACGGCGGGCGAGGACGCGGTCACCCGCTGGGGCGTCACCGTGATCGCGGCCTTGCGCAGCAGGGTCTTCAGGTCCTGCTTCTGCGCGGGCAGGCAGATCGTCACGACATCGCCCTCGCTGCCGGCACGCGCGGTGCGACCCGAGCGGTGCAGGTACGCCTTGTGCTCCATGGGCGGGTCGACGTGGATCACGAGCTCGACATGGTCGACGTGCACGCCGCGCGCGGCGACGTCGGTCGCGACGAGCACCTTCGCCGAGCCGTCGGAGAACGCCGCGAGATTGCGGTCGCGCTGCGGCTGCGAGAGGTTGCCGTGCAGGTCGACCGCGGGGATGCCCTGCTCGGTGAGCTTCTTCGCGAGCTTCTTCGCGTGGTGCTTGGTGCGCATGAACAGGATGCGGCGGCCGGTGCCCGACGCGAGCGTGCGCACCAACTCGTTCTTCTGGTCGACGTCGTCGACCTCGAACACGTGGTGGGTCATGGCGGCGACGTGCGAGGTGGCCTCGTCGACCGAGTGCAGCACCTCGTTCTGCAGGAAGCGCTTGACGAGCTTGTCCACGCCGTTGTCGAGCGTGGCCGAGAACAGCAGGCGCTGGCCGCCCTGGGGCGTCTTGTCCATGATGCGCGTGACGACCGGCAGGAAGCCGAGGTCGGCCATGTGGTCGGCCTCGTCGAGCACCGTGATCTCGACGGCGTCGAGCGTCACGAAGCCCTGCTTCATGAGGTCCTCGAGGCGGCCGGGGCACGCGACGACGATGTCGACGCCGGCCCGGAGCGCGTCGACCTGGCGCTTCTGGCTGATGCCGCCGAAGATCGTCGTGGTCGTCATGCCGTAGGCCTTGGCGAGCGGCGCGAGCACGGCGTCGATCTGGGTGGCGAGCTCGCGCGTCGGCGCGAGCACGAGGCCGAGCGGGCGGCCGGGGCGGCGTTTGCCGCCGGACAGCGCGCCGCCGAGGCGCGCGGCCATCGGGATCGAGAACGCGAGGGTCTTGCCCGAGCCGGTCTTGCCTCGGCCCAGCACGTCGCGGCCGGCGAGCGTGTCGGGCAGGGTGTCGACCTGGATCGGGAACGGGGAGGACTTGCCGTCGGCCTCGAGGGCCGCGACGAGGGGTGCGGGCACGCCGAGCGTGCGGAAGGTCTGGTCGGTCATGGTGCCTTTCGGGGCAGTGCACATCGTCGCTGGCCGCCGCGAAGCGGCTGGTCTGAGACCCGACGATGGGAAGTGGCGAAGGCGCCGGTCGGCGCATCCGTTCGCCGTATGAGAGTCATCGGGCCGGGCACGAATGCCCGGGCCGGGAAGCGTTTCTACGACGCAGGCGGCGCGATTCGGTGCGCTCGCCTCCGAAAGCTTAGCGGATGCATCTGGGGAAACGCCGCACGCGCCCCGCCCTCGGCGGTTCGGAACGACCGCCGGCGGGGACGCACACTGTCGCTGAGAAGCCCCTCGAGCGACGATTCGCGTCCCCGGTGCGTCAGCGAAGCATCCACCCGGTGCGTCAGCGAAGCATCCACCCGGTGCGTCAGCGAGGCATCCGCTCGGGTGCGTCAGCGAGGCATCCGCTCGCCGACCGGGATCTCCGCGCTGAGCGTGTTGCCGGCCTGCGCGAGCGGGCACGACCAGGACGGGTCGTAGGCGCATGACGGGTTGTACGCGAAATTGAAGTCGACGATGATCGCGTCGTCGCCCGCGCCGTCGCCGAGGTCGGCGCCCTTCATGGTGTCGAGCAGGTACCGGCCGCCGCCATACGTGCCGCCGGGTGCACCGGCGAGGCCGTCCTTCACCGGCAGGAACAGCCCGCCCGCGTAGCCCACCACGCGCCAGAGGTCGAGCGTGCCGACGTAGGGCAAGCGCACCGTGCCGACGAGTGAGAACGGGATCGCCCCGTCGGTCGCCGAGTCGACCACGAGCTTCACCGGCTCATCGGGGCGCCGCACCTCGAGCTCGAACCGCCAGTCGGGGTCGTACCGCGCGACGGTCAGGCCGGTGAAGTTCGCGCGGTCGTCGGGCAGCAGCGGGGACTGCGGATGCCCGGCGAAGAGCTCGTCGCGTGCCGACTTCCAGAACTCGTGGCCGGCGGCCGGGTCGTGCACGCTGAGCTGGCGCACTCCGGCGTAGAGCCCGAAGACGCGACGGCGCCAGTCGGCGAGCTGCAGCGCGCCCAATGACGCGTTCATCCGGCATCCGCCGTTCCCGGCGGGTCGAACCGCCAGGTCGGGGCCAGCGCGCGGAGCCGCGCCCCGCGCCACTGCCAGAACGCCCAGGTGGGGTACCAGAGCGCGGCGTCGGCCACCGGATTCCCCGTGCTCGCGCGCAGCTGGTCGCGGTACAGCGTGCGACCGTCCGGCAGCGCGGAGACGGCCATGCGATGGTCCCAGCGCTCGAACGCCGCGAACGGCCCCGTGACCGCGCCGCCGCCGTCCCGGAGCATCCGCACGCCGTCGGGCAGCCCGCCCGGGAAGCTGATGTCGACCACCTCTTCGCCGGCCGGCCAGCGCCGGAACATGAGCGGTCGCACCCGGTGCGGCCCCTCGCTCCAGGTCGTCGGCAGCGTGCCGCCGTCGGCCGCGTCGAAGTCGAGCCACGGGGCCACGACCTCACGCAACACGGCGGGCGAGCCGAGCGCTCGCCACGCGGCATCCACCTGGCAGTCCAGGGTGAGCTTCAAGAGCACCCGCATGCACCGAGCGTATGGCGAACCGATGCGCCGGCCAACCCGACCCGCGGCTCACGGCGATGGTCCATGCAGACCTCATAGAATCCCGGCATGGCGGACGCGTGGTGGTGGGTGCCCTCCCTGATCGTGTTCGGATCGGCAGGCGTCGCCGCCGTGGCCGGCGTCATCGGCCTGCGTCGTCTCGGCGCGCGCCGGGCGCGCGCCGAGCTCGACTCGGGCCGCGCACTCGAGGTCGGCGCGAAGGGCCTCATCGTGCAGGCCGACGAGGCGGTGCGCGAGGCTCGCGCCGAGATCGGGTTCGCCGAGGCGCAGTTCGGGCCGCAGGCCGCCGCCCGGCTGCGACGCGCGGTCGACCGTGCCGAGGGTCTGCTCCGCGAGGCCCTGCTGCTGCAGCAGCGGCTCGACGACGCCGTGCCGGACACCGCGGCCGATCGACGAGCCTGGAGCGCCCGCATCGCCGATGCATGCCGGTCGGCCCTCGCGGTACTCGAAGAGGCGGAGGGCTCGCTGGCCACGGCGCGCGCCGCCGAACGCGGGGTGGCCGAGGGGCTGCCGGCCCTCCGTGACGCCGTCGCGGCGCTCGGCCGTCGGTGCGCCGAGGCCGTCGCGGCGATCGACCGGCTCGGCGCCCGGTTCGCGCCGTCCGCGCTCGCCGCGGCCCGGTCCGACGCCGACCGCGCACACGCCGCGATCCGTGCGGCCACCGCCGAGCTCGACGAGGCCGCGGGGCAGGGCGCGGGGGTGCCGGTGGCGCCCGTGCTCGGCAGCGCCGCCGATCGGCTGCAGCTCGCAGCCAGGCACCTCGATCTCGCCGAGCGCATCGAGCTCCGGCTCGCGGCCGCGGTCGAGGAGGCGCGCGCCGAGCGCACGGCCCTCGACGGTGAGATCGTCGCGGCCCGGCGGGAACGCGACGCGCTCTCGGCCGGTCCCGACGCGGCCGAGGCCGGGGTCGCCGCCGCAGCGTCGACGCTCGGCGACGCGGTGGGCGAGGCATCCGCGCTCGTCGCCACCCGTCCCGGAGACCAGGACGATCCGTTCGTGCGTCGCGACCGTGCGCGGGCCGCGCGCGACCGGCTCGACGCGGCACGGGCCGAGGCGCGGCGCGCGTCGGGGCGACTCGACGGGGCACGAACCGCCCTCGGCGGCGCGATCGCGATCGCCGAGAGCCAGCTCGGGGTCGTCCGCGGGCTCGTCGAACGGGGCTCGGTCGGCGCCGAGGCGCGCACCCGGCTCGCGGAGGCCGAACGCCAACTCGTCATCGCGCGACAGGAGCCCGACCCGGTCGCCGCGCTCGACGCCGCCCGCCGGGCGGCCGCACGGGCCAACGACGCCGAGGCTCTTGCGCGATATGACGGCTCGCTCGGCGGCTGACCGGCTCCCTGGATAGCCTGAGGGCATGACGACCTACCCGCCCGCCTCGCAGGGGAAGTACCAGATCCGGTTCGATCAGGGCGACGCGGGCCTCGCGCGCATCGCGGGCGGCGTCGACATCGTGGTCTGGGTGGACGCCCTGGCCGACGCGTCGGCCGCGTCGCGCGCGTTGCCGAGCAGCGTCGTGCCCGATTCGGCGGCGATCGTCGCCGCCGGGCTGACGGATGCTTCGGCCGTGGCCGCGTGGATCCTCGCCGAGCAGGAGCGGATCGGCCGCCGCGCCTACGTCGCGATCGTGGCCGCGAGCGACGGGACCTCATTCGCCGTGCCCGACGTGCTCGCCGCGGGGGCCGTGGTCGACGCGCTCATGACGCTCGGCATCGACGACACGTCACCCGAGGCCGCGGTCGTCAGTGCGGCGTTCGGCGGCCTCAAGCGGGCCGTGCGGCACCTGACCGCGGCGTCGGCGCAGGGCCGCCAGGCGCTCGCCGACGGGGTCTCGCCCGAGCGCCTGCACGCCTTGTCCGCGATCGACTCGACCGACGAGGTGCGAGTGCTGCGCGCCGCACACTGACGCGGCACCCGTGAGGACACCTTTCGTCGACGCAGGTTTCGTGAGGACGGAATTCGTGGACTTCGCACGGATTCCGTGCCCGAATAGTGTCCTCACGGGCGTCGGGCTGCACGAATAGCGTCCTCACGGAGCAGGTCGCCGGACTCCTCAGGCCGCGGCGCGGGCGCGAGCGCGGTGGGCGCGGACCTTCGCCCGGTTGCCGCAGCGCTGCATCGAGCACCAGCGGCGTGTGGCCGCGCGCGAGGTGTCGAGGTACACGATGCCGCAGTCGTCGGCGCTGCATGCGCGGATGCGCTCCACGTTGCCGGGTGAGACGAGGTCGACGGTCTCGCGGGCGATCGTCGACAGTGCCTGGCCCACGGTCTGCACCGACCGCCCGGCCTGCCGTGTGCCGCCGGGCAGCGTCGGCGGGATGTCGGGCGTCGCCGCGTAGAGGTTGACGACGTCGATGTCGGTGCCGGCGAGCGGCTCGTCGCGGCTGGCCGCCAGTGCGAGCCGCGTGACCGCCTCCCGGAGCGCCAACGCGTCGGCGAGATCGCGCGGGAGTGCGGCGCCCACGGGCATCGGGAAGCGGTCGCCGAGCCAGGCGGTGAGATCGTCGGGGTGCTGTAGCCGGTCGGCGGCTCCGTCGAGGATCGGCCCGGTGTAGGCGAAGTCGAGGGCGAACGAGCCGGTGTCGAACCACCACTGCTGCCCGTCGTCGGGGGTCGTCAGCCACTGGCCTGCGGGGATCGAGACGGTCGAGACGGGCACGAGACCATCCTCTTTCAGTGAGCGCGATGCGGGAGTGCGGGACCGCACGCCGCCCGGGTTCAGCGCGCGAACTCGCTCGAGCTGGCGGCCTGACGGCGCATCGCGGCGGTGATCTCACGTCGTCGCCACTCGATGAGATGTGCGGCGTCGAAGCCCCGGCGGCACAGGCCGCAACTGAGCGGCCGCACTGGTCGACGATACCGGAAGTGCTCGTGGCCGGCCGGGCACCGGCCGATCCACGGCGCGAGCTCGTCGGCGACCTCGCCGTCGTGGGTGCGCCGGCCGACATAGCCGAGCGTCGCCGCCGTCGCACGCCACTTCGGGCCATGCCCGGCGCGCGGCCCGGCGAGCGCATGGGCGACCTCGTGGAGCAGCACCTGATGGATCTCGTCGTCGTCGTACCGCGCCGCGAGGTACCGGGAGACCGAGATGCGCTTCGCGGTGTAGTCGCAGAGGCCCGCGCGCTTCTTGGCATGGTCGAACTCGAAGCGCCAGACCGACGCGTCGAGGTGCAGCGCGATCAGCGCCTCGGCCCAGCGCCGCACCCGATCCAGATCCGCCATGGCATGAGGATAGTCCCGGCGACCGACGTCACGGCACCGGTGAGAGCGGCACGCGCAGGAGCCGGTCGTCGCCGTCGGCCGGCGAGCCACGCCCGTCGGTGTTGTTGGTGACGAACCAGAGCTCGCCGTCCGGTCCGGGCACGACATCGCGGATCCGCCCGAACTCACCGGCGAACCAGGGTTGCGCCACGGGCGCACCGCCGGCCGTGGCGGGATACACGGTCCAGAGGCGCTCGCCGCGGAGCGCCGCGAGCACGAGCGTGTCGCCCACGACGGCCAGACCGCTCGGGCTGGCCTCCGAGGTCGGCCACTGCACGACCGGATCGCTGAAGCGGCCGTCGCCGGCCTGGCCTTCGACGACCGGCCAGCCGTAGTTCGCTCCCCGCTCGATGCGGTTCAGCTCATCCCACGTGTTCTGCCCGAACTCCGCGGCCCAGAGCCCGCCCGAGGCATCCCAGGCGAGCCCCTGCGGGTTGCGGTGGCCGATCGACCAGGCCGCGGTGCCGAACGGGTTGCCGGGCGCGGCAGCGCCGTCGGGCGTCAGTCGCAGGATCTTCCCCGCGAGCGAGGCGGGATCCTGCGCCGCATCGCGCTGGCCGGCATCGCCCGTCGTGACGTAGAGCATGCCGTCGGGGCCGAACGCGATCCGCCCGCCATTGTGCGTGGCGGCTTTCGGGATCCCCGAGAACACCGGCTCGGGCGCGCCGAGCGCAAGCGTGCCGGGGACTCCCGTCAGCGGCATCCGCACCAGGCGATTGTCGCCCGCCGCCGTGAGATACGCGTAGACCTGGTCGGGGCGGTCAGCGTCGCCCTCGCGCCACGCGAGGCCGAGCAGGCCGCCCTCGCCAGCGGGCGCGACCTCGGTCAGGTGCGTGACCGTGCGCACCGATCCGTCGGCGCCGACCTCGACGATGTCCGCGGTGTCGCGCTCGCTCACGAGCACGCCGCCGTTCGGAAGCCGCAGCACCGACCACGGGGCGTCCAAACCGGTCGCGATCGGCGTGACCGGGCCGTCCGGCAGGACCGCCGGCGGCGGCTCGGGTGCCGGCGTGGCCGGCGCGGTCGTCGGCGGCTCCGGCGTGGGCGTGGCCGACGGGGTGGGTGCAGGCCCGGCCGTGCACGCCGCGAGGGTGAGCGCGATCGCGGCGGCTGCGGCAGAGCTGCGGCTCGCGGTGCGCAGGTTCGCGGCGGTGCGCGAGGCGGCGACGGATGCTCCGCGCCGAATCCTGCTCGTGTGTCTCCGCATTCCGCCCTCTCCGCACCCAGTCTCACCCGCCCGGCGGCAGAATGGGAGGGTGGTGGCCACGATCGACCTGAACTGCGACCTCGGCGAGTCGTTCGGCGCATGGCGCTCGGGCGACGACCCGGCGATGTTCGAGCTGGTCTCGAGCGCGAACGTGGCCTGCGGATTCCACGCCGGTGACCCGCTCACGATGCGCGAGAGCGTCGCGCTCGCGATTCGGCACGGGGTGGCGCTCGGCGCACACCCGGGCTACCGCGACCTCGCCGGATTCGGGCGACGCGCGCTCGACGCGAGCCCCGATGAGATCGGCGCTGAGCTGGTCTACCAGCTCGGCGCCCTCGATGCGGCGGCGCGGGTCGCGGGCACGCGTGTGCGGTACGTGAAGGCGCACGGCGCGCTCTATCACCGGCTCGCCGATGACCCGGCCGCGGCGACGGGGTTCGCCGCGGCGATCGCGGCGTACGACGCCGGGCTGTGGGTGCTGGGCGGTGCCGGCTCGGCGATCGCGACCGCGGCGGATGCCTCGGGGCTCGCGTTCGCCCGCGAGGGGTTCGCCGACCGGGGCGTCGGTGCCGACGGCCGACTCATCCCGCGCGGCGAGCCGGGCGCCGTGCTCACCGAACCGGCGGCCGTCACGGCGCGCGCGGTCGAGCTGGCGCGTGGCGGCGACGTCGACTCGATCTGCCTGCACGGCGACACGCCCGGTGCGGCCGTGCTCGCGCGCGCGGTGCGGCGGGCTCTCGAGGATGCCGGCATCGAGATCCGGTCGTTCGCGTGAGTCACGGCGGGCGGTTCGAGCACGGCTCGGCGGGGTTCGATGCGCGGCGTTCGTCGGGCGCTCCGCGACCGACGACTGGGCGTCGCAGCACGGCGGCGGGGCGCGAGGCACTGAGGCGCGGGCGACTCCGACGGTCGTGTGACGAGCGGCGGGGGAGCGCGCAGCCCGAGGCCGTGCCGGCCGGCTGCCGCCGATGGATGACCGCATGAGCGTGCGGATCCTGCCGAGCGGCGAGGCCGCGCTGCTCGTGGACTGCGGCGGCCTCGGCCAGGTGCTCGCGCTGCACGACGCGCTCGCCGCCGCGCCGATCGACGGTCTCGTCGAGCTCGTGCCGGCCGCGCGCACGCTGCTCGTCGCGGTCGACCCGGCCCGGCTGCCACTCGAGACGGCCGCCGCGTGGGTGCGGCGCACCGCGGCGGCGGACGAGGGGAGTGCGGTCGAGCATGCCGCAGGGCCAGCTGCACGCGAGGCGGTGGTCGTTCCCGTCGTCTACGACGGCGCCGACCTCTCGGCGGTCGCGGACCTGCTCGGCCTGACCGTCGACGAGGTCGTCGCCAGGCATGTCGACGCGACCTGGCGGGTCGCGTTCATCGGGTTCGCGCCGGGCTTCGCGTATCTCGTGAGCGACGACTGGGCCTTCGACGTGCCGCGTCTGGCGAGTCCCCGGACGCGCGTGCCCGCGGGCGCCGTCGGGCTCGCCGGGACCTTCAGCGGCGCGTACCCGCGCGAGAGCCCGGGCGGCTGGCAGCTCATCGGCCGTACCGAGGCATCTCTCTGGGACCTCGCAGCCGACCCGCCCGCCCTGCTCACGCCCGGCGCGACGGTCCGCTTCGAGCGGAGCACCCGATGAGCCCCTGTCGTGTGCGCTCGCGCACGCGCACGCGCACCCGCACCCGCACGCCCTCGGAAACGCGCACGCCCTCGGGCACGCGCACGCCCGCCGCCCCGGTCGTCGAGCGGTCGCAGATGGCCGGTCCCCGGGATCCTTACTCGCCATCCGCGACCGTTCGGCAAGGGGGATTGCGGCCCGATCCGCGGGTTCGGTGGGCTGGCGTGTGTGTCGGGTCGGCCGCGCGGCTGGGGCAATCGGCGGGTGTTCCGCGTGCCCACCCGCACGGTGCGACGGTTCGGCGAGTGGAGCTGTGCGCAGGGTGGCCCCGATGACGACGGCGAGGCGTGCGCTGGTCCTCGAACAGGCCGGCGCGCTCGCGCTGATCGAGGACCTCGGGCGGCCCGGGCTCGCGCATCTCGGCGTCGCGGAGTCCGGAGCGCTCGACCGTGGTGCACTGCGGCTCGGCAATCGGCTGGTCGGGAACGCCGACGGCGCCGCGGGGCTCGAGCTCGTGGGCGGCGGCGTTCGCGCGGTGTTCCGCGGCGAGCAGTGGTTCGCCGTCGCCGGCGCCTGGGGGCCGGTGCACCTCGACGGACGGCGGATCGCGCCGTACACCGCTGCGCGCGCTCGAGACGGCGCGGTGCTCGAGCTCGGCGCTCCCGAGCGAGGCATCCGGTACCTGCTCGCGGTCCGCGGAGGCCTCGACGTTCCCGCCGTGCTCGGCTCACGCTCGCGCGACACGCTCGCGGGGCTCGGCCCCGAGCCCGTCACGGCCGGCACGGAGCTCACGATCGGCGCCGAACCCGAGGCATCCGTGCCCGCGCTCGATCAGGAGGCGGCGTTCCCGCCGCCTGCCGGCGCGGCGACCGTCGAGCTTCTCGCCGGTCCGCGCGCCGACTGGGTGACGGATGCCTCGCTCACGACGCTGTTCGACCGGGAGTGGCGGCTGTCGCCCAACTCCGACCGCATCGGCGCGCGGCTCGAAGGCGTGCCGCTCGAGCGCCGCGTCGGCGGCGAGCTGGTGAGCGAGCCGACGGTGCCGGGCGCCATGCAACTGCCGCCGTCGGGGCTGCCGACGATCCTGCTCGCCGACCGGCCGGTCACCGGCGGCTACCCCGTCATCGCCGTGGCGACGCGCAGCTCGCTCGACCGGATCGCACAGCTGCGGCCGGGTCAGGGTGTCCGCTTCCGCCACGCGTGACGCCCACACCACCTGTCTCGTCGCCGCCCGCCGCGCTGTCGCACCGTCGCATCGCCGCATCGCCGCATCGCCGCATCGCCGCGTCGCGGCGTCGCCCATCGCCGCATCGCCGCATCGCCGCGTCCCCACATCCCCACATCCCCACATCGCGTGATGGAAGTCGGAAAGTGGGTTGGAAGTCGCGCCTGCGCGTGGCACTCCACACTTTTCGACTTCCATCGCGTCGCGGTGGGCGGTGGGCGGTGGGCGGTGGGCGGTGGGCGGTGGACGATGCGCGGGCGCGGGCGCGGGCGCGGTGCGCGGTGGGCGGTGGGCGGTACGCGGTGCGCGACGGCGCGGCGAGGTGTGGGCGTGGTCGCGCGGTGCGCAGGTCGGGTCGTCGGCTGCCCAGCGGAGCCCGCGCCGGCCGCCCCCTGCTCAGCGGGAGAGGAAGACCGAGCGGTTCGGGGGCGGGCTGGGCACGGCGGTCGCATCGGTGACGACGCGCGCGCCGGCGACGAACCGTTCGAGCTCTGCGCCCTCGACGAGCTTCGCGGGGGCGGGGTCGGTGGCGAGCCGGCGCGGCATCGTCTCGAACGGCAGCTCGGCCGCCGATGCGAACATGACCACGTTGCCGAACCGGCGGCCCTTGAGCATGGCCGGCGGCGCCGCGATGGCGACGTGCGCGAAGACGTGCGAGAGCGTCGCCGCCTGCGACCGCGCGAACGCGAGCCCTGCGCCGTCGGCGACGTTCACCGCGACGATGCCGTGCGGTGCGAGCCGCGGCACGAGCAATCCGTAGAACTCGGCGCTCGTGACGTGCGCGGGGGTGCGCGCACCCGAGAAGATGTCGACGATCGCGAGGTCGACCGCGCCGTCGAGCCCCGCCGGCAGCTTCGCGAGCACCTCCCGAGCGTCGCCCGTGCGCACCCGGATCTGCGCGCCGCGGGGCAGCGGCAGATGCTCGCGCACGAGTTCGACGAGGTCGGCCTCGAGCTCGACGACCTGCTGCCTGGACCCCGGCCGGGTCGCGGCGACGTACCGGGGCAGCGTGAGCGCGCCGGCACCGAGGTGCAACGCGGTGATCGGGGCACCCTCGGCCGCGACCACGTCGGCCGCGTGCCCGATGCGACGAACGTACTCGAAGCCGAGCCAATCCGGTCGGTCGAGCTCGACATGCGACTGCGGGGTGTCATCGACGTACAGGGTCCACGCGCCGCGCGCCGAGCGTGACTCCTCGAGGCGCGCGAGGTGACCGCTCACGCCGAGGCGACGTTCGAGGTCGGAGGGGTCCTGGCCGGGCATGTCCGCAACGCTACCCCGGCTTAGCAGGACCCCCAGAGCACGACGTCGAGGCGGTCGCGCGTGAGGACTCCGGCGGGATGGGGTCCGGCCGCGGCGAGGCGTCGCTCGAGGTCGGCGGGCAGGCCGCCGGGTGCGACCACGAGGATCGCATTGCCGTCCTCCGCCCCGGCGAGGATGGCCGGCGCGCCCGCGACGAGGAGCTCGGCGGTCGGCGCATTGCGCACGAACGCGCGCGCCTGCGCGCCGAGGCGCGCGAGCCCGGCCGCGTCGGCGACGTTCACCACGACGAGGCCGTCGGGTGCGAGCGCGGCGAGCACATCGGCGGCGAATGCACTCGACGCGACGAACGCGGGTGGGTCGAGCCCGGTGTAGAGGTCGACGATGACGAGGTCGGCGTTCGCGTCCGACCGGTGGGCGACGGCGTCGCGGGCGTCGGCCACGACCAGTTCGAGGTCCGCATCACGGGGGAGCGGAACGCGGGCGAGCACCGCGTCGAGCATCGCGCCGTCGTGCTCCACGACGACCTGGGACGAGCCCGGGCGGGTCGCCTCGACGTAGCGCGGCAGCGAGAGGCCGCCGCCGCCGAGGTGCAGCGCACGGATCGGTGCGCCGGGAATGCGGAAGGCGTCGATGACGTTGCCGATACGACGGACGTACTCGAAGAAGAGCCGGCCCGGTTCGCCGGGGTCGACGTGCGACTGTGACTGGCCGTCGACGAGCAGCGTGAAGCCGTCGCGGGAGAACACGTCGCGCGCGAATTCGAAGGGCCGCATGGCGGCATCGTGCCACGAGTCGGGCGGATTCTCGCGGGTCATCCGTGGATCTTGCCTGAGCGAGCGCCTTTTATACCGGACTCGCAGGAACAAATCAAGAATCCGACTGGACATGGCGCGTCGGTTGACATATAGTTGACCTTTGCGCTCCCAGACCAATCTGCCTTCATATTGCGGTCGGCTATTGCGAGTTTCGGAACCCCTCGGTCCCCGGCATCCGCAACCCGTCTGAGGGGTCCACTCCACCATCGACAGTGAACCGGCCCTGAAGGGCCACGGAGGTCATTTCCTTGGCTGCTGCGCGCAACGCAACCACGCCCAACCCCAAGAACGGACGAGGTGCGAGCCGCCTCTCCTTCGCGAAGGTCACCGACACCCTCACCGTACCCGACCTGCTGGCCCTGCAGACCGAGAGCTTCGACTGGCTCGTCGGCAACGAGGCCTGGCGCGCTCGCGTCGAGGAGGCGGTCGAGGCCGGTCGTACCGACCTGCCCGAGGCCACCGGCCTCGAGGAGATCTTCGAAGAGATCTCCCCGATCGAGGACCTCGGCGAGACCATGCAGCTCTCGTTCACGAACCCTGAGCTCGAGCCGCCGAAGTACACGATCGACGAGTGCAAGGAGAAGGGCAAGACGTTCTCTGCACCGCTGTACGTGAACGCCGAGTTCATGAACCACCTCACGGGTGAGATCAAGACGCAGACCGTCTTCATGGGCGACTTCCCGCTCATGACCCCGAAGGGCACCTTCGTCATCAACGGCACCGAGCGTGTCGTCGTGTCGCAGCTCGTCCGTTCGCCCGGCGTCTACTTCGAGCGCACGCCCGACAAGACGAGCGACAAGGACATCTACTCGGCGCGCGTCATCCCGAGCCGCGGTGCGTGGCTCGAGTTCGAGATCGACAAGCGCGACCAGGTCGGCGTCCGCATCGACCGCAAGCGCAAGCAGTCGGTCACGGTCTTCATGAAGGCCCTCGGCCTCACCTCGGAAGAGATCCTCGAGGAGTTCGCCGGTTACGAGTCGATCGCCCTCACCCTCGAGAAGGACAACATCCTCACGAAGGAAGAGGCGCTCAAGGACATCTACCGGAAGCTCCGCCCGGGCGAGCAGGTCGCCGCCGAGGCCGCGCGCGCGCTCCTCGACAACTTCTACTTCAACCCGAAGCGCTACGACCTCGCCAAGGTCGGCCGGTACAAGATCAACCAGAAGCTCGGCCTCGAGGCCCCGCTGACGGACTCGGTGCTCACGGTGCAAGACATCGTGGCCACGATCAAGTACCTCGTCGCGCTGCACGAGGGCAAGGCGACCCTGCCGGGTCGTCGCGGTGGCGAGAACGTCGAGATCCGTCTCGACGTCGACGACATCGACAACTTCGGCAACCGTCGCATCCGTGCGGTGGGCGAGCTGATCCAGAACCAGGTGCGCACGGGCCTCAGCCGTATGGAGCGCGTCGTCCGCGAGCGCATGACGACGCAGGACATCGAGGCCATCACCCCGCAGACCCTGATCAACGTGCGACCCGTCGTCGCCGCGATCAAGGAGTTCTTCGGCACCTCGCAGCTGTCGCAGTTCATGGACCAGAACAACCCGCTGGCCGGCCTCACGCACAAGCGCCGCCTCTCGGCGCTCGGCCCCGGTGGTCTCTCGCGCGACCGCGCGGGCGTCGAGGTCCGCGACGTGCACCCCTCGCACTACGGCCGCATGTGCCCGATCGAGACGCCGGAAGGCCCGAACATCGGCCTCATCGGCTCCCTCGCGTCGTTCGCGCGGATCAACTCGTTCGGCTTCATCGAGACGCCGTACCGTCGCGTCGAGAACGGCAAGGTCACCGAGCGCATCGACTACCTCACGGCGATGGAGGAGAACGACTTCATCGTCGCTCAGGCCAACGCGCCGCTGAAGGCCGACGGTCACTTCCAGGAGGAGCGCGTCCTCGCCCGCAAGAAGGGCGGCGAGGTCGACCTGTTCCCCGCCGCCGAGATCGGCTACATGGACGTCTCGCCGCGCCAGATGGTGTCGGTGGCGACCTCGCTGATCCCGTTCCTCGAGCACGACGACGCGAACCGCGCCCTCATGGGTGCGAACATGCAGCGTCAGGCGGTGCCGCTGCTGCGCAGCGACTCGCCGTTCGTGGGCACCGGTATGGAGGGCTACGCCGCGGTCGACGCGGGTGACGTGATCACCGCCGACCGGGCCGGTGTCGTCGCCGAGGTCTCGGCCGACGCGGTGACCGTGCAACTCGACGAGGGCGGCACGCAGACCTACTACCTGCGCAAGTTCGACCGCTCGAACCAGGGCACGTCGTACAACAACCGGGTCGTCGTCTCGGCCGGTGAGCGCATCGAGGTCGGCGAGGTCATCGCCGACGGTCCCGCGACCGACAACGGCGAGCTCGCGCTCGGCAAGAACCTGCTCGTGGCGTTCATGCCGTGGGAGGGTCACAACTTCGAGGACGCGATCATCCTCAGCCAGAACCTGGTGAAGGACGACGTCCTCTCCTCGATCCACATCGAGGAGTACGAGGTCGACGCGCGCGACACCAAGCTCGGCAAGGAGGAGATCACGCGTGATCTCCCCAACGTGAGCCCCGACCTGCTGGCCGACCTCGACGAGCGCGGCATCATCCGCATCGGTGCCGAGGTCCGCCCCGGCGACATCCTCGTCGGCAAGGTCACGCCGAAGGGCGAGACCGAGCTGTCGGCGGAGGAGCGTCTGCTCCGCGCGATCTTCAACGAGAAGAGCCGCGAGGTGCGCGACACGTCGCTGAAGGTGCCCCACGGTGAGCAGGGCACGATCATCGGCGTCAAGGTGTTCGACTCGCAGGACGGCGACGACGAGCTCGGCTCGGGCGTCAACCAGCGCGTGGTCGTCTACATCGCCCAGAAGCGCAAGATCACCGAGGGTGACAAGCTCGCCGGTCGTCACGGCAACAAGGGCGTCATCTCGAAGATCCTGCCGGTCGAGGACATGCCGTTCCTCGCCGACGGCACGCCGGTCGACGTGATCCTGAACCCGCTCGGCATCCCCGGCCGCATGAACTTCGGCCAGGTGCTGGAGACCCACCTCGGGTGGGTCGCCAAGCAGGGCTGGAAGGTCGAGGGCAAGCCGTCCTGGGCGAAGCGCCTCCCCGAGGCCGCGCACGAGGCGGCCCCCGGCACCAAGGTCGCGACCCCGGTGTTCGACGGTGCGCTCGAGGAGGAGATCGCGGGTCTGCTCGACTCGACGCTCCCCAACCGCGACGGTGAGCGCCTGATCGACTCGAGCGGCAAGACGCAGCTCTTCGACGGCCGCTCCGGCGAGCCCTTCCCGTACCCGGTCTCGGTCGGCTACATGTACATCCTGAAGCTGCACCACCTCGTGGACGACAAGATCCACGCGCGCAGCACCGGCCCGTACTCGATGATCACCCAGCAGCCGCTGGGTGGGAAGGCGCAGTTCGGCGGCCAGCGCTTCGGTGAGATGGAGGTGTGGGCGCTCGAGGCATACGGTGCCGCGTACGCGCTCCAGGAGCTCCTCACGATCAAGTCCGACGACATCCTCGGCCGCGTCAAGGTGTACGAGGCGATCGTCAAGGGCGAGAACATCCAGGAGCCCGGCATCCCCGAGTCCTTCAAGGTGCTCATGAAAGAGATGCAGTCGCTGTGCCTGAACGTCGAGGTCCTCTCGGCAGACGGCACCGCGGTCTCGCTCCGCGACACCGATGACGAGGCCTTCCGCGCAGCGGAGGAGCTCGGCATCAACATCTCGGCACGCTTCGAATCGTCGAACATCGACGAGATCTAAGCCAGGCACGAAGACGATTCAGGAACCTTCTCAAGGAGAGAAATTGCTCGACGCAACGACATTTGACGAGCTTCGTATCGGCCTGGCCACCGCCGAGGACATCCGTAAGTGGTCCTTCGGTGAGGTCAAGAAGCCCGAGACGATCAACTACCGCACGCTGAAGCCCGAGAAGGACGGGCTCTTCGGCGAGCAGATCTTCGGGCCCTCCCGCGACTGGGAGTGCGCCTGCGGCAAGTACAAGCGGGTCCGCTTCAAGGGCATCGTCTGCGAGCGCTGCGGCGTGGAGGTCACCAAGTCCTCCGTCCGCCGCGAGCGGATGGGGCACATCGAGCTCGCCGCCCCGGTCACGCACATCTGGTACTTCAAGGGTGTGCCGAGCCGTCTCGGCTACCTGCTCGACATGGCGCCGAAAGACCTGGAGAAGGTCATCTACTTCGCCGCCTACATGGTGATCGACGTCGACGACGAGGGTCGTCACGCCGACATGCCCGGCCTTGAGAACGAGCTGCGCCTCGAGATCAAGACCATCGGCGACCAGCGCGACGCGCGCATCGCGACGCTCATGGCGCGCAAGGAGGAGGAGCTCGCCGGTCTCGAGGCCGAGGGCGCCAAGTCCGACCAGAAGAAGCGCGCCGAGGCCGCGGCCGACAAGGAGATGGCCGGCGTCCGCAAGTCCGCCGACGAGCAGATCGCGCACCTCGAGCGTGTGTGGGAGGACTTCCGCACCCTCAAGGTCGGCGACTTGAAGCCCGAGGACTCGGTCTTCCAGGAGCTCCAGGACCGCTTCGGCATGTACTTCGAGGCCTACATGGGCGCCGAGGCGATCAAGCGGCGTCTGCTGTCCTTCGACCTGACGGCCGAGGCGGAAGACCTGCACCTGCAGATCGCCGAGGGCAAGGGTCAGAAGAAGATCCGCGCCATCAAGCGCCTCAAGGTGGTCAACTCCTTCCTGCAGACCGGCCACTCGCCGGCCGCGATGGTGCTCGACGTCGTTCCGGTGATCCCGCCGGAGCTGCGCCCGATGGTCCAGCTCGACGGTGGCCGCTTCGCGACCTCCGACCTGAACGACCTGTACCGCCGCGTCATCAACCGCAACAACCGTCTTCGTCGTCTGCTCGACCTCGGTGCGCCCGAGATCATCGTGAACAACGAGAAGCGGATGCTGCAGGAGGCCGTGGACGCGCTGTTCGACAACGGCCGCCGTGGTCGCCCGGTCACCGGTACCGGCAACCGTGCGCTCAAGTCGCTGTCCGACATGCTGAAGGGCAAGCAGGGCCGGTTCCGTCAGAACCTGCTCGGCAAGCGCGTCGACTACTCGGGCCGTTCGGTCATCGTCGTCGGCCCGCAGCTCAAGCTGCACCAGTGCGGTCTGCCCAAGCAGATGGCGCTCGAGCTGTTCAAGCCGTTCGTCATCAAGCGCCTCATCGACCTGAGCCACGCGCAGAACATCAAGGCCGCCAAGCGCATGGTCGAGCGTTCGCGCCCGCAGGTGTGGGACGTGCTCGAAGAGATCATCCGCGAGCGCCCCGTGCTGCTGAACCGTGCGCCCACGCTGCACCGTCTCGGCATCCAGGCGTTCGAGCCGCAGCTCGTCGAGGGCAAGGCCATCCAGCTCCACCCGCTCGTGTGCGCCGCGTTCAACGCGGACTTCGACGGCGACCAGATGGCGGTGCACCTGCCGCTGTCGGTCGAGGCGCAGGCCGAGGCCCGCATCCTGATGCTGGCGTCGAACAACATCCTGAAGCCGTCCGACGGCCGTCCGGTCACGCTTCCGAGCCAGGACATGATCATCGGTCTGCACCACCTGACGACCGAGAAGGCCGGCGGCGCCGGCGAGGGCCGCGCGTTCTCGTCGATCGCCGAGGCGATCCTCGCGTTCGACCAGAACCGGCCGGGCATGCACATGCTCGACCTCGGCGCGAAGGTGAAGATCCGTCTCGAGGGGCTGCACTTCGCCGAGGGCACTGAGCCCGAGGGCTTCGAGCAGGGCAAGCCGTTCCTGATGGAGACGACCCTCGGTCGCGCGCTCTTCAACGAGGCGCTCCCGGTGGACTACCCGTTCTTCAACGAGCAGGCCGGCAAGGGGCAGATCTCGTCGATCGTCAACGACCTCGCCGAGCGCTACCCGAAGACCGAGGTGGCGGCGACCCTCGACCGGATCAAGGACGCCGGCTTCCGCTGGGCGACCCGTTCCGGCGTGACCGTCGCGCTCTCCGACATCGTGCAGCTCCCGCAGAAGCGCGAGATCGTGTCGAAGTACGAGAAGCAGGCCAGCAAGGTGCAGTCGCAGTTCGAGAAGGGTCTCACGACCGACCTCGAGCGTCGTCAGGAGCTCATCCAGATCTGGACGAAGGCCACCGACGAGGTCGCCAAGGCCATGCAGGAGGAGTTCGCCTCGGCCCCCGAGAACACCATCAACCGCATGGTGACGTCGGGCGCCCGTGGTAACTGGCTGCAGGTGCGCAACATCGCCGGCATGCGAGGCCTGGTGAACAACCCGAAGGGTGAGATCATCCCTCGCCCGATCATCTCGTCGTACCGCGAGGGCCTGTCGGTGGCGGAGTACTTCATCGCCACGCACGGTGCCCGCAAGGGTCTGGCCGACACCGCGCTCCGCACCGCGGACTCGGGCTACCTCACGCGTCGTCTGGTCGACGTCTCGCAGGATGTCATCATCCGCGAGGACGACTGCGGCACGTCGAAGGGCCTCGAGCTCCCGATCGCGACCACGGATGCCTCGGGCGAGCTCGTCCGCGACCCCAACGTCGAGAACTCGGTGTTCGCCCGGTCGCTCGCCGCTGACGCGGTGAACGCCAAGGGCGAGGTCGTCGCCGAGGCGGGTGCCGACGTCGGTGACGTGCTCATCGACAAGCTCGTCGCCGCGGGCGTTGAGACGATCCGCGTGCGCTCCGTGCTCACGTGCGAGTCGGCCGTCGGTGTCTGCGCGGCCTGCTACGGCCGTTCGCTCGCGACCGGCAAGCTGGTCGACCTGGGTGAGGCCGTCGGCATCATCGCGGCGCAGTCGATCGGTGAGCCCGGCACGCAGCTGACGATGCGTACCTTCCACACGGGTGGTTCTGCGTCGGCCGATGACATCACGCAGGGTCTGCCCCGCGTGCAGGAGCTCTTCGAGGCCCGTACCCCGAAGGGTGCGTCGCCGATCGTCGAGGCTCCCGGCCGCATCACGGTCGACGAGACCGAGAAGCAGCGCAAGGTCATCCTGACGCCCGACAACGGCGACGAGCCGATCACGTACAACGTGCTCAAGCGCTCGACGCTGCTCGTCGAGGACGGCCAGCACGTCGAGCTCGGTCAGCAGATCATCGTGGGCGCGATCGACCCCAAGGAGGTCCTCCGGGTCAAGGGCGTGCGCGAGGTGCAGAAGCACCTGGTGAACGGCGTCCAGGACGTGTACCGCTCGCAGGGTGTGCCGATCCACGACAAGCACATCGAGGTCATCGTGCGCCAGATGCTGCGCAAGGTCACCGTCGTCGACCACGGCGACACCGACCTGCTGCCGGGTGAGCTCGTCGACCGTTCGAAGTACAACGGGATCAACCGTGCCGCGCTCACCGAGGGCAAGAAGACGGCATCGGCGCGTCAGGAGGTCATGGGTATCACCAAGGCCTCCCTCGCGACCGAGTCGTGGCTGTCGGCCGCGTCCTTCCAGGAGACGACCCGCGTGCTCACGCAGGCCGCCATGGAGGGCAAGTCGGACCCGCTGGTCGGCCTCAAGGAGAACGTGATCATCGGAAAGCTGATCCCCGCGGGCACCGGGCTCCAGAAGTACCGGAACGTCACGGTCGAGGCCACGGAGGAGGCGAAGGCGGAGCGCTACCCGAACCGCATCTTCTCCGACGATGCCGCGTTCAACGAGGGCGACCTGAGCTTCGTCGACTTCGACGCGTTCTCGAGCGACGACTTCACGCCCGGCAACTACAGCTGAGTGTGGTCGTGCCAGTCTGAGCCTGGCTGAAACGGCGCCCCGGAGCATCCGCTCCGGGGCGCCGTTTCGCATGTGCGCGCGACCTGGGTGGGCGGCGTGGCGAAGCGCCGGGGGAGGTCCCCGGATGGGCCGTCGCGCGTTGCTACAGTGAGCGCATTCGCGGGTGCGTAGGTCGCGCCCCGAGAGGAGCGCGATCATGAGCAACACCGGCGACGGACGGGACGACGAGCACCGCGAGACCGCGGCGGACGCGGCGGACGCGGCGGTCGAGACGCCGGGCGAGCGGGTGGCGCCGGGTGCGGATGCCTCGCCGGCGGCCGAGCCGGTGGCGGATGCCTCGCCGGCGGCGCGCACCGACCAGCCCGCCGCACGGGAGGGCGACACCGCCGTCTTCGACTCGGGTCTCATCGAGCCGGCGGACGACCGGCCGGCCGACGCTGCCACAGGCACGTCGGCGAACGCGCAGCCCGCGACCACGACGCCGCCCGCTGCACCCGGTCCGGTCGAACCCGGCGACACGGCCGTGGTCGACCCGGTGGTCGCGCCGAGCCGGCAGGCTCCCGACTCCGTCGAGCCCGCGGTCGGCGCTGGCCGGTCCGTGCCGGACGCCGACGACGACGTGCCGCCGTATGTCCCGGGCGAGCCGTATGCCTCTTCCGCTGAGCGCCCGGCCGGTGGTGTCGCGGCTGCGTCCACGGCGGACCCGGGTGCTCCCGTCGAGGAGCAGCCCGAGGACTCGCAGTCGCGGCTCGACGCGGCGGTGCAGCGTGCGAACGCTGTGGCATCCGATCGCGAGACCGATGACACCCCCTCGCCCGTCGCCGCCGACACCGTGCGCCGGGAGACCTATGTGCCGCCCGCCGCAGTCGGCGCGTCAGCCGGTGCGGCGACTCTCGCACCCGAGGCGCACACGCCGCAGACCGTCTACGTGCAGGCACCGACCCCGCCGAAGGCCAAGAGCAATCGCGGCTTCGGCGTGCTGGTGGCCCTCATCGGCACCGCGGTGTTCGCCGCGCTGTATGCGGCCGTGGCCTACGTGCTCTTCCTCGGCCAGACCGGCGGCGACGCCACCGAGCTGTTCCTGCAGTTCCTGACCCGCCCGATCTACTGGGTGCCCGTCATCGCGACGTTCGTGGGCTTCGCGCTGCTCGTCGTGATCGTGAACCGCGGCGCCTGGTGGATGTACGCCGTGTTCGGGTTGCTGGTCGGCGTCCTCGTGTACTTCTCGTACATCGGGGCAGCGTTGCTCACTGTGAACGCCTGGGAGCTCACCCAGCAGCAGGCGATCGACTTCGTCAACAGCCGCTGGCTCGACCCGTTCGCGATCGTCGCGGGGGTCATCGCGCGCGAGGTGCCGATCTGGTTCGGCGGCTGGATCGCGAAGCGCGGTCGCGGCGTCGCCGAACGCAACCGGCTCGCCATGGAGGCGTACGACCGCGAGCTCGCCGCGGGCCCGCGCCCCGTCGCCCGCTGACCTGCGTCGCCCGCTGCGCGTCGTCCGCTGCGAGTCGGCGGGCTGCGCGTCGTCCGCTGCGAGTCGTCGGGAGAATCCTGCGACACGCCGATCCCCGCCGGCGATCGACGGCGTGTCGGCGCATCCTCCCGACGACTCGCCACGCGTCGCGGGTCGGCCGGGGTTTAGGGGCAGGGGAGGGCGGCGGCGGCCGCGTCGAGGTCCGGGGCCACGCCCCACTCCGCGAACGCGAACGAACCGTCGCCCGAGGCATCCGCCGCCGTGAACGCCCGCGGCAGTGGCGCGCCGAAGCGCTCGACCGCGAGCACCCCGAGCGGTGAGCCCTCGGTGCCGACGACCACCTCGAGCGTGTCGCCCTCGCCGTCGGGCGGGGCGACCCCGAGCTCGACGTGGGCGAGCAGGTCCTCGACGAGCGCTGCGGGCGAGAACAGCGGCGACCAGCGTTCGAGCGTCGGATCGTTTCCGACGGTGCAGGTGACCACCTCGGCGAGCTCGGGTGCACCGACCGTCGCGGCGAACGCGGCATTGCCGCGCACGCGGGTGGTGCCGTCGTCGACCACGACGGTGAGCTGCTGATCGCCCGCCGCGACGCCGGCGGTGAAGGCGTCGGCGCGGCCGTGGAAGTCGACGGTCACGGTGCGGCCGCGTACTGGCTCGCTCTCGGGGTCGGGCTGGACGAGCTCGGTGAACGAGCCGGTGATGCGCACCGGCCCACCCGCACGCACGGCGTCGAGGATCTCGCGCTCGGCGGCGTCGCCGCCGAGCAGCCACAGACCGTTGCCGTCGGCACCGTCGAACTGCTCGAGGTCGATGCCGGGCGGCGCCGAGGGCGCGGGGGGCGGACTCGAGCAGCCGGCCAGCGCGACCGCGCTCAGCGCCGCGAGTGCGATGCCCAGACCGCGTACCGGCCGAACCGTCGCGGGGCCGATCATGAGGTGGCCGCGTCGGCGACGCACACGCCGCCCGCGCGCTGACCCTCGAGCGAGGCGGCGTCGAGGGTGACGGCTGCCTCGACGTTCGCCGGCCGCACCACGAAGCACGTGGCGTCGTCGTAGAACCCCGTCGCGCTCGGCACCCATGCCTCGGTGCCGCGCACGAGCTGGGTGAGGTCGGTGGCCGAGCCGTCGGCGGCGACGGCGTAGAGCGCGTATGCGGCGTCGGGGCCGTCCCAATCGAGATGGGCGTTGCCGCGTTCGATCGCCAGCGACAACCCGCCGACGCGGACCGAGTCGTCGTTGATGGTCGTGATGATCCACCAGGTCAGCGCTGCGGCGAGGGCGAGCACGGTCGTGATCATGGACACGAGGAAGGCGGGGTGCCGCCACCACGGGCGCTCGCGCTGCGGCGCCTCGGCGAGCTCTGGCAGTACGGATGCCCCCGCGCCGAGCGCGCGCCCGCCCGCGTGGGCGCCGAGCGACGGCTGACCCGGGGCGCGGCCGACGAGCGTCTGCGGAATGCGCCCGGCCGCGGCAGGCGGCACGGTGGGCGGCGCGGCGCCGTCGGTCATCGCTGGTCCCTTCCCATGGTTGCCTGGCCTGTGCACGTATGCCTGATCGTTCACGTTCGACTGGCCGGTCACCGTCGACTGGCCGGTCGGCGTCGACCGGGCAGATCGACCGCGTACCATGCTATATCGGTGGGTCCGGGCGGATTCGCGACGAGGGTGGGGGCACGGTGGCAGGACTGGTCCGGCGCGCGGCGACGGCCGCATTCGCCGTGCTCGCCATGCTCGCCCCGCTCGGTGCGGCGCCCTCGAGCGCCGTCGCCGAGGCGATGCCGCAGCCCGCGAGCCCCGCCGACGTCGAGATCCCGTACCTCGGTGAGGCGTCGATCGAGCCGGCACCGCCGTGGCGCATCGCCGACTGCGCGGCGGTCGCAGCGGCCAGCCCGCTCGTCACGGGCTGCGACCCGACCCGCATCACGCTCGCCGCGCCCGAGTACGACCCCGATGCGGATGTGGTCGTGATCCAGGTGGCGCTGACCAACGACGCGGTGTCGACCACCGTCGGCTACCGGGTGCGGCTTGCAGGCCCCGAGATCCCGGTTGTTCGACCCGCCGCGGCCGTCTGGCCCGTGGCGGCGGGAAGCCTGCTGCGCATGCCGGTCTCCGAGCTCGGACTCGAGTGCGTCGTGTGCGCCGGTGGCGGCCGGCTCGAGGCGCTCGGCGTCGATCCGGCCGCCGCCGGCTCGGTGTGGGCCACGCCCACCCACCTGGTCTTCCGCGCATCGGCGGGATACTCCGGGCCCGCCGAGATCGGATTCCGGTTCGCCGACGACTACGGATCGTGGTCGGCGGGGGCGACGGTGCACACGGCGGTCTACCGGTCCACCGTCGCGCCGCTCGTGACGATCGACCTCGTTGCGGCGGCCACCGCCGACGGGACGGCCGTCGTCGACCTCAGCGACCTCGTCACCTCGCTCGCCGGCGACGACGTCGTGCTCGTCGGGTGCGGCGCCGCGGTGCACGGCCGGGTGTCGTGCGACGACGAGGCCGCGAGCTACAGCGGGCCGTCGGGCGTCGTCGACCAGTTCTCGGTGCAGTTCGCCGCGGGCGGGGAACAAGCGACCGCCTCGGTGACACTCATACCCGAGGACGCCGACGGCCCGCGCGCCGTCGGCCCGGCCGCGACCGCGCCGCCGTCCGGCCAGGACGAGGGCATCGTCACCTGGTTCGTGCCGCCGGTGCCGGCCGAGCACCACGAGGCATCCGGTATCTTCACCCCCCTGATCGCGACGCTCGACCGAGTGGGGGCACGATGACGTTCCACGAGAGGCAGGACACATGAGCCTTCGACTCACGCTCGACGACGTCGCAGAGGGCCCGCGGGGGTCATGGCTGCTCGACACCGACGAGGCCACCACGGTCGGCGAGGTCGCCGACGCGCTCGGCGTCGAGGCCGCAGCGCTCGACGCCGCGCCGCCGGAGGCGCCACTCGCCGAGAGCGCCCTGCGCTCGGGGTCGGCCGTTCCCGCGCGCACGACCGGCGATCTCGCGCCGGGCACGCTCCGTCTCGAGCTCGTCGGCGGGCCGTTCGCCGGTGAATCGTTCCCGGTCGGCCGCGGCGTGGCGGTCGGCATCGGCAGCGGGGGATCCGCGACGCTCACCATCGCCGACCCGGCGCTGGCCGCCGTCCACGCGACCGTGACCATCGCAGACGCGGTCGCGGCCGAAGGCCGCATCGCGCCGCTCACCGCGACCGTCGCGCCCGTCGAGGGCGCCGAGGTGTGGGTGAACGGCGAACTCGTCGACGGCACCGCGACGATCGTGCCGGCCGACCTCGTGCAGCTCGGATCGAACGTGCTCAGGCTCGGTATCGCGCCCGCGACCGACGCCGACCTCACCGCCGACGCCTTCGGCGACCGCGGGTTCAACCGCCCGTCGCGCATCCGGCCCGCGGCCGAGCAGCCGGTCGTCGCGCTCCCCGGGGACAAGCCGCAGGACCCCGACGAGTCGCCCATGCCGTGGCTCTCGGCGATCATCCCGGTCGTGCTCGGTGTGACGATGGCCGTGGTCTTCGGCCGCGCCATCATGCTGCTCATGGCCGCGGCGAGCCCCATCATGGTGATCGGCTCGTTCCTCACGAACCGCCGCCTCGCGAAGAAGAAGGGCGTGAAGACCGAGCAGGAATGGATCGACGACGTGCACGCGGCCGAGCGCCGCATCGTCGAGCTCGCGAAGCTGCAGCGGCTGGAGACCTGGTTCCGGCTGCCCGATCCGGTCGTCATCGCCGACATCGCCATCCGGCCGCTCAGCCGGCTCTGGGAGCGTCGCCGCGCCGATGCGGACGCCATGGCGGTGCGGGTCGGCGTCGCCGAGGTCGCGCTCGACGTCCGGTTCGAAGGCGGCGGCAAGGACCGCACCTCGCCGCGCCGCGTCGGCGTCGCGCCGGCTCCGGTCGCGCCCGATCTGCGCGCCGGCGCGCTCGGCATCGCCGGGCCCGACGACGCGGCGCGAAGCGTCGCCCGCAGCATCGTCGCCGGCTTCGCCACCCTGCGCTCGCCGCGCGACGCCGAACTCGTGATCATCTGCCCCGACGACGCCGAGGGGGAGTGGAGCTGGGCGGCCTGGCTGCCGCACGCCCAGGCCCTCGCCGGCACGCCGGCGACGATCGGCAACACCGACGACACCCGGCGCGAGCGCCTTCGTGAGCTCGGCGTCACCCTCGAGCACCGCATCCGCGTCGCGGGGCATCGCGGCGCCGAGCCGCCGAGCGACATCCTCGTCGTGGTCGACGGTGCGCGCGAGTACCGGATGCTGCCGGGCATGGTGCCGCTGCTCGAGCACGGCGCCGCGCACGGCATCCATCTCGTGGCGCTCGACCGGGATCGCTCACGCTTGCCCGAGGAGGCGAAGAGCGTCGTCGTGATCGACCCGGCCGACCCGGCGGTCGCACGGGTCGAGACCGGCACCGACTACCACCCCGTGGTGCTCCTCGACGGCATGTCCGTGCCGCGCTGCGACGAGATCGCGCGGAGCCTCTGCTCGATCAAGCACGTCAGCGGCGTCGGCGACGACGCGATGCTGCCGACCGCGGTGCGCTACGCCGACCTCATGAAGCTCGACCTCGACGACCCGGAGCCGATCGTGCGCCGCTGGTCGACGCAGCCGCGCAACACGTTCGTGATCGTCGGAGCCACGGGCGAGGGCGAGTTCGCGATCGACATCAGCCGTGACGGGCCGCACGCCCTCGTCGCGGGCACGACGGGCTCGGGCAAGTCCGAGTTCCTGCAGGCGCTCGTGATCAGTCTCGCGATGGCGAACCGTCCCGACGCGCTGAACTTCGTGCTCGTCGACTACAAGGGCGGGTCGGCCTTCGCCGACTGCGAGCGGCTGCCGCACACCGTCGGCATGGTCACGAACCTCGACGCGCGCGAGACCGAGCGCGCCCTCGCCTCGCTCGACGCCGAGCTGAAGCGCCGTGAGCGGGTGCTCCGCGACATGAACGCCAAAGACGTGGATTCGGCGTGGGCGAAGGACGCAGACACCGCCGCGCGGCGCGGCCTCGCCCGGCTCATGATCGTGATCGACGAGTTCGCCGAGCTGCGCACCGAGCTGCCCGAGTTCATCGACGGTCTCGTGCGCATCGCGCGCGTCGGCCGCTCGCTCGGCGTGAACCTCGTGCTGGCCACCCAGCGGCCGGCCGGTGTCGTGACGCCCGAGATGCAGTCCAACATCAACCTCCGGGTCGCGCTGCGGGTCACCGACCGGACCGACTCGTCCGACATCCTCGGCTCGGGCGAGGCCGCGCTCATCAGCCCGTCGACGCCCGGTCGCGGCTACGTGCGCACGGGCCCCTCGGCGGCGCCCGTCGCGTTCCAGACGGCGCGCGTCGCCGGCATCCGGCCGGGCGTGCAGCGGTCCGTGCGGGTGCTGCCGCGGAAGGCCGAGCTCACCTGGGACGGGCTCGGGTACCCGCTGAAGTACCCGAAGGCTGCCGCCTCGTCTTCATCGCAGCACACCGACCACGACGACACCGACCTGCGTGCGCTCGTGAACCTGATCACGGCGGCGACGCAGCAGCTCGGGATCCCGAAGAACCCGTCGCCGTGGTTGCTGCCGCTGCCGACCGTGCTGCCGTTGGAGAAGTTCCAGGATCAGCCGGTGCCGGACCAGGCGATCGTGCTGGGGCTCGAGGACGTCCCGGGCGAGCAGTCGCAACGCAGCCTCACCTGGGAGCTGCCCTCGGGCTCGCACCTGCTCTTCATCGGCGGGTCGATGTCGGGGCGCACGACTGCCCTGCGCACCGTGCTCGCGCAGCTGGTGCAGGTGTACTCCCCGGCGGACCTGCACGTCTACGTGCTCGACTTCGGCAACGGCGCCCTGCTCCCGTTGGTCGACGCGCCGCACACGGGCGCGGTCGTCACCCAGCTCGACGCCGACCGGTTGCCGCGCCTCGTGCAGCGGCTGCTCGAGGAGCTCGCGCGGCGCCAGGCGGTGCTCTCCGCGGCGGGCGTCGGTCACATCTCGGAACAGCGGGCGCAGGTCGCCGAGGCCGACCGGCTGCCGTACGCGATCGTCACGGTCGACGGCTGGGAGCGCATGCTGTCGACCATGAACGCCGACCAGCTCGTGACGTTCCGGGACCAGTTCATGCGGGTGCTCCGAGAGGGACCGGCCGTGGGTGTCCGGGTGCTGCTCACGGGCGACCGCGGCATCTCGGGCGACAAGATCACCTCGTTCATCGACGAGCAGTACGTGCTGCCGTTGCGCGATCTCTCCGACTACCGCACGGCGGGCATCCTCGCCAAGGACGTGCCCACCGACCTGCCGCCCGGCCGCGTGCTGTTCGGCGCCGCCGGCACCGAGGCGCAACTGGCGGTCCTCGTGCGCGACACCAGCGGCGAGGCGCAGACCGCGGCACTCCGTCGCATCGTCGAGCAGGTGCGCGACCACTTCGACCAGTTCGCGCAGCTCGAGGAGCTGCCGCGGCCGTTCCGTGTCGACCCGCTGCCCGGCCACTTCGCCCTCACCGCGTCGTACGAGCTCCCGCTCGGCGAGGCCGGCGCGCCGGAAGGGCCCGTCGTCGCCGTGGGCGGCGACCTGCTCTCGCGGTTCACGATCGACTGGCCGGCCGACGGCGGCTTCGTCGTGACCGGTGGACGCAAGTCGGGTCGTTCGTCGGCGCTCGCCGCGATCGTGCACCAGCTGGCCTGGCGCAAGACGCCGCTCGTGGTCGTCTCGCCGCGCGAGTCGATCCTGACCGAGGTCGCCGCGGGGCACGGGGTCCCGGTCATCACCGCGGGCGACACCGCGCCGCCCGACCTGGAGCGGGTGCTCGACGGGGTGGGCGAGTTCGTCACCGTCGTGGTCGATGACGCCGAAGTGTTCAAGAACGCGCCGATCGAGCATGCCCTGACCGGCGTGAAGCATCGCGTGGCGTTCATCGTGTCGGCCGACTCCGAGTCGCTGTCGACGCTGTTCGGCGGTCCGGTCGTCGAGGCGAAGCGCGCGCGACGCGCGCTCGTGCTCCGGCCCGAGTCGTCGATCATGGGCACGCAGGCGGTGGGCACGCCGATCCCGAAGTTCCTGCTCGGGCGCGGGACGCCGGGCTCCGCGGTGCTGACGACCTCGTCGGGCTGGCTTCCCGTGCGCGTACCCGACATCCGGCAGTGATCGCGTCGCGAGTCGTCGGCACGATCGACCGACGCGCCGCGTTCGGACGTCGGTGCGCGGCGTGTCGTCCAGGAGTCCCGACGACTCGTCGCGCCGCACGCGGAGGCGTGCCTCCGCGACGCGATTAGACTGGCCCGGCGCTCACTCACGCGAACACTCCTCCTGAAGGGACCTCTCTGTGGCTTCTGCCCGTTGCGTCTACTGCGATGCCACGCTGCAGCCGAACAGCATGTACTGCGTCGAGTGCGGTCAACTCATCCCGCAGCAACCGCTGCGGCCGCCGGTGCCCGCGCAGTTCGCGCGGCCCCGCGAACAGGCTGCGGCACCGCGAACGGATGCTCCGCCGGCGGCCCGCCCGGCCTCGGTCGAGCCCGTGCCGCTGCCGCGCACGCTGCCCTGGCAGCAGCAGGCCGCGCGGGAGGCGGCTCCCGCCCCGGTCGCGACGCAGACCGCCGCACCGATCGAGCGCGTCGAGCTGGCGTTCTCGACCGGGCAGCGTGTGGTCGTCACCGGGGCCGCCGTCATCGGCCGGAAGCCCGCAGACACCGCCCTCGCCATGGGCGTTCGCGCCGTCGAGGTCGAGGACGACACCCGGTCGGTCTCGCGCGTGCACCTCTTCCTCGAGGTGGCTGACGGGGTCGTGCTCATCGGCGACGCGGGCTCGGCGAACGGGTCGCGGCTCGAACGGGGCGGCGCAGTGACGCCGCTCGAGGCGGCGGGAACGCGGGTCCCTGCGGCCGTCGGCGACACCGTCTGGTTGGGCGACCTGAGCTTCGAGCTGCGCTCCGCCTGAGCGGATGCCTCGGCGCTCCGCCTGAGCGGATGCCTCGGCGCTCCGGCTGAGCGGATGCCTCGGCGCTCCGCCTGAGCGGATGCCTCGGCGCTCCGCCTGAGCGGATGCCTCGGCGCTCCGCGCCACTTCGCCGCGCTCTGCGCCATCTTGGCTGGCGCACAGGCGCCGGAAGTGGCGCGACGGCGGCCCGTCTGGCATTACCAGATCCAGACGGGGAGTTCTCCCCATCGGCCCCGCGCGGGGAAGCCGGTAACGTGTGAGCTATCCGGAGGGCAGTCCCTACTTCCCTTCCAACCGGCATCCATCTCTGGAGGAAACCATGGCGGAGATCCGCGTCACATCCGACTCGCTCGCCGGCGTCGCCGGGCAGCTCTCGAGCGGCTCGCAGTCGATCGAATCGCAGCTGTCCAACCTCAAGTCGCTGGTCGAGGGGCTTATCTCGGGCGACTGGCAGGGCAGCGCGTCGATGAGCTTCAACGAGCTCTACTCGCAGTGGGACCAGGCTGGTCTCCAGCTCAAGGAGTCGCTGCAGGGCATCTCCGACCTGCTCAACCAGGCCGCGCTCTCGTACGAAGACAGCGAGAACGCGATCGCCGGCACGTTCAACGGCTGACGTTCCAGCTGGATCGGCACGGCCGGCGGCGCATGGTCGCCGGCCTCGGTGAGAAGGGGAGCTCGTGGTCTCATTCAGAGTCCGCGCCGCCGCGCTGAGCGAGGTCTCGGCGCTGCTCGGCACGGTGCTGTCGACGTTCGACACGAACCTGTCGACGGTGGACGCACAGGTCAAGGGCACGGTCGACGTGACCTGGCGTGGGGAGGACGCGGAGAGCTTCGCCGAAGGCTGGGCGACGTTCATGTCGACCGCGGGCTTCGTGCGACAGTCGCTCGCATCGCTCCAGGCCGGGCTGATCGCGGCCGACGGCTCCTACACCACGAACGAGTCGAGCACGCAGCGTTCGTTCACGGGGCGCGTGCAGTCGGTCGCCGCGATCAAGGCGACGTCCGGCTCACTCGGCGCGAAGGTGGACCGCGGTGAGGAACGAGCCGACGACATCGCCGAGTTCTTCGGTCGTGACGAGGCGGGCGGCGGCAGCGCCGCGTTCCTCGGCGGCGCGCTCGGCCGGCCGTCGGCCGGCCAGCAGTCGAAGGGCCCCGCCGACGGTGACGATGCCGACGCCGAGGCCGAGGGCGCCGAGGGCGCCGACAGCACGGAGGCCTCCGACGGCTCCGACAGCTCCGACGGCGCCGGCGGCGAGTCGGGAGCGGCACCGACCGCCGACGGCGTGCCGACGTTCGAGGCCCAGCCGGCCGTGATCAGCAGGGAGGTGTGACATGGCCGAACAGCAGGCCGACACCGCCGACCTCAAGGCCCTTGCCGACATGCTGGGCGAGCTGGTCACGTACTGCTCAGCGCTCAAGCAGGGCGCGAGCGGCTTCGCCTACATGCTCCCCGCCGAGTGGCAGGGACCCGCGATGGCGAACTTCCTGAGCATGTTCGAGAAGTGGCAGCTCGGCGCCGAGGCGATGACGCAGGCCGCCGAAGCGCTGCAAGACCAGGTCGAGGGTGCGCACCAGGCGTACACCGAGACGATCGAGTCGCTCGACACGGCGTGGTCCGATCTGCAGCGCGGCCTCAGCGCGTAACGCGCACCGCTTCGCCTCGCACACCTCGCCCCGCTTCACCCCAGCTTTCCGACACGACCCTCCGGGAGACGACCCATGTCGCAGGTCCAGCTCGATGCCGCACGGCTCGCCGCCGATGGCGTCGCACTGCACTCGATCGCGCAGACGATCTCGCAGGCCGCTCGGGCCTGCGAGTCGGCGCTCGGCGGAACCGGCGGCATGGCCGGTGACGACGAGTCCGCCGAGGTCTTCGCCAACGGCCAGGACGGTGAGCCGGGCTACGACACGTACGCCGTCGACGTGCTGAAGGCCGCGCTCGGCGTGGCCAACTCGTTGCGGATCGTCGACGCCGCGCTCGGCAACTCGGGCCGCGCGTATGACGGCGCTCAGCTGGTCGGCGCATTCAAGCCGGCGGCGTCGTCGGGCATCCCCGAGGAGAACCCGACGATCGTGCCGCCGACGGCATCGGTGGCGTCCTCGCTCGGCAAGGGCCCTGAGGGTCCGCTCGGCGAGTTCGGCGACTTCCTGAAGGACGCGCTCGCGACGCTCGGGGTCATGCTGCCCTCCGCCGACCGGGGCAAGCTCTCGACCGCCGAGTCCGCGTGGAACGAGTTGTCGGGGGCGCTCGGCCGCGCGCAGGGGCGCATCGACTCGGCGTTTACCAACGTCTCGGCGATGACCCTGCCGCAGCAGGGCAAGATGCTCTCCTGCCAGGCCTCCCTGAGCACGTCGCTCGGCCGGGTGGCCGAGAGCGCCGGTTCCATGGCGGGCTTCGCGGCCGGCATGCGCGAGGCGGTCGACAAGGCGTGGGAGGAGATCGGCTGGTTCGTCGCGCAGATGGCCGTCGAGATCGCGCTCGAGATCGGCATCGGTGCACTCCTCGGCGCGGTGACGTTCGGTGCCGGCGCCGCCGCCATGGCCGCGAAGATCATGTTCACGGTCACGCGCTGGGCGCTGAAGATCGCCGCGCTGTGCCGCAAGCTCCGCACCCTCATCATGATGGCGCTGCGCGCCGCGCGCATGGCGATCCGCGGCGGCATCCGGGTCGCCCGCGAGGCGCTCTCGGCGGGCCTCGCGAGCGGCATCACGACCGTGTCGTTCAATACGGTCCGCGGCGCGCTCGACCCGACCTACCAGCCGCAGAACGTGCTGAACGCCGCGCTGTCGTCGGCGATCGGCGGCGGCGCGGGCGGCGCCGTCTCCGGTGCGGGCGGGCGCCTGCTCACGAACGGCGTCAACAACAACGTGATCCGGCGGGTCACGCACATCGGCGTCGAGACCGGCGGCGGTGCGATCGACGGCCTCGCGAGCGGCTTCGCCGAGTCGTCGCTGAACGGTACGCCGTTCAGTCCGCTCAGCTCGATGGCCGCGGGCGCCCTGCTCGGCGGTGCGCTCTCGGGTCGCCCGGGCGGAAGCGCCGGGTCGCCCTCCGGCGCGAGCGGGCCGGGCGCGGCCGGCGGCCCCGGCGGTTCGGGCGCGCGGCCCGACGTCAGCGGCATCCCCGGCGCCTCGGGCACCGGTGCGAACGCGGCGAACGGCGCCGGGCCGAGCTCCGCGGTCAGCGTCTCCAACGACGCGCCCACCCCGGGTGCCGGCGGTGCCGGATCCAGCCAGGCCGGCGGCGGCGGCGCCGTCGACGTGTCGAGTGACGCACCGACGCCCGGCGCGGGCGACGCGGGCGGTTCGTCGGCGGGCGACGGCGGCGGCTCGGTCGACCTCCCGTCGAGCCCAGACAGCAGCAGCGTCACGCTCGACGCGCCGAGCGCGCCGAGCACGCCGGACATCCCGTCGGGAGCGGATGCGCCGAGTGCGCCGAGTGCGGATGCGCCGAGTTCGCCGTCTGCGGATGCGCCGAGTGCGCCGAGTGCGGATGCGCCGAGTTCGCCGAGTGCGGATGCGCCGAGTTCGCCGAGTGCGGATGCGCCGAGTGCGCCGAGTGCGGATGCGCCGAGTTCGCCGAGTGCGGATGCGCCGAGTTCGCCGAGTGCGGATGCGCCGAGTTCGCCGTCTGCGGATGCGCCGAGTGCGCCGTCTGCGGATGCGCCGAGTTCGCCGTCTGCGGATGCGCCGAGTGCGCCGTCTGCGGATGCGCCGAGTGCGCCGTCTGCGGATGCGCCGAGTGCGCCGTCTGCGGATGCGCCGAGTGCGCCGAGTGCGGATGCGCCGTCTGCCCCGAGCTCGGACGCGCCCAGCGCGCCCGCAGCCGATGCGCCCTCGGCGCCGTCCGCGGACGCGCCGTCCGCTCCCTCGGCGGACGCGCCGACCGCTCCGAGCGCCGACGCCCCGGCCGGTGGTGTCCCGGTGAGTGCGACGTCGCCCTCCTCCGCGAGCTCCGCACCGTCGGCCGACGCCGACGCGCCCACCTCGCCCACGCAGTCGACCGACGCCGATGGTCCGGCCGCTGACGTGGACGGCACCAACCCCGATGCGGAGGGCACCAACCCCGACACGGATGGCACCAACCCCGACGGTGCCGACGCACCTGCGCCCGAGGACCTCGCCGTCGTCGGCGGCGCCGCCGCAGCCGGAATCGCGGCCGTCGCACGGCCCTCGTTCCTGACGCCCTCCACGGGAGGAAGCAGCGCGCCGACCGCGCCGAAGCCGCAGAGCGCCACACCCAGCTCGCCCTCCGCCGACGCACCGGGCACCGGCGCGGCCGACGGCACGAGCGCGGCCGACGGCACGAGCCCGGCCGACGGCACGAGCCCGCCCGACGGCGGCCAGCCCGACGGCGCCTCGCCCGAGGCATCCGGCCAGTCGAACGCGGACCAGCCGAATGCGGACCAGCCGAACGGCGACCAGCCGACCGCCGAAGACGGCCAGGCCAACAACGAGTCGAGCCGCACGATCGAGGAGATCGATCAGGCGCTCACCGACATCAACCCGAACTTCGACTGGAGCGACCCGTCGAACGGGTTCGCGACCAACTGCGGGCACACGTCGTCGAACCTCAACGACTTCCTCACGGGGCACCCCGTGTCGGAGGCGCCCGGCGGCTCGACGCTCTCGACCGCCGAGATGGTGGCCCGCACGGGGAACCCGCAGACCCCCATGAGCCCCGAGGGGGTCGAGGCGTCGCTCCGCGCGATGGGCCCGGGCTCGCACTGCGTGGTCGGCATCGACCGGTCGTCCGGCGACGGCCACTGGTTCAACGCCTACTTCGACGGCGACCAGGTCTGGGTCCTCGACGCGCAGACCGGCGACCGCAGCCCGTGGCCGCCGAACGAGCCCAATGCGACCAACTGGGACGCGTCGATCCGGCCCGAGGACGTCGTCGACCCGAACCCGCCGAAGACCGAGCCGGATGCGGCCGACCCGAACGCGACCGAGCCTGACGCGTCGCAGCCCGACCAGGCCCAGCCCACCGCGATCCAGCCGAACGTCGCGGTGACCGCGCCCACGGTGCCGGACGCGACGACGCCGGCTGCGCCGGCGGCGCCGAGCGCCACCGCCCCGAGTGCGCCGGGTGCGCCGGGGGCACCGAGCGCCACGGCCCCGGGTGCGCCGGGTGGGCCGGGTGCGCCGGCGGCGCCGAGCGCCACGGCCCCGGGTGCGCCGGCCGCCCCGACCACGCCGGGTGCCCCGTCGGCGCCGGCCTCGGGCCCGGCTGCGCCGAGCGCGCCCGCCGCCCCGGCCACGCCGAACGTCACGGCCCCGTCCGCATCCGAGCCGGGCTTCGGGTCCAACGGCACGACGTCGCCGGCCACTGATGTCGACCCGTCGCGGTCGGGCACCGACGCCGACCCGGCGCCCACGCCCTGGGACGAGTCCATGGGCGACCCGGTGCTCTCGGGCGCCGACCACGGCCCGGGCTGGGAACGCGTCGAGGACCGCGTCACCCACAACCCGCTCGATCCGAACTACGGCGACGTGCGCACCCCGGGGGAGAGCGGCTCGCTCGCCGACCCGTTCGCGCACCCCGGCACGGTTCCCGACGAGATCTCGCACCTGATCACCGACCCGGACGCCCCATACGGCCGTGCCGATGACGGCACGCCCTACACGCGCGCCGAGTGGGAGTCCCGGTACACGAACGAGGACGGGTTCCCGGTCTACCCGGGCAACGATGGCGGCACCGAGGGCTCCTTCGTCGAGTTCGACGACCTCGACCAGTTCATCGCCCACTACGGCGACCAGCTCGACCGCATGGGCGGCCCCGGCGGCGGGTTCTTCTCGCTGCCCGGTACGCCCTTCGAGCATCGGTCGCTGCCGCCGAGCAACCTCAGCGACCCGTACTCGATCTACGAGTTCGGCGGGAACCTGCCGCCCGGCGTACGGGTCGAGGTCTCCGAGATCGCGCCCGCGTTCGGCCACCCCGGGGGCGGACTCCAGGTGCGCGTGCTCGACCCGAGCGGCCGCCCGATGACCGTCGACCAGCTCATCGACGCGGGCGTGCTCACGCGGACCGACGTCGACGGAGCAGCGGGCCAGTACACGCCGACGCTGCCCGACCCGGGCCGGCTCGGGGCGGGGGCCGGTGCGCACCCCGACCGTGCGGGTCCGCCGGCAGGCTCGCACCCGGCCTCGGGCTCGAACCCGTCTGCTCCATCGAACCCGTCGCCCGTCCCGGCGGACGCGACATCCCCGGCCACGCCGAGTGGACCGGTCGACCCGACCACCTCGCCGTCGGTGCCCGCGACCTCCGCCGACCCGGCCACGCCGAGTGGACCGGTCGACCCCGCCACCTCGCCGTCGGTGCCCGCGACCTCCGCCGACCCGGCCACGACGGCCGACTCGGCCACGACGGCCGACTCGCCGACGTCGCCTGCGACCTCCGCGGATCCGGCCACGACAACCTCGGCCGACCCGGGCACCTCGACCGATCCGATCGACCCGGCGCACCCGGCCGGCACGACCGAGTTCGGCACCACCGCCCCGACCGCCGCGGACACGCCCGGAACCGAGACCGCGTTCGGCGCCGACGACCCGGCCTCGAGCACGCCGCCGGCATCCGCACCCGCGCAGCCGGACCCGGTGTCGCTGCCGATCGACCCCGGCGCGAACGCCTCGACGATGCCGGGCGACGACGTCGTGCAGGTGGTCACGGACCGGAACGTGAACCCGGAGTTCACGGGCGACCCCCACTCGCCGTTCTCGGTCAACTGCGGTTCCACCGCGTCGACGCTCAACAGCATCCTGCGCGGCGGCGACCCGACCGCGCAGGCGGACGTGAGCTCGCGCGATGTCGGGGGCATGGAGGCCGACACCGGCGTGCCCCAGGTCGTGCTCACGCCGGGCCAGATCGAAGCCACGCTGCTGCACCTCGGCCCGGGCTCGCACACCGTCGTCGGTGTGGTCCGCAACTCGGGCATGGGCCACTGGTTCGTGGCGTACAACCACAACGGGACCATCCTGACCCTCGACCCGCAGACCGGCGTCGCTCAGGGCTGGCCGCCCGCCATGGGCGACGTGCGGTTCGGTCACGCGGGCTTCCACCCCGCTGTGGTCGAAGCGGCGACCGGCGTCACGCCCGAGCTCCAGCCGTGGTCCTCGTTCGGGAACGGCGTGGAGACCCCGAACGGCGCGGCACGCCCGGCGACGGTCCTGCCCGACCTCGGCGTGGTCTGGAACCCGGTGAGCCCGCCGCCCGCGTTCTCCGGCGGCACCGCCGCGACCGGCGCCACCACCACGCCCGGCGCCACCACCACGCCCGGCGGCACCGCCGCGACCGGCTCTGCGACGCCGAGCGCCGAGTTCGGCGGCGACCCCGCCCGCTCGCCACTCAACCGGCGCGAGGAGCAGTTGACCTCACGGTTCGAGCAGTACGTCGACCACACCCGCACCGCCGATCCTTTCGCCGACGGCCCGACGGCCGATGAATTCGCCGAGCTTGAGCGTCTCACCACCGGCAACCCGCCGGTGCTCGCGATGGGTCCCGACGGCAGCCTCGTGATCGCCGAGCCGCTCGAATTGCAGACCGCGTGCCCCGCCAACTGCGACCCCGCGGAGATGGACCTGCAGTTCCGCGACGCGAGCGGCGTGCTCAACGACATGACGCTGACCGAATGGATGGAGCGACGCGTCGCGTTCATCAACCACCCCGAGGACTACCGGCGGGTGAGCGGTTCGACCGCGGCGCAGAAGCAGATGCGGAACGACTGGATCGACGCGCGCATCGAGCAGCTCGCGCAGGCCGATCCGCCGATGAGCCGGCGCGACGCCGAGCGACAGGCGGAAGCCGAGGCATCCGAACTCAACGCCACCCACCGGCTCGACATGGTCGCCGGCGGCGACCCGACCGACCTCAGCGGCATGAATGGCGGCGCCGAGAACCAAGCGATCGGCGGCATCTTCCAGCGCGACTTCGTGCCGCGGATCGAGGAGCAGGTCCTCGCGATCCTCGAACGTGTGCCAGCATCGATGTGGGACTCGATCCACATGAACGTGATCATCGAAGAGGTCGTATGAACGAGCACTTCCAGCCGGGATTCCGGGTCGTCGGCGCGATCTCCCCAGAGGTGGTCGAACGGTACGGCGAGCTCGTGCCCGCGCGCGTCGAGGATGCCTGGACCGCCGACGGCGCGCTGATCAGCGCCGACGGCTTCGCGCGACTGATCGACCCGGCGACTCTGCTGCCGGTCATGGACACGCTGCTGCCGTCGCACCCCGGGGCACTCCCGGTGTTCGCAACGGCGTGGGGTGACCTCGTCGTGCTCCACGACGGGGCGTTCGTCCTCGTGATGTTCCGGTACGGCTTCTACGTCACCTTCGCGAAGCGGGCGAACGGCATGATCTTCGCCGACCTCGAAGACCCGCAGGAGCACTCGACCAGGCTGCAGCGCAGCATCTACGACGACGCGGTCGCGGCGCTCGGCGTGCCGGCGATCGACGAGTGCTTCGGCTTCGTCTTGCCGCTCGCTGCGGGCGGGTCCGAGTCGGTCGACAATGTGGCCCGCCGGCCGCTCAAGGAGCACCTGGCCTTCCTCGTGGAGACGGGCGGCGCCCCGCGCGACCTGGATGAGCTGGCGCCCGCGGCGCCTCGAGAAGGAGACGGGCGATGACGGATGCCTCGCAGCTGACCCCCGAGCAGGAGACCCTCGCGGCCCGCGGTCGCGGCTACCTCGACGCGCTCACCCCCGGCCTGCCGTTCGGCGCCGAGGCGATCGCGGCCGACGGTGCCGTCTACGTGTGGCAGCTCGGCTTCGGCGGCAGTCAGATCCTCGTGGGCGACGACGGCACGCTGCTGTTCGGCACGTCGGCGCTCTCGCGCGATGCGATGCTCGACAGCTGGCGTTCGGGTCGTCGCACGCCCGCCGCCGACCTCGACGCGGCCGCGGCGCAGCGGCGCGACGCGTGAACACGGACGCGCAGGGGTTCGACGCGCAGGGGCTCGACGACCCGGCGCTGATCGCGTTCGCCGAACAGGCGCGTACGGTGCCGCTGCCGCCGCGTGCCGGCGTGCTCGCCCGGTTCAGCGACATGGAGCTCATCGATTCCGTCGTCGAACGGGACGGCGAGTTCCTGCTCGAGACGAGCGAGCGCGGGGGACAGGCCCGCCCCGTGGTGTCGAGCACCGCACTCTCGCCGGTGCGGCGCGCGCTCGTGCTCCGGTTGGGGGCCGCGGCGCGGTACCGACTGCAGTTACCGAGGTTCGAGGTCCCGGTCGATCGTGCCGCCCTGCCCGCGGGGTTCGAGCTCGTGGACCTGCCCGGGGCCGTGGAGCTGCGCTGGGACGAGTCGGGAACGACGCTGTCGGCGCGTTTCTGGTCGGGTGCGTCCGCGGCGAACGACGCGGTCCGATTCGCGCGGTTCGCGCGGGCTTCCGAGGCCGAGCTGATGGCGGCGTTCCTCGATCCGAAGGCTCGCGCGGTCCCTCCGCTGGTCGCGTAGCGGACGGTTCCGGGTCCAGACGGGCTCAGGCGAGCTCAGGAGCCGCGATGGTCGTCGAAGCTCGCGAGGATGCGGGCCATGCGTGCAAGGTCTCCGCTCACGCGAGCGTCCCCGAGTCGGACGGCATCCTGCAGCGGCCTCTCGTCGAAGACCAGCTCCTGGACCACGCGCACCGACGCGGCAAGCACCGCATCGGCCGGCGCGTCTCCTCGCTGGACCTGCAATCGCCCGTCGTGGACGGTGAGCATGAACGCGTCGCCGGGCAGTTCCAGCCGGACGGTCGCGTGCAGTCCGGCGACCGCGGCCGCGTCGAACGTGGTGCGCAGCGCGACTACCAGCGCGTCCGGGCTGAGCTCGTCGGCTGAGTCGGGGCCGGGCGGCAGCGGACTGCCCCAGCGTCCGAGCGCGAGCAGCACCGGCTCCAGGTCGCGGCCGTGATCGGTGAGTTCGTACACGAGACCGGGGGACGGCGGCAGGCCGCGTCTCCGCACCAGGACGTCGGCCTGCTCCAGGTCCCGCAGCCGCTGGGTCAGGACGTTCTGACTCATGCCCGGCAACCCACGGTGCAGCTCGGCGAACCGTTTCGGTCCGAACAGCAGTTCCCGCACCACCAACAGAGCCCACCGCTCCCCGACGATGTCGAGGGCCCGAGCGATCCCGCACAGGTCGCGATACGTTCGCATCTCCCAATAGTACTTCCTATTCACGACCAAATACTCCTAAAGTAGGAGCAACGCGAAGGAGCGAATGTATGCCACACGTGACATCCGCCGACGGCACCCGGATCGGGTACGACCGGCTCAGCATCGACGGCCCCACCCTGGTTCTCGTCAGCGGAGGGCTGGACGACGGCAGCGAGAACATCCCCCTCGGGGAGCACCTGGCCGAGACGTTCGCCGTCGTCGCCTATCGACGCCGAGGGCGCGGCGACAGCGGGGACACCGACCCATACGCCGTCGAGCGTGAGGTCGAGGACCTCGCCGCGGTCATCGACGCAACCGGCGGACCCGCGCACGTGTTCGGAGCGTCCTCGGGCGGGGCTCTCGTGCTCGAGGCCGCGGCCGCCGGCGTGCCGATCCGGCGGATCGGCGTCCACGAGGTTCCATACCTGCTCGGGGACGAGATGCTCGCCGCCTGGCGCGACTACACCCTCGCCCTCGCCGAGGCGCTCGACGCCGACGACCGGGACGAAGCGCTGCGCCTGTTCATGCGACTCGCCGGCTCGTCCGATGGGGACATCGCGGCCGCCGAAGCCGCACCGGTCTGGCCGGCGTTGCGCGGGCTCGCGCCGACGCTGCGCTACGACGCCGCCTGCCTCGGCGACGGCCCACCCCCGCTGCCCGGCTCGCAGAGGTGCATCAGCCGGTGCTCCTCACCACCGGCGCGAGTGTCGATCCGCATTCTGCGGGGCTGCCGGTCGACTTCTTCGGAGCCGCCGCCGACGTCGCCGCCGCACACCTGCCCGACGCGCGGCGGACGACGATCGAAGTCCCAGGGCATGTTCCCGCCCCGGATCGCCTGGGACCGGTGCTGACCGCGTTCTACACGGCGTCGCCGGCATCGAACGGGTGAACCGACGCGCTCATGCGTTCGCGCCTCGTGTGCGGATCGGACCCGACGCGGAACGCGAGTACGCGGTCAGTCGACCTCGACGCGCTCCAGGGCACCGCCGACCACCAGGTCGCGGACACCCACAAAGTCCTCGGCAAGCGTGAACCGCACGCCACCACCGGGCTGACCGAACCACGGGGCCACAATCTCGGCCCGCACGAGCACGTCGGCCGCGGTGAGGAAGCGGTGCAGATGCGCGTCATCGGTGAGCGCGGTCGCGGGGAGCGCGCGCTCCTCGACCGAGGTCTCGGCCGGGAAGAGCATCACGCCGTCGAGCGCACCGATGCGGTCGACCGCGAGCCCCGCTGGGAGCTGGATCAGCAGCGACCCTTCGGTGAGCCGCGGGCGCAGCTCGTCGGCCTGGGCCGCGGTCGAGGCCGCGAGTGCGCGGTACTCGTCGCCCGTGATGCGCCGCGGCGCGGGCAGCGGACGGTCGAGGTAGTCGAGCAGCAGCGCCGCGGCCGAGCTCTCGTCGTCCGCCCGTCCGAGCGGCACCGTGCGCCCATAGTCGATCGTCACGAGGTCGAACCCGCCGTCGTCGGGCACGATCGCGAGCGCGCCCTCGAGCGGGGGCGCCTCGTCGCCCGGGAGGCGTACGGCCCGGTGAGGCACGCGTCGGTCGTCGAGCTGGCGCCGGAGGTCGTCGAACATGCCTCCAAGCGTATTGGTCGCGTGGGAGGTTTCCGACGGGCAGTCCTCCCCATGTCTCGGGGCGCCGTCGTCGATAGAGTGGGACGCATGACCGAGAGCGCGTTCGTCGAAGGCGAGCCCACGGCCGAGCAGCAGCGCCTGATCGACGTGGGCACCGAACTGTTCCGCCGCATCCAGCCCGACGTGGACCCCGGGTTCCGGCTGCTGCCCGACGACGACGCGGTCGTGGTCGTGAGCGGCACGCGCGGCGGTGGCTCGATCTACGTCGCCGCCGACGAGAGCGCGCTCTTCGCCGCATCCGCGGTCGCGCCGCACGTCGTGCTGGAGGCGTTCCGCGCGGGCAAGCGCACGCCGAAAGAGAAGTTCGTGCGGCCCGAGGCGGCCGGCCGGTGACCAGCGACGCGCTCGCGGCACGCTGCGAGGCACTCCGCCAGCCGGTGCTCGCACTCGTCGAGACCGGCATCCTCGCGACCATGAAGCCATCGGTCGCGCCCGACCTGGTCGAGCGCATCGGTGCCGTGCGGCAGGTGCTCGCCGCGGGCACCGAGGGCATCGACGAGGCCGACTACCTGACGTGGCATCCGATCGCCATCGCCACCCTGCACCAGATGGATGCCGCTGCGCGCGCCGGCGACACCGCCGAGGCGTGGCGCCTCTTCAAAGACCCGAACATCGGCTTCAACGGCCTCGGCGTCGCGTGCCAGGGCAGCCCCGGCTGGTAGCCGTACCGGTTCCCGTCACGATTCGCGGGTGCCCGGGCCCGGCGACCCACAGATCCTGACGACGACGCCCCGGGATCAGAGGGCGGGCCAGGTCGGGTCGAGCTGGGGGCCCTTCCACTTGGTGAAGGCGAAGGCGTTCTCGTGCACGGCATGCGGGATGCCGCGGGCGGCGGCCTCGGCGAAGAGCACCGTGACCACGGCCTGCGTGGTCTCCTCGGAGAGCACGGCGTCGAGCAGCAGCGGGATGAGCCCGCGGCGCGCGCCGTCGGCGTACCGGCTGTACAGGCTCACGCGCTTCGCGCCGGCCCGGTCCGTGAACCGCGCGCGCAACGCCTCGCCGTCGCGCACGGCCAGCTCGCACAGGATCGTGCCGTTGCCGGCTTTGAGCGCGGCGCGCCCGGCCCACCCGTACACCGGTACCCGCTTGAGCCGATTCGTCCGCGGCCGGTCGTTCAGCACGCCGATGAAGACGAGCTCATCCCAGCCGATCTCGGGGGAGTTCGCGAGCGTCACGCCGGTGTCCGTCACGCGGCAGGCGACCGCGCCGGGGCCTGCAAGCAGGCGCAGGATCCGGCCGCGCAGCACACTGGTCACGATCATGCCCACCGCGGCGACGCCGAAGACCGAGACCAGCGCGATCGTGAACCACGAGCCGAAGCCGGACACGACCAGCAGCGCGATGCCGGCCGCGGCGAGCGTGACGAGCAGGCTGCCCGTCACGATGAACCCGGCGTTCCAGCGTCGCCCGGAGTCGGTCTTCGCGCGATCGACGAGCGCTTCGAAGCGCAGCGCGCCGGGCGCGCCGGCGGCGGGGCGCGCCGCGGGGCCCGTGCCGGCCGGTCCGCCGACGACGGCCTCGCCGGCCGTTGCGTCGAGGCGATCGCAGCCGGTTCCGTCGACGGACTCGCTGCCGGTCATCAGCCGCGGAGGAACGGGTCGATGGAACCGGCCGCGCCGGCCTTCTTCGCGGGCTGGCCGAAGTCGGCCGGCTGCAGGTTCTTCAGCTGCACGTACCCACGGTCGCGGAGGGTGATCAGCGGCCAGGTGCGCGCGTCGGCTCCCGTGCCGCGCTGCACCGTGACGAAGGCGAGCCGGTCGGCCTTCGCGAGGTACACGCGCACCGCGATGTCGCCCTTCTTGTGGTTCGGCACCGGCAGGTACTCTGCGGGGTCGCCGGTCGCGAAGCGTGCGTGCAGGGCGGCGGCGTCGTCGTCGCCGCCCGCGACCGTGAACCGGCGCGCCGAGAGCGGGGTTCCCGAGGGCAGCCGGCGCCAGCCTGACGACTCGCGCCAGGCCAGCAGCCCGAAGAGCACGGCGAAGAAGGCCGCGCCGATGACGACGACCGGGGCCACGACGGGGCTGAGCCCCGCGCGCCGCCCGCTCATGTTGCCGGCATCGTCGCGAATCGCCTCGAAGTTCAGCAGCGCGAGCACGAGCCCGACCACCGCGAGCACCGCGAGCGTCGTGTACACGACCGTCTTCACGGTCGAGCGGGCGAACCGGAACTCCTCGGGCTGGGCGGCGAGAACGGCGTCGTCGGGGCGCACGGGCGACCTTTCGTCAGGATCGATGATCGCCTTCGAGCGTATCGGCCACGGACGCGCGCTGCCCCCGCCCCACGCCCCGCGTCTCACCGACCGCCGGCCCCGAGGGTATACGGCGGACGTCCCGCTCGTCGGCGCATTCCTTGCTCAGGAACGACGGCGATGGGTGCGGCGTGTCGAGCGCCGACACGCCGCACTGCGGCCGGGGATTCCTGAGCAAGGAAGTGGGCGAGCGGCGGATGGCGTGTGGATGCGAGCGGGCCGGGGGTCGGAGCCGAGAGGGGCGGGAGCGGGGTGAGGGCGCGCGGGATGGACCCGCGCTGCCCTCGGGCCCCGCCCGGCATCCGCTGCCCTCGGGCCCCGAGGTCTGCGGCGGCGGTCCCGCTCATCGCTGCATTCCTTGCTCAGGAACGACGGCGATGGGTGCGGCGTGTCGGGTGCCGACACGCCGCACCGCGGCCGGGGCTTCCTGAGCAAGGAAGTGGGCGAGTGACGGATTGGGCGTGACGGATTGGGCGTGACGGATTGGGCGTGACGGATTGGGCGTGACCGATTGGGCGTGCCGGGGCGTGCCGGGGCGTGGCGGCGGCGGTGCCGAGATGGAGTCCGGGCGCTTGGGGTGGGTGAGGCAGGGTGAGGCGGGTGTATGAGGTGGGCGCGTACGCTCGGAGGAATGGATGCACGCAACGCCTGGGTGATCGCGGGGTTCGCGACCGCGCTGTACCTCGCGGTGGTCGTCTGCGGGTACGGGTTCGTGAGCCTGCTGCTCGACATCGAGGTCGTCGCCGATCCGCGCGCCGGGGTGCTCGTCGGGCCGGCTGCGGTCGGGGCATCCGTCTTGGCCGTGCTGGTGACGCTCGGCCTCCGGCTGCGCCGGCCACAGCGCATGGCCGGCACCGTCGTGATCGCGACCGCGGCGAGCTGGCTCGCGTTCGTCGTGGTCGCGATGATCGGCCACGTGCTCGGCACGACCGGTGGCGTGCTCGAGAGCGTGCTGTTCGGGCTCGGACTCGGGATCGGCTGGTTCGGGCTGCTCGTGCCCGCCGCGGCGGCCGTCATCGCCTCGCTCGCCGTGGTCGTCGCGCGGGGGCGGGTCGAGGGCATGGAGCGTCCGCGATGGCCATGGGAGCGACCGGGGGAGTAGCCACCGCCCACGTCACCACGCCGCGAATCCGCGCGGCCATTCGGCCGCAACCTCCGCCCGCTGCGATATATCTGCCGCTAGGGTGAGTGCTCGTGGAAGGCTCGATCGAGGCGCGCGTGAGCCACGAGGTCGACCGGTGGCTGCAGTGGCTGCCCCGGTGGCGGCCCGGCACCCATCGCGCGCGCGTGCGCCTGTGCCAGCGCTGCTTCGGCTCCCCGATCCTCGCCGCCGCGGGGCTTGACGTCGACATCCCGCACCCCGTGCAGCACGCCTTCTCGATGCGGATGAAGGCGATCATCGACGACGCGGTCGACGACTACACCGCGCGGAACCTCCCCATGCTGCACCGCGAGATCCGGCTCGCCGAGGCGCGCAAGGCCAAACGCCCCTACCGCGCGGGCGAGGGGCTCGACCCCGAGTACCGGGGCCTCGAGCTCGACCCCGAGCCGGTGCCCGACCAGCCGTTCCTGTTCACCCTCTCGGGCCTCGAGGCCGATACCGCGGCCGAGTCCGCCGAGCCCGCGCCGCGGCCCTTCACCGCCGAAGAGAAGGAGGCGCTCCGCGAAGAAGTGCGGCTCGCCGACGACTTCGCCAAGCAGGTGGGCCGTCGCATCTGCACCGAGCTCACCCATCACCAGCGCCGCATCGGGGCCGCGGTCGAGCGCCTGGTCGAGCCGCAGGTCGCCGAGCTGCTCGCCGACCTCGAGCGCGAACTGGATGCCCCGGGCTGGCCGCACGCCTGAGCCGGCGTGCGCGGGGCCCGGCGGCGTTCCGCCGCCCGCGAACGCGAGCCCGAGGCATCCGATCGCCATTTGACCGCCCACCCGCGGGGAAGTACCATTGATCGGGTGTGCGCGTAGCCGCGCGCTTGCGCTGTGCCCGGACTCCGATTCGTCGGAATGCCGGGTACGACGCCGGCGTTCAACCTTTCGCACACCAGGGCATCCCGCCCAGGGTTTACACCCCCACGGCATACCCACCACACGAAGGCTCCGCGAGTCTCGCGGGGCCGGTGGGTCGTGATGTGAGACACATCCATCAACGCTGTCACCGTGCAGCACAACAAGGAGAAGCAGTGCCAACCATTCAGCAGTTGGTCCGCAAGGGTCGCTCGCCCAAGGTCACCAAGACCAAGGCGCCCGCCCTGAAGGCCAACCCCCAGCAGCGCGGCGTGTGCACGCGTGTGTACACCACGACCCCGAAGAAGCCGAACTCGGCGCTCCGCAAGGTCGCCCGTGTGAAGCTCTCGAACGGCACCGAGGTCACGGCCTACATCCCCGGTGAGGGCCACAACCTGCAGGAGCACTCGATGGTGCTCATCCGCGGCGGTCGTGTGAAGGACCTCCCCGGTGTGCGCTACAAGATCGTTCGCGGCGCGCTCGACACGCAGGCCGTGAAGAACCGCAAGCAGGCTCGCAGCAAGTACGGCGCGAAGATGGAGAAGAAGTAATGCCTCGCAAGGGACCCGCTCCGAAGCGCCCCGTCGTCGCCGATCCCGTCTACGGTTCGCCGGTCGTCAGCCAGCTCGTCAACAAGATCCTCGTCGACGGCAAGAAGGACCTCGCGCAGCGCATCGTCTACGAGGCGCTCTCGAACGTCGCCAACAAGTCCGGCCAGGACGCCGTGGTGGTCCTCAAGAAGGCGCTCGACAACGTGCGCCCGACCCTCGAGGTCCGTTCGCGTCGCGTCGGCGGCTCGACCTACCAGGTCCCCGTCGAGGTCAAGCCTCACCGCGCGAACACGCTCGCCCTCCGCTGGCTCACGAGCTACGCGAAGGCCCGTCGCGAGAAGACCATGACCGAGCGTCTCACCAACGAGATCCTCGACGCGTCGAACAGCCTCGGTGCCGCGGTCAAGCGCCGCGAAGACACGCACAAGATGGCCGAGTCGAACCGCGCCTTCGCCCACTACCGCTGGTAGTCGGTCGAGCGGATGCCTCGGCTGCGGCCGAGGCATCCGCTCACCTTCCCCGTCCTTCCCTTCCTGATTCCCCGGAGGAACTCCCGTGGCACAAGACGTGCTCACCGACCTGAACAAGGTCCGCAACATCGGCATCATGGCGCACATCGATGCCGGCAAGACCACCACGACCGAGCGCATCCTGTTCTACACGGGCGTCAACCACAAGATCGGCGAGACCCACGACGGCGCCTCGACGACCGACTGGATGGAGCAGGAGAAGGAGCGCGGCATCACCATCACGTCCGCCGCGGTCACCTGTTACTGGAACAAGAACCAGATCAACATCATCGACACCCCCGGCCACGTGGACTTCACGGTCGAGGTGGAGCGTTCGCTCCGCGTGCTCGACGGTGCGGTCGCCGTCTTCGACGGCAAGGAGGGCGTCGAGCCCCAGTCCGAGACCGTCTGGCGCCAGGCCGACAAGTACAACGTCCCGCGCATCTGCTTCGTCAACAAGATGGACAAGCTCGGCGCCGACTTCTACTTCACGGTCGACACGATCGTCTCGCGCCTCGGTGCGAAGCCGCTCGTGCTGCAGCTGCCGATCGGTTCCGAGTCGTCCTTCGAGGGCGTCGTCGACCTGGTCGAGATGCGTGCACTCACCTGGCGCGGTGACGCGAAGGGTGACGTCAAGATGGGCGCCGAGTACGCCATCGAAGAGATCCCCGCCGACCTCGTCGAGAAGGCCGAGCAGTACCGCCAGCAGCTCCTCGAGACCGTCGCCGAGTCCGACGACGCGCTGCTCGAGAAGTTCTTCGGTGGCGAAGAGCTCACGACCGCCGAGATCAAGGGCGCGATCCGCAAGCTCACCGTGAACTCGGAGATCTACCCCGTGCTCTGCGGCTCCGCGTTCAAGAACCGCGGTGTGCAGCCGATGCTCGACGCCGTCATCGACTACCTCCCGTCGCCGCTCGACGTGCCCGCCATCGAGGCGCACGACGCTCGCGACGAGGAGAAGGTCGTCATGCGTCACGCTGACGCGTCGGAGCCGTTCACGGCGCTCGCGTTCAAGGTCGCCGTGCACCCGTTCTTCGGTCGCCTCACCTACGTCCGCGTCTACTCCGGTCGCCTCGACAGCGGCGCCCAGGTCGTCAACTCGACCAAGGGCAAGAAGGAGCGCATCGGCAAGATCTTCCAGATGCACGCCAACAAGGAGATCCCGATCGACTCGGTGACCGCCGGCAACATCTACGCGGTCATCGGCCTCAAGGACACCACCACGGGTGACACGCTCTGCGACCCGAACGAGCAGGTCGTGCTCGAGTCGATGACGTTCCCCGAGCCGGTGATCGAGGTCGCGATCGAGCCGAAGACCAAGGCCGACCAGGAGAAGCTCGGCACGGCGATCCAGAAGCTCGCCGAGGAAGACCCCACCTTCCGCACCGAGCAGAACCAGGAGACCGGTCAGACGGTCATCAAGGGCATGGGCGAGCTCCACCTCGACATCCTCGTCGACCGCATGAAGCGCGAGTTCAACGTCGAGGCCAACGTGGGCAAGCCGCAGGTCGCGTACCGCGAGACCATCAAGCGCGCGGTCGAGAAGCACGACTACACGCACAAGAAGCAGACCGGTGGTTCCGGCCAGTTCGCGAAGATCCAGTTCGCGATCGAGCCGCTCGTGATCGAAGGCGACAAGATCTACGAGTTCGAGAACAAGGTCACGGGTGGCCGCGTTCCGCGCGAGTACATCCCCTCGGTCGACGCCGGGTTCCGCGATGCCATGCAGTACGGCATCCTCGCGGGCTACCCGATGGTCGGCGTGAAGGCGAGCCTGCTCGATGGTGCGGCCCACGACGTCGACTCCTCGGAGATGGCGTTCAAGATCGCGGGCTCCATGGGCTTCAAGGAGGCCGCTCGCAAGGCGCAGCCCGTCTTGCTCGAACCGCTGATGAGCGTCGAGGTCCGTACTCCTGAGGAGTACATGGGCGACGTCATCGGCGACCTGAACTCGCGCCGCGGCCAGATCCAGTCCATGGAGGACGCCGCCGGTGTGAAGGTCGTGCGTGCGCACGTCCCGCTCTCGGAGATGTTCGGGTACATCGGTGACCTGCGGTCGAAGACCTCGGGCCGAGCGGTGTACTCGATGGAGTTCGAGAGCTACGCGGAGGTCCCGAAGGCTGTCGCCGACGAGATCGTCCAGAAGAACAAGGGCGAGTAGCTTTCCACGAAGCTCGGGCCCTGCCCGCACGACCCCGTCGGGTCGCGTAACATAACAACACAACCCCGTAGCTCACCGGTCGCAATCCAGCGCCCGGGGTTCCTACACGAGTCCTGAGGAGGACCCACAGTGGCTAAGGCCAAGTTCGAGCGGACCAAGCCGCACGTCAACATCGGCACGATCGGTCACGTCGACCACGGCAAGACGACGCTCACCGCCGCGATCTCGAAGGTGCTCGCCGACAAGTACCCGTCGGCCACCAACGTGCAGCGCGACTTCGCGTCGATCGACTCGGCTCCCGAGGAGCGCCAGCGCGGCATCACGATCAACATCTCGCACGTCGAGTACGAGACGCCGAAGCGCCACTACGCGCACGTCGACGCCCCGGGTCACGCTGACTACATCAAGAACATGATCACCGGTGCCGCTCAGATGGACGGCGCGATCCTCGTGGTCGCGGCGACCGACGGCCCGATGGCCCAGACGCGTGAGCACGTGCTGCTCGCCAAGCAGGTCGGCGTGCCCTACCTGCTCGTCGCGCTGAACAAGGCCGACATGGTCGACGACGAGGAGATCCTGGAGCTCGTCGAGCTCGAGGTCTCCGAGCTGCTCGCGAGCCAGGGCTTCGCCGAGGACGCGCCGGTCGTGCGCGTCTCGGGCCTCAAGGCGCTCGAGGGCGACGAGAAGTGGGTCCAGTCGATCGTCGACCTCATGGAGGCCGTCGACAACTCGATCCCCGACCCGGTGCGTGACAAGGACAAGCCGTTCCTCATGCCCGTCGAGGACGTCTTCACCATCACCGGCCGTGGCACGGTCGTCACGGGCCGCGCCGAGCGTGGCACGCTGAAGATCAACTCCGAGGTCGAGATCGTCGGCATCCGCCCGACGCAGAAGACCACGGTCACGGGTATCGAGATGTTCCACAAGCAGCTCGACGAGGCCTGGGCCGGCGAGAACTGTGGTCTGCTCCTCCGCGGCACCAAGCGCGAGGACGTGGAGCGCGGCCAGGTCGTCGTCGCACCGGGTTCGGTCACGCCGCACACGAACTTCGAGGGCACCGCGTACATCCTGTCCAAGGACGAGGGTGGGCGTCACAACCCGTTCTACGCGAACTACCGCCCGCAGTTCTACTTCCGTACCACGGACGTCACCGGCGTCATCACGCTGCCCGAGGGCACCGAGATGGTCATGCCCGGCGACACCACCGACATGACGGTCGAGCTGATCCAGCCGATCGCCATGGAGGAGGGCCTCGGCTTCGCCATCCGTGAGGGTGGTCGCACGGTCGGTGCCGGTACGGTCACCAAGATCGTCAAGTAAGTCCTCGGTCTTACCGATCTCCTGGACGGGGTCGGGCCTTCGGGCCCGGCCCCGTTCGCCGTTTCGGGCGCCTCCCGTGTTTCCCGCACATTTCTCGGAGCGGAGAGGTCGCAATTGCTTTCCGGCGTTCTCCCAGCCCTCGTTCGGGGGTCATGCATACGCTGGTATGAATGGGGCCTGCGCACTCTGAACGAACCCGCACCGCGGTCCGCCCGGAGATCCAAGCCCTCCGCGCGGTCGCCGTGGGCGCGGTCGTTCTCCATCACGGCTGGCCGGCCGTCGCGCCGGCCGGGTATATGGGCGTCGACGTCTTCTTCGTCGTCTCCGGCTTCCTGATCACCGGACTGCTGCTCCGGGACGTCGCACGCACCGGCCGGATGCATCTCGGTGACTTCTATCTGCGTCGCGCGCGGCGCATCCTGCCCGCCGCGATCGCGGTCCTCGCGGCCGTGTCGGTCGCGACGCTGCTCCTCGTCCCGCAGCGGATGTGGGGCAGCTGGTTCCGCGAGTTCATCGCGAGCGCCCTGTACTACCAGAACTGGCTCCTCCTGGCCGACTCGCAGAACCCGGCCCGCGGCGACCTCCGGTCGAGCCCGGTCCAGCACTTCTGGTCGCTCTCGGTCGAGGAGCAGTTCTACCTCGCGTGGCCGCTGCTCCTCATCCTGGGGCTCTGGATCGCGACGCGCTGGCGGGCCAACCGCGTCGTCGCGCTCACGGTCGTGCTCGGCTCGGTGACCGCCGCCTCGTTCGTGTACTCGATCGCGGCGACGGCGGCCGATCACAACGTCGCCTACTTCTCGACGCTGACGCGGGCGTGGGAGTTCGGCGTCGGCGGGCTGCTCGCGCTCCTCGCGGTCAGTCCGCTGGCCGGACGGCACCGACTGCGGTCAGCGGTGTCCTGGGTCGGGCTCGCACTGATCTTCGTGCCGATCGTCACCTTCCGGATGCCTGAGGCGTTCCCGGGGCTGATCGTCGGCCTGCCCGTCGTCGGCACGCTGGCGGTCATCTGGGCGGGCATGCCGCAGGCCGCCTGGTCACCGGCCCGCGTCGCCGGCCTCCGGCCGGTGCAGTGGCTCGGTGACGTCTCCTACTCGTTGTACCTCTGGCACTGGCCGATCTTCATGTTCGTGCCCTACCTCACCGGCATGCCGAGTCCGGCCTGGCTCATGGCGATCCTCGTGGCCGTCGCCATCACCGTCGCGGGCCTGTCGAAGCGGTACATCGAGGATCCGTTCCGGCGGTCGGGACACGTGCTGAACCGTCGCCCGGTCCTGCTTCTCGGCGGACTCACGATGGCGATCGCGCTCGTCGTCGGCATCGGTGCAGTGGCACATGGCGTGGCGGAGGAGCGACGGCTGGCGTGCGCGGTCCGCGACGACGGCTGAGCGGCGTCGGTCGGCGCGTCACGCGGGCGACGCGCGAGCGCGACACGCCCGGGTTGCACGGATGCCTCGACTGTGGCAAACTCGTTGAGTTCAACATTTCGAACGGTGTGCCCTGCGCGCCGTTCGAATCACTGCCAGGCAGTGCATAGCCACCGGTTCCGCGAGGGACGTCGGGGTCAGGCTAGGCCGCGGGTAGCAGAACACGACAACCGACACCTCCTTCGTTCAGGACATCTGTGCGCTCTGGCGGTGCCGGTGGCTCGCGGGTCGAGCGTGTCGAGGCCATCGTGTGTTCACATGCGAGAAGCCGTGCTGCGAAAGTGGCGCGCGGTGCCTTCGACAGGCTCGATCACGGCCTTTGACAGCAGAACAGTGGTGCAGCATCAGCGGTACTACGCGGCGTCCGATGCCCTCGGAAGGGGTAAGACGCCATAACAGAGAGAGAGTCAGCAATGGCGGGACAGAAGATCCGCATTCGACTGAAGTCGTATGACCACGAGGTCATCGACACCTCGGCGCGCAAGATCGTCGACACGGTGACCCGCGCGGGCGCCACGGTCGTCGGCCCCGTGCCGCTTCCGACGGAGAAGAACGTGGTGTGCGTCATCCGTTCGCCCCACAAGTACAAGGACAGCCGCGAGCACTTCGAGATGCGCACCCACAAGCGTCTGATCGACATCGTGGACCCGACGCCCAAGGCCGTCGACTCGCTCATGCGTCTCGACCTCCCGGCCGACGTCAACATCGAGATCAAGCTCTGAGGTATCTGATGTCCACCGCTACCAAGAACGTGAAGGGCCTGCTCGGCACGAAGCTCGGCATGACCCAGGTGTGGGACGAGAACAACAAGCTCATCCCCGTCACCGTCATCGAGATCGCGCCGAACGTGGTCACCCAGGTCCGCACCCCCGAGAAGGACGGCTACAGCGCCGTGCAGATCGCGGCCGGTGCCATCGACCCGCGCAAGGTCACCCAGCCCCTCCAGGGTCACTTCAAGGCCGCCGGCGTCACGCCCCGCCGCCACGTGACCGAGATCCGCACCGCGGACGCCGCCGAGTACTCGGCGGGCCAGGAGCTGGCCATCGACGGTGCCTTCGAGGCCGGCCAGCTGGTCGACGTCGTCGGCACGTCGAAGGGCAAGGGCTTCGCCGGTGTCATGAAGCGCCACAACTTCAAGGGCGTCTCCGCCTCGCACGGTGCGCACCGTAACCACCGCAAGCCCGGTTCGATCGGTGCTTCGTCGACCCCCAGCCGTGTCTTCAAGGGCATGCGCATGGCCGGTCGCATGGGTGGCGAGCGCGTGACCGTGCTCAACCTCCGCGTGCACGCCGTCGACGCCGAGAAGGGTCTGCTGCTCGTCAAGGGCGCCGTCCCCGGCGCGCGCGGCCGTCTCGTGTTCGTCCGCAACGCTGTGAAGGGGGCCTAGCCCATGGCTACCGCCAACACCATCGACGTCCTCGACGTCACCGGCAAGAAGACCGGTTCGGTCGAGCTGCCCGCCGAGCTCTTCGACGTGCAGACCAACGTTCCGCTGCTCCACCAGGTCGTCGTCGCGCAGCTCGCGGCCGCGCGTCAGGGGACGCACAAGACCAAGACGCGCGGCGAGGTCTCGGGTTCGGGTCGCAAGCCGTTCAAGCAGAAGGGCACCGGCCGCGCCCGTCAGGGCTCGGTGCGTATGCCGCAGCACACCGGCGGTGGCACCGTCCACGGCCCGCAGCCGCGCGACTACTCGCAGCGCACGCCCAAGAAGATGATCGCCGCTGCCCTGCTCGGCGCCCTCTCGGACCGCGCCCGCGGCGGCCGCGTGCACGCGGTCGAGGGCTTCGCAGCCGGCGACGTGGCGAAGACCCGCAACGCCCTCGCGCTGCTCACGGCCATCGCCCCGGCGAAGCACTACCTCGTGGTGCTGACGCGTGACGAGGAGCTCAGCGAGCGCGCCGTCCGCAACATCCCGACCGTGCACGTCCTGCCGGTCGACCAGCTGAACGCCTACGACGTGCTCGTCTCGGACGACATCGTCTTCAGCACGGCCGCGCTCGAGGCGTTCGTCGCCGCGAAGGCTGCCAAGAAGGAAGAGGTCTCGGCATGAGCGCCGCGCACAACAAGGACCCGCGCGACATCATCATCGCGCCGGTCGTCTCGGAGAAGAGCTACGGCCTGATCGACGAGGGCAAGTACACGTTCATCGTGGACCCCCGGTCGAACAAGACCGAGATCAAGCTCGCGATCGAGAAGATCTTCAACGTCCAGGTGGCGTCGATCAACACCCTGAACCGTCAGGGCAAGACCCGTCGGACCCGCTTCGGCATGGGCAAGCGCAAGGACACCAAGCGCGCGATCGTCACCCTGAAGTCCGGTTCCATCGACATCTTCACGGCTGTCGGCTGAGGAGCGTAAGAAAACATGGCTATTCGTAAGTACAAGCCCACGACCCCGGGTCGCCGCGGTTCGTCCGTCGCCGACTTCGCCGAGGTCACGCGCTCGACCCCCGAGAAGTCGCTGCTCCGTCCGCTCTCGAAGACCGGCGGCCGCAACAACCAGGGGCGCATCACCACGCGCCACATCGGTGGTGGCCACAAGCGTCAGTACCGTGTCATCGACTTCCGTCGCAATGACAAGGACGGCGTGCCCGCCAAGGTCGCGCACATCGAGTACGACCCGAACCGCACGGCGCGCATCGCGCTGCTGCACTTCGCGGACGGCACCAAGCGGTACATCATCGCTCCGGACAAGCTCAAGCAGGGCGACCCGATCGAGTCGGGCCCCGGCGCCGACATCAAGCCGGGCAACAACCTGCCGCTGCGCAACATCCCGACGGGTACCGTGATCCACGCGATCGAGCTCCGCCCCGGTGGCGGCGCGAAGATGGCCCGCTCGGCCGGCGCCTCGGTGCGTCTGGTCGCCAAGGACGGCCCGTACGCGCAGCTCCGACTGCCCTCGGGCGAGATCCGCAACGTCGACGCGCGTTGCCGCGCGACGATCGGCGAGGTCGGCAACGCCGAGCAGTCGAACATCAACTGGGGCAAGGCCGGCCGCAAGCGCTGGAAGGGCGTCCGCCCGACCGTGCGCGGTGTCGCCATGAACCCGGTCGACCACCCCCACGGTGGTGGTGAGGGCAAGACCTCCGGTGGTCGTCACCCGGTCAGCCCCTGGGGTCAGCCCGAGGGCCGCACGCGTCGCCCCAACAAGGAAAGCGACAAGCTCATCGTCCGTCGTCGCACCGTCGGCAAGAAGCGCAAGTAGGAGTAAGAGAAGATGCCTCGCAGTCTCAAAAAGGGCCCCTTCGTCGACGAGCACCTGCTTCGCAAGGTCGTCGTCCAGAACGAGGCGGGCAGCAAGAACGTCATCAAGACGTGGTCGCGTCGCTCGATGATCATCCCGGCCATGCTGGGTCACACGATCGCCGTGCACGACGGCCGCAAGCACATCCCGGTGTTCGTCACCGAGACCATGGTGGGTCACAAGCTCGGCGAGTTCGCGCCCACCCGCACCTTCCGTGGACACGTGAAGGACGACAAGAAGGGCCGCCGCCGCTGACCGCGGTGGTGTGAAGGAGGAAGAAATGGTGGAGTCGATCGCCCGCGTGCGACACATCCGCGTCACCCCCATGAAGGCTCGCCGCGTCGTCAACCTGATCCGCGGCAAGCAGGCTCAGGAGGCCCTCGCCATCCTGAAGTTCGCCCCTCAGGGTGCGAGCGAGCCCGTATACAAGCTCGTCGCCTCGGCCATCGCGAACGCTCGCGTCAAGGCCGATGCCACGAACACCTACCTGGACGAGCAAGACCTGTACATCACGCGCGCATTCGTCGATGAGGGCACCACCCTCAAGCGTTTCCAGCCGCGTGCTCAGGGCCGTGCCTTCCGCATCAACAAGCGAACGAGCCACATCACCGTTGTGCTCGCCACGCCCGAGGAGGGTACGAAGTAATGGGTCAGAAGGTCAACCCGTACGGCTTCCGTCTCGGCATCACTACCGACCACGTGTCGCGGTGGTTCTCCGACTCGACGAAGCCCGGCCAGCGCTACGCCGACTACCTCGCAGAGGACGTCAAGATCCGTCGTCTGCTGCAGACGTCGCTCGACCGTGCCGGCGTCTCGCGCATCGAGATCGAGCGCACCCGTGACCGGGTCCGCGTCGACATCCACACCGCCCGCCCGGGCATCGTGATCGGCCGCCGCGGCGCCGAGGCCGAGCGCATCCGCGCCGACCTCGAGAAGCTCACCAAGAAGCAGATCCAGCTCAACATCCTCGAGGTCAAGAACCCCGAGGCCGACGCCCAGCTCGTCGCGCAGGGCATCGCGGAGCAGCTCTCGGCTCGTGTGGCGTTCCGCCGTGCGATGCGCAAGGGACTGCAGGGTGCGCAGCGCGCCGGCGCCAAGGGCGTCCGGATCCAGGTGTCGGGTCGTCTCGGCGGCGCCGAGATGAGCCGCTCGGAGTTCTACCGCGAAGGCCGTGTGCCCCTGCACACGCTCCGCGCGAACATCGACTACGGCTTCTACGAGGCCAAGACCACCTTCGGCCGCATCGGCGTGAAGGTCTGGATCTACAAGGGCGACATCACGAACAAGGAGCTCGCCCGCGAGCAGGCTTCGCAGAAGCCGTCGCGCGAGCGCAGCGACCGTCCCCGCCGCGACCGTGCCCCCAAGGCCGAGCCGGTGGCAGCAGGAGTTGAGGCATAACCATGTTGATTCCCCGTCGAGTCAAGTACCGCAAGCAGCACCACCCCGGCCGTTCCGGCCAGGCCACCGGCGGCACGAAGGTTTCCTTCGGCGAGTTCGGCATCCAGGCCCTGACCCCCGCCTACGTGACGAACCGTCAGATCGAGTCCGCTCGTATCGCCATGACGCGTCACATCAAGCGTGGCGGCAAGGTGTGGATCAACATCTACCCCGACCGTCCGCTCACGAAGAAGCCGGCCGAGACCCGCATGGGTTCCGGTAAGGGCTCGCCCGAGTGGTGGGTCGCCAACGTCAAGCCGGGTCGCGTCCTCTTCGAGGTCTCGGGCGTCGACGAGCAGCTCGCTCGCGAGGCCATGACCCGTGCCATCCACAAGCTGCCCCTCAAGGCACGCATCATCAAGCGCGAGGAGGGCGACGCGTAATGGCTGTCGGAACTAAGGGGCTCGAGTCCGTCGAGCTCGACACCTTCGAAGACGAGCGTCTCGTCGACGAGCTCAAGAAGGCCAAGGAAGAGCTGTTCAACCTGCGCTTCCAGGCGGCCACCGGTCAGCTCGAGAGCCACGGGCGTCTGCGCGCGGTCAAGAAGGACATCGCGCGCATCTACACCGTGATCCGTGAGCGTGAGCTCGGGATCCGGGCGACCCCGGCTCCGGTCGAGGCTGCGCCTGCGGCGGAGAAGAAGACGAAGAAGAAGGCCAAGGCCGAGGCGACCGCGCCGGCTGAGGCCGACGAGACGAAGGAGGCCTGATCATGGCTGAGACCAAGAAGGCTGCTGCAGCCGAGGTCGCCGAGACGGCCGAGTCCCGCCCGTACCGCAAGGTGCGTCGCGGCTACGTCGTCAGCGACAAGATGGACAAGACCATCGTCGTCGAGGTCGAGGACCGCGTGAAGCACCCCCTCTACGGCAAGGTCATCCGCCGCACCTCCAAGGTGAAGGCGCACGACGAGCAGAACACCGCCGGTATCGGCGACCTGGTCGTCATCTCCGAGACCCGCCCGCTGAGCGCGACCAAGCGCTGGCGCCTGGTCGAGATCGCCGAGAAGGCCAAGTAAGCCTCGGGCTTGCTTGTAAGAAGGAGTTCACAGTGCTTCAGCAAGAATCACGACTCAAGGTCGCCGACAACACCGGCGCCAAGGAGCTGCTCACGATTCGCGTCCTCGGTGGTTCGAAGCGTCGCTACGCCGGCCTCGGTGACACCATCGTCGCGACGGTCAAGGACGCCATCCCCGGCGGCAACGTGAAGAAGGGCGATGTGGTCAAGGCCGTCATCGTCCGCACCAAGAAGGAGACCCGTCGTCCGGACGGCTCCTACATCAAGTTCGACGAGAACGCCGCGGTGATCCTCAAGAACGACGGTGACCCCCGTGGCACCCGCATCTTCGGCCCGGTGGGCCGCGAGCTGCGCGACAAGAAGTTCATGAAGATCGTCTCGCTGGCGCCGGAGGTTATCTAAGCCATGGCCAACATCAAGAAGGGTGACCTCGTGCAGGTCATCTCGGGCCGCAGCCAGGCCCGCGGTGGCGACCGCGGCAAGCAGGGCAAGGTGCTCGAGGTGCTCGTCGCACAGAACCGTGTCGTCGTCGAGGGCGTGAACTACGTCACGAAGCACGTCCGCGTCGGACAGACGCAGCGCGGCACGAAGACCGGCGGCATCGAGACGATGGAGGCGCCGATCCACGTGTCGAACGTCCAGCTCGTCGACCCCGAGACGAAGAAGCCGACCCGCGTCGGCTTCCGCGAAGAGACCGTCACCAAGGATGGCGTCACCAAGACGGTCCGCGTCCGCTACGCCAAGAAGTCAGGTAAGGACCTGTAATGACCGACACCGCAGCTGCTGCGCAGGCTGGCACCATCCAGCCGCGCCTCAAGCAGAAGTACCGGACTGAGATCACCAAGACGCTCACCGAGGCCAACGGCTACACGAACCCGCACCAGGTGCCGGGTCTCGTGAAGATCGTGGTCAACATGGGTGTGGGCGAGGCCGCGCGCGATGGCAAGATCATCGACGGCGCCATCGCAGATCTCACCAAGATCACCGGCCAGAAGCCGCAGGTCACCAAGGCCCGCAAGTCGATCGCCCAGTTCAAGCTTCGCGAGGGTCAGCCCATCGGCGCCCACGTGACGCTTCGCGGCGACCGCATGTGGGAGTTCCTCGACCGCCTGCTCTCGCTGGCGCTGCCCCGCATCCGCGACTTCCGCGGACTGTCGGACCGGCAGTTCGACGGCACCGGCAACTACACCTTCGGTCTCACGGAGCAGAGCGTGTTCCACGAGATCGACCAGGACAAGATCGACCGGGTTCGTGGCATGGACATCACCGTGGTGACCGACGCCAAGACCGACGACGAGGGTCGTGCGCTGCTCAAGGCGCTCGGCTTCCCGTTCAAGTCCAACGAGACCGCGTAGTAGACTCGATGAGTTTGCGTCCGTCACCGGCCGGTCCCCGCGCTCGTCGCGGGGCCGGCCGGCGGCGAGCATCCGGTGGTCCGCAACCGCGGGCCACCACCATCACAGGTCAGTCCCCGTGTAACGGGTCCTGAAACCTGGTGAACGTAAGGAACCATTCGTCATGACGATGACCGACCCGGTCGCTGACATGCTGACGCGCCTGCGCAACGCCAATTCGGCACACCACGACTCCGTCGCGATGCCGAACTCGAAGCTCAAGGCCCACATCGCCGAGATCCTGAAGAGCGAGGGCTACATCGCGGACTTCGAGGTGACCGACGCGCGCGTCGGCAAGACCCTCACGCTGACGCTCAAGTTCGGCCCCAACCGCGAGCGTTCGATCGCGGGCATCAAGCGGGTCTCGAAGCCCGGCCTCCGCGTCTACGCGAAGTCGACCGAGCTGCCCAAGGTGCTCGGTGGCCTCGGCGTCGCGATCCTGTCCACTTCCAGCGGTCTGCTCACCGACCGTCAGGCCGAGAAGAAGGGCGTGGGTGGGGAAGTCCTCGCCTACGTGTGGTAAATCCATGTCACGAATCGGACGACTCCCCATCGACATCCCCGCCGGTGTCGACGTGAAGATCGACGGCTCGGCCGTCACCGTCAAGGGCCCGAAGGGCGAGCTCTCGCTCACCGTCGCCAGCCCCATCGAGGTCACGCTCGAGGACAACCAGGTCCTCGTCACCCGGCCCGACGACGAGCGCCTCTCGCGCTCGCTGCACGGCCTGACCCGCACGCTCATCGCGAACAACATCGTCGGGGTCACCCAGGGCTACTCCAAGGGCCTTGAGATCGTCGGTACCGGATACCGCGTCGCCCAGAAGGGCTCGTCGGTCGAGTTCGCGCTCGGCTTCTCGCACCCGGTGACGGTCGATGCGCCCGCCGGCATCACGTTCGCGGTCGAGGGCAACAACAAGCTCACCGTGTCGGGCATCGACAAGCAGGCCGTCGGTGAGACCGCTGCGAACATCCGCAAGATCAAGAAGCCCGAGCCGTACAAGGGCAAGGGCATCCGCTACGCCGGCGAGGTCGTGCGTCGCAAGGCCGGAAAGTCAGGTAAGTAATCATGGCTGTGAAGACCAAGACGGCTGCGCGTTCGCGCCGTCACACCCGCCTTCGCAAGAAGATCGTGGGCACCGAGGTGCGTCCGCGCCTCGTCGTCACCCGTTCGGCCCGCCACGTCTTCGTGCAGGTCGTCGACGACAGCAAGGGCCTCACCGTGGCGTCCGCTTCCACCATGGAAGCCGACCTGCGTGCGTTCGACGGTGACAAGACCGCCAAGGCCCGCAAGGTCGGCGAGCTCGTCGCGGAGCGTGCCAAGTCCGCCGGCATCGAGGACGTCGTCTTCGACCGCGGTGGCAACAAGTACGCCGGACGCGTCGCGGCGATCGCCGAAGGCGCCCGAGAGGCAGGGCTGAACCTGTGACCGACAACAAGAAGGAGTCCGAGGTGGCCACCGCAGAGGCACAGGCACCCGTCGAGACGGCCGCGTCGTCCGCGCCGCCGCGCAACGAGCGCGACGGCCGTCGTGGCGGCGGTCGTGACCGCGGCCAGGGCCGTGACCGTGGCGGTCGTGACGCCGACAAGAGCCAGTTCCTCGAGCGCGTGGTGACCATCAACCGCGTGTCGAAGGTCGTCAAGGGCGGTCGTCGCTTCAGCTTCACGGCGCTGGTCGTCGTGGGCGACGGCAACGGCATGGTGGGTGTCGGCTACGGCAAGGCCCGCGAGGTCCCGACGGCGATCTCGAAGGGCGTCGAGGAGGCGAAGAAGAACTTCTTCCGCGTGCCTCGCGTCGGCGCGACCATCCCGCACCCGGTCCAGGGTGAGGCGGCTGCGGGCGTCGTCCTGCTCCGTCCGGCCTCCGCCGGTACCGGCGTCATCGCCGGTGGTCCGGTGCGCGCCGTCCTCGAATGCGCCGGTATCCACGACGTGCTGAGCAAGTCGCTCGGTTCGTCGAACACCATCAACATCGTGCACGCCACGGTCGAGGCGCTCCAGCAGCTCGAGGAGCCCCGCGCCGTCGCCGCCCGTCGTGGTCTCGACTACGACGAGGTCGCGCCGGCCCGTCTCGTGCGCGCCGAGGCTCGTGCGGCTGAGGCCGCCGCGGCAGCGAAGGCAGGTTCCTGATGGCCAAGCAGCTGAAGGTGACCCAGATCAAGTCCAAGGTGAGCGAGAAGCAGTACCAGCGCGACACGCTGCGCAGCCTCGGACTCAAGCGCATCGGGGCGTCCGTCGTCCGTGAGGACACGCCGCAGAACCGCGGCTACATCAACACGGTCGCCCACCTGGTGAAGGTTGAGGAGATTGACTAATGGCTGACGAGAAGAACGTCGCCGAAGAGGTCGCGGAGGCCCTCAAGAAGGCTCCCGCGAAGAAGGCTGCCGCCGAGAAGGCGCCCGCGAAGAAGGCTGCCGCCGACAAGGCACCCGCCAAGAAGGCCGCCGCCGACAAGGCACCCGCCAAGAAGGCCGATGCCGACAAGGCGCCGGCGAAGAAGGCCGACGCCGACGCGGCCCCGTCCACGAAGGCTCCGTCCACGAAGGCTCCGGCGAAGAAGGCTGCGGCCAAGAAGGCGCCCGCCAAGGACGTGGCCGAGCCTCGCGAGCAGGTCCTCAAGGTGCACCATCTGCGCCCCGCGCCCGGTGCGAAGAAGGACAAGACCCGCGTCGGACGCGGTGAGGGTTCGAAGGGCAAGACCGCCGGTCGCGGCACGAAGGGCTCGAAGGCCCGCACGACCGTGCGTCCCGGCTTCGAGGGTGGGCAGCTTCCGTACCACATGCGTGCGCCGAAGCTGCGCGGCTTCAAGAACCCGTTCCGCGTGGAGTACCAGGTGGTCAACCTCGGCAAGCTCTCCGAGCTGTACCCCCAGGGCGGCGACGTCACCGTCGCAGACCTGGTGGCCAAGGGCGCGGTCCGCAAGAATGAGCGCGTGAAGGTCCTCGGCAACGGCGACCTGCAGGTGAAGCTCAACGTCTCGGTCGACAAGGTCTCGGGTTCCGCCGAGCAGAAGATCGTGGCGGCGGGCGGCTCGGTCAACTAGCCACGCCGATACATCGGATTCGAGCCTGTCGGGTTCCCTCGCGTATGATGCACGGGGGTCTCGACAGGCTCGAGCCGCATATGGACTGACTCCACGACGGAGCAAGAATGACTCCACGCTGGAGTCACAGGAGGACGAGAGTGTTCAACGCCATCGGGCGCATCTTCCGCACCCCCGATCTTCGACGCAAGCTCGGCTTCACGCTGGCCATCGTCGCCCTGTTCCGCCTGGGGTCGTTCATCCCTGCGCCGTTCGTGGACTTCAACAACGTGCAGGCGTGTCTCGCGTCGACGTCGGCCGATGCGTCGGGCCTGTACGAGCTGGTGAACGTCTTCTCAGGCGGTGCGCTGCTGCAGCTGTCGATCTTCGCGCTGGGCATCATGCCCTACATCACGGCGTCGATCATCGTGCAGCTGCTTCGCGTGGTGATCCCTCACTTCGAGACCCTGTACAAAGAGGGCCAGTCCGGCCAGGGCAAGCTGACGCAGTACACGCGGTACCTGACCATCGCCCTCGCCGTCCTGCAGTCGACGACGCTCATCACGGTCGCCCGGAGCGGCGCGCTGTTCAGCGGGGCGACCGCGACCGAGTGCCAGCAGCTCATCACGAACGACGCCTGGTACGCGATCATGCTCATGGTCATCACCATGACCGCCGGCACCGGTCTCATCATGTGGTTCGGTGAGCTCATCACCGAGCGCGGCATCGGCAACGGCATGTCGCTCCTCATCTTCACCTCGATCGCCGCGACGTTCCCCGGCTCGCTGTGGAACATCGCGATGGTGCGCGGCTTCGACACCTTCGCGATCGTCATCCTGATCGGCCTCGTGATCGTTCTCGCGGTCGTCTTCGTCGAGCAGTCGCAGCGACGCGTCCCGGTGCAGTACGCGAAGCGCATGGTCGGTCGCCGCACGTACGGCGGCAACAACACCTATATCCCGATCAAGGTGAACATGGCGGGCGTCGTGCCGGTCATCTTCGCGTCCTCCCTGCTGTACCTGCCCGCGCTGATCGCACAGTTCAACCAGCCGGCGGCCGGCGAAGACCCGCAGCCGTGGGTCGTCTGGATCCAGAACTACCTCACGCAGGGCAGCCACCCGCTGTACATGCTGTTGTACTTCCTGCTCATCGTCGGCTTCACGTACTTCTACGTCGCGATCACGTTCAACCCGGACGACGTCGCCGAGAACATGAAGAAGTACGGCGGCTTCATCCCCGGCATCCGCGCGGGCCGGCCCACCGCCGAGTATCTCGACTATGTGCTCACGCGCATCACGTTCCCCGGCTCGCTGTACCTCGGCCTCGTGGCACTGATCCCGCTGATCGCGTTCGCGCTGGTCGGCGCCGACCAGAACTTCCCGTTCGGTGGCGCGTCCATCCTGATCATCGTCGGCGTCGGCCTCGAGACGGTGAAGCAGATCGACGCCCAGCTGCAGCAGCGCCACTACGAAGGGCTTCTCCGATGACCGCTCCCGCCACGCATGCCCGTTTCCTCATCGTCGGGCCGCAGGGGTCGGGCAAAGGCACGCAGGGCATCATCGTGGCGCGTGCCTTCGGCGTCCCGCAGGTCGCCACCGGCGACATCTTCCGCGCGAACGTCGCGGGCGGCACCGAGCTCGGTGCCCGGGTGCAGGCCATCATCGAAGCCGGCAACCTCGTGCCCGACGAGCTCACGAGCGAGCTCGTGCGCGACCGGCTCGCCCAGCCCGACGCCGCGAACGGCTTCGTGCTCGACGGCTACCCCCGCAATCGCGGTCAGGTCGCCGACCTCGACGCGTTCCTCACCCCGCGTGACGAGCAGCTCGACGCGGTGATCGAGCTCGCGGTGCCACGTGACGAATCGATCTCACGCCTCCTGCAGCGCGCGACCGAGCAGGGCCGCACCGACGACACCGAAGAGGTCATCTCGAAGCGACTCGAGATCTATGAGCGCGAGACCGCGCCGATCCTCGACGACTACCGTTCACGCGGGCTGGTCGTCCGGGTCGACGGCGTCGGCACGCTCGACGAGGTGACCGAGCGCATCTTCTCGGCGCTCGCGGCGCGCGGCCTCGTCGCCGCCCATCCCGGCGCAGCCTGAGCGGCGTGTTCGGCCGGTCGATCTACAAGTCGCGCTCCGAGCTTCGCGCGATGCAGCCGGCCGGCGCGGCGACGGCGGCGGCGCTCGCGGAGGCCCGGCGACTGCTCGCGGTCGGGGCGACGCCGCTCGAGCTCGACGCGGCGGCCGAGCGGGTGATCGTCGGCCTCGGCGGGCGCTCGAACTTCAAGCTCGTGCCGGGCTACCGGCACACGCTGTGCATCTCGGTCGACGACGACGTCGTCCACGGCATCCCCGGCGGCCGGCCGTTCCGGCCCGGTGACATCGTGTCCGTCGACGGTGGTGCCGAGGTCGACGGGTGGAACGGCGACGCGGCGTTCACCGTCGTCGTGCCCGACCCGGCCCGGCCCGAGGTCGTCGCCGCACGTGAAGCGCTTGCCGCGGTGACCGAGCACGCGCTGTGGACCGGCGTCGCGACGCTCGCTCGCGCCCGTCACCTCAATGAGGTCGGCGCCGCGATCGAAGACGCCGTGCGCGCAGAGGGCGACTACGGCATCCTCACCGACTATGTCGGGCACGGCGTCGGCCGACAGATGCACGAGGAGCCGCCGGTCTTCAACTACCGGGTCGACCGTCGCAGCCCCGTGGTGAAGCCCGGCCTCGTCGTGGCGATCGAGCCCATGATCGTCGCGGGGTCCATCGACACGTTCGTGCGTGATGACGACTGGACCGTGACGACCTCGGACGGCGCCGACGCCGCCCACGTCGAGCACACCGTGGCGGTGCACCACGACGGCATCTGGGTGCTCACCGCCGAGGACGGCGGTGCTGCCGCGCTCGCCCGCTACGGCATCACCCCGGTGCCGATCCCATAACCCCGCCCGCCCCGCCCCCGCCCCTCACCCGCCCCGCCCGGCCCTCGCCGCCCCGCCCGCCCCCGGCGAATGATGACGAAACGACGCGAACACGGCCCCAGATCGTCCACACTCGGCGGATTTCGGTATCACTGGGCAGGCTGAGGCAGGCCCGGAGGGCCGGCCGAGGGCGGCTCAGGCCGCGGGTTCCATCAGCCGGGCGAGCTCGGCGACGAGCCCCGCGTGGTCGGTCGCACCGCGCACGAGGCGCAGCACGTTCTCCCGCTCCGCGAACGCCTCGACGAACTGATCGAAGACCTCCTGGAACTCGGCGCGACCACTGTCGGCGAACGCGATGAGCGCGACCACGTGCACGGGGGTGCCGGCCCAGTCGATCGCCACGTCGTCGACGGCGATGGCGATCGCCGTGCGTCGCGCACTCATGGTCATCGCGTGCGGCACCGCGAGGTGGTCGGCGAACGCGGTCGACGACATACGCTCGCGCTCGACCGCGCCGTCGACATAGGCCCGGTCGACCGCCCCGCCTTCGATGAGGCGCTCGCCGAGCATCCGGATGACGTCCTCGCGGTCGAGGCCGCGCATGCCGCGGACGAAGAACCCGGGCTCGATCGTGTCCGCCAAGCGCGCGGCGAGCCGCGCCGTGCGCCGTGCGCGGCGGAGCGAGACCACCTCGGCGCGCACGCGCTCGAGGTCCTCGGTCGTCGGCAGCGGCGCCACGAGGACGAGTCTCGGGACCGGGACGGCCGGTGGCACCACCGCGACGACGAGGTCGGCGGCCGAGACATCCGTCGATGCGGCGAGCGTGACCGACACGCCGTCGCCGGCCGTCTCGGCGACGCGCGCCGCGAGCGTGTCACGCAGGTCGTGATACGCGGGCGCATCGATCGCGATGCTGACCTCGTCGGCCGCTCGGCGACGATCCAGATGCGCGCCGAGGTGCATGGCGAGGTACGCGATCTCGTCGTCGTTGACCCGGATGCCATCGGTGCGCATGAGCTCGCTCGCGACGTACACCGCGAGCTCATAGATGAGGGGGTAGGCGGATTTGATCTGCGCGGTCAGCGGATTGCGCGAGAACGCGCGGTCGGCCGAGCGCGCCGCGAGGTTGTCGACATGCAGCGCGAGCCGGTCGATGAACTCGTCGTCGGTGAGGTCCACCAGGTATTCGGATGCCGCGCGCCGCACGATGCCGCGCACGAGCGCCGCCCGTGGCGAGACCAGCGGGTCGCCCGTGTCCACGCGTCGCGTGGCGGCGCGGGTCCGGGTCAGGCGCGAGAGGTGTGCGAGGTCGGCCGCCGGGAGCCGAACCCCGAGCAGATCGCTGACGAGCGCGTCGAGCAGTGCGTCGATCGGGTCGTCGCCCGCTCCGCGGCCGGGCACGGTGGCATCGGCATCGGCATCGGCATCGGCATCGGCATCGGCATCGGCATCGGCATCGGCATCGGGTTCGTGAACGTGCCGTTCGTCGAGCGAGCGGTCGCGGGTGACCCGGTCGACCGCGATCGCGAGGTGCAGGAGCACGTCGTCGATCGCGTACTCGTTCGGGGCGTACCCCGCGTCGTCCAGCCCCGCGATGAGCGCGTCGCGGAACCCCGGAAGCGCCGGGAACCTGCGGCGCAGCGCATCCAGCGCAACCCGGCCGCGAGCCGATTCCTCGCGGAAGAGCTCGCCGAGTACCCGGCGCCGTGCAGCTTCCGGGCCGGCGAGCCGCAGGATCGGGCCGTGACGATCGAGCGCGAGTCCGGTTCCGTCGAGTCTCGCGCGCACGCGGCTGAGGTCGCCCTCGAGCGTCGACTCGCTGACGTGCAGGTCGGCCGCGGTCTCGAACAGGTCCACGCCGTCTTCGGCGTCGACGAGGCGCCGGATCAGCAGCGCCTGCCGCCCGCCGGGGCGGTCGCGGGGGTCAGCCGGCCGCTCGCTGCGCGCGGCGAGGGCGGCGAGGTCGACGCGGTATCCGTCGGGGCCGGATCGGATCACCGCAGGCTCGCCCGCTGCGTTGGCCGTCGCGACCCAGGAGCGGACGGTTCGCGTGGTGACGCCGAGCCGGTCGGCCAGCTGGGCTGCGGTCGTCCAGCCGTCGACGCGCATGAGGTCGTCGATGAGATGCTGCCATCGCTCGCCCACGCCCCCAGTCAACCATCGGTGCAGACCCGGCGGGGCGATCCGGCTGGCGTTTTCCGGGGGTGCGGAAGTGAATCGGGTGGCGGACGCCCCGCGCGAGCGGCCAGGATCGAATCGATCGCGGTATGGACACCGCGCGGGCGATGCGGCCGGTGAGGAGGCGCGAGCATGCGAGTGATCGTGGTCTGCGGCGCCGGTGCATCGAGCACGTTCGTGGCGCACCGCCTCCGGCGCACGGCCGCCTCGCGCGGCATCGCCCTCGACGCCCGGCCGACGAGCATGTCCCAGCTCGCGACCGAGCTCGAGGACGCCGATGTGCTGCTGGTGGGGGCGCACCTCGGCGCGCAGCTTCACGAGCTGCGCGCGCTCGCCGACGCGGCATCCGTGCCGATCGCGATCCTGCCGGAGACCGTCGCCGCCGGCGACGGCCGGGCAGCCCTCGACCTCGCCCTCGAGACCCACGGAGCGGCATCGTGAACGCGTGTCAAGCGGCGCTGCGCGCCGTGGCCGCGGGCTATGGTGATCGAGGGAACGGATGCCAGCGACAGCGACGGGAACCGGAAACATGGTGGAACGCACAGTTCGGATCGGATCGACGCACGGCCTGCACGCCAGGCCGGCCAAACTCTTCACCCAAGCGGCCGCCGCGTCCGGCGCATCCGTCACGATCGCCAAGAACGGCAGTGCCCCCGTCAACGCGGCGAGCATCCTGGCCGTCATCTCCCAGGGCATCGATCACGGCGACGAGGTCACCCTCGTCGTCGACGGCGGCGACGAACAGCGTGTGCTGGACGAGCTCCTCGAGCTGCTCAGCACCGACCACGACGAGTAACGAGGGTCGGTACGCCGACACCACCGGGAGGTCAGCGTGAACGAGATCCACGGCATCGGCATCGGGCAGGGCGTCGCCGTCGGTCCGGTCGTACGGATGGCGGATCCACTGCCGGAGCCGGTCGACCGGCCGAGTCACCTCGACCCCGCTCGTGAGGAGGAGCGCGCACGCGCCTCGCTCTCCGTCGTCGCCGACGACCTCCAGCGGCGCGGCGCGCGCGCCGGCGGGGCGGCCAAAGACGTCCTCGAGGCGCAGGCCATGATGGCCGAGGACCCGACGCTCATGGACGACGTCGTGAAACGCCTCGCCGACGGCAAGACGGCCGAGCGCGCGGTGTACGAGGCGTTCGCCTCCTTCCGCGACCTGCTGGCCGGCATGGGCGGGTACATGGGGGAGCGCGCCGCCGACCTCGACGACGTCTCCCAGCGCGTCGTCGCGAACCTGCTCAAGCTTCCGGCGCCGGGCGTGCCCAGCCCGGGGCATCCGTTCGTGCTCGTCGCACGCGACCTCGCGCCGGCCGACACGGCCACACTCGATCTCGGCCAGGTACTGGGTCTCGTGACCATCGACGGCGGCCCGACCTCGCACACCGCGATCCTCGCGCGCGAGAAGAACATCGTCGCGGTCGTCGGCGCCGCGGGCGCCGCCGAGCTCGCCGACGGCGACTCCGTGATCGTCGACGCCGAGCGCGACGTGGTGATCGCCGATCCCACCCTGGTGCAGGTCGGGGAGGCGCGCGAGCGCATCGCCGAGCGCGAGCGAATCGCGACCCGCCCGGTGACGCCGGGCGCGCTCGCCGACGGTACGCCAGTGCCGCTGCTCGCCAACCTCGGGTCCGCCGACGGCGCCGCAGAGGCCGTGCGGCTGGGTGCAGAAGGCGTCGGCCTGTTCCGCACCGAGTTCCTCTTCCTCGACGCCGATCGCGCCCCGAGCGTCACCGAGCAGCAGGAGCAGTACACGCGCCTGCTCCAGGCGTTCCCCGGGAAGAAGGTCGTCGTGCGCGTGCTCGACGCCGGCGCCGACAAGCCGCTCGCGTTCCTCAACGACGCCCCCGAGGAGAACCCCGCGCTCGGGCTCCGCGGCATCCGTGCGCTCCGCCACTCGGAGCCGATCCTGCGTGAGCAGCTGACCGCGCTCGCCGCGGCCGGCGCAGCCACCGATGCCGAGCTCTGGGTGATGGCCCCCATGATCGCGACCGTCGAGGAGACGCGGTACTTCACCGAGCTCGCGACCGAACTCGGCATCCGCGTCCCCGGTGTCATGATCGAGGTGCCGTCGGCGGCGCTCACCGCCGAACGTGTCCTCGACATCGCGGCCTTCGCGTCGATCGGTACGAACGACCTGACGCAGTACACGATGGCGGCCGACCGCTTGCTCGGCACGGTCGCGAACCTCCAGGACCCGTGGCACCCCGCCGTGCTCCGCCTCATCGACGAGGTCGGGCGAGCGGGGCAGACGACCGGCAAGCCCGTCGGCATCTGCGGCGAAGCCGCGGCCGATCCGCTCCTGGCCGTCGTGCTCGTCGGCCTCGGAGCCACCAGCCTGTCGATGTCACCATCGGCACTCGCAGACGTCCGCGCCTCCCTCGCGCGGTACGGCCTGGACGACGCGAAGGCGATCGCCCGGGCAGCTCTGGCCGCTGAGGGAGCGGCCGAAGCCAAGCAGGCGGCCCGTGAGGCTGCCGAATCCGTCACCACTCCGACGCGGCAGACCGCGTCGTGACCTGCAGAGAGGCACAACGATGACGACGTCGTCACCGGACACGAAGCGGCAAGGGGGAGCCCGCGTCGCCGTCCAGAGGTTCGGAACGTTCCTGAGCGGCATGATCATGCCGAACATCGCCGCGTTCATCGCGTGGGGATTCATCACGGCGCTGTTCATCGAGGACAGCCCGATCCTCCCGATCCCCGAGATCGGAGGGTTCCCCAGCCCCGACGGGACGGAGAACATCGGCCTCGTCGGCCCGATGATCACCTACCTGCTACCGCTCCTGATCGCCAACATGGGTGGCCGCATGGTCTACGACACCCGGGGCGGCGTCGTCGGCACCATCGCGACCATGGGCGTCATCGTCGGCGCAGGCATTCCGATGTTCATCGGCGCGATGATCATGGGCCCGCTCGCCGCGTGGCTCATGAAGCAGGTCGACAAGATCTGGGAGGGCAAGATCAAGGCCGGCTTCGAGATGCTGGTCAACAACTTCTCGGCCGGCATCCTCGGGCTGTTGCTCGCGCTCGTCGGCTTCTACGCGTTCGCGCCCGCCGTCGAACTCCTCAGCAACGGGCTTGAGACCGCGGTGAACTGGCTTGTGCTCGCCGGGCTGCTGCCCATCGTCTCGATCCTCGTCGAGCCGGGCAAGATCCTCTTCCTGAACAATGCGATCAACCACGGCGTCTTCACGCCGCTCGGCGTGCAGCAGGCGGATGAGACGGGCAAGTCGATCCTGTTCCTGATCGAGGCGAACCCCGGCCCAGGGCTCGGCATCCTGCTCGCATTCGCCATCTTCGGTGTCGGGATGGCCCGGGCGAGCGCGCCCGGCGCGATCATCATCCAGTTCTTCGGCGGCATCCACGAGATCTACTTCCCGTACGTGCTCATGAAGCCGCTGCTGGTCTTCGCGGCCATCGGCGGCGGCATGGCGGGGGTCGCCACCAACGTGCTGTTCGACTCGGGACTTCGGGCTCCGGCCGCTCCCGGCTCGATCATCGCCGTGCTGCTGCAGACGGCGCAGGACAGCTACGTCGGCGTCATCCTCTCGGTCGTCATCGCCGCCGCGGTGTCGTTCACGATCTCCGCGATCATCCTGCGTGCGAGCCGCAAGCGCGACCTCGCCAAGGAGGACGCCGGCGACCTGTCGGCCGCGATCGCCGCAACCGAGGCTGCGAAGGGCAAGAAATCGAGTGTGCTGGGCAACCTGCAGGCCGAGGGCGTCGCCGACGGCGCCGGCCTCGTCGCCGAGGGCGAGCAGGCGGCGTTCGAGCACAAGCCGATCCACACGATCGTGTTCGCGTGCGACGCGGGCATGGGCTCGAGCGCGATGGGCGCGACGGTGCTGCGGAACAAGATCAAGAAGGCCGGCGTCGACTCGGTGACCGTCACGAACGCCGCGATCGCGAACCTGAAGGACGACATCGACCTCGTCGTCACCCACCAGGACCTCACCGATCGCGCGAGGCAGCAGTCGCCGAACGCGCTCCACATCAGCGTGGAGAACTTCATGAACTCGCCGAAGTACGACGAGATCGTGCACCTGCTCGAATCCGAGGGCGTCCGCTGACGCGGATCGCCAGGAAGGACACCATCATGACCGACACCATCCTCGCTCCCGGCGACGTGCGCCTCGTCGCCCGAGCCGCCTCGCGTGACGACGCCATCCGTGAGGCGGGCGCCATCCTCGTCGACGCCGGGGCCGTCCGGCCCGACTACGTCGACTCGATGCTCGAGCGCGAGGGATCGGTGTCCACCTTCATGGGCAACTTCCTGGCGATCCCGCACGGCACCAATGAGTCCAAGGACGCGATCCAGCGCTCGGCGCTGTCCTTCATCCGCTACGACGAGCCGGTCGACTGGTCGGGCGAAGAGGTGCGCTTCGTCGTCGGCATCGCCGGCATCGGCAACGAGCACCTCGACATCCTCGCCAAGATCGCGACGATCTTCTCGGACGAGGACGAGGTCGCCAAGCTGCTCGCGGCCGGCGACGCCGGCGAGCTCGCCGCCCTGCTGGCCGAGGTCAACGAGTGACGACGGCGGTCCACTTCGGCGCGGGCAACATCGGGCGCGGATTCGTCGGGCTCCTGCTGCACGAGGCCGGGTACGACGTCGTCTTCGCCGATGTGGACCGTCCGCTCATCGAGCGGCTCGAAACCGCCGGCCACTACATGGTGCACGAGGTGGGGCCGGGTGCTCGCGACCATCGCGTCGATCGCTTCCGCGCGATCGACAGCTCGACGGATGCTCCGCGGCTGGTCGCCGAGCTCGAGACCGCCGGAGTCGTGACCACGGCGGTCGGCCCGCGCGTGCTGCGGTACATCGCCCCGCACATCCTCGAGGGACTCCGCGGTCGCCCGGCCGAGTTGCCGCCGATCGCCGTCATGGCGTGTGAGAACGCCATCAACGCGACCGACGTGCTGCGCGACGAGATGGCCTCGCTGACCACCCCGGAAGAGTGGGCGAGCCTCGCCAGGCGTGCGGTGTTCGCGAACACCGCGGTCGATCGCATCGTGCCCGGCCAGCCGGCCGATGCGGGGCTGGACGTGACGGTCGAGACCTTCTTCGAGTGGGCGATCGAACGCCCGCCGTTCGGGGACCGTGCTCCCGAGATTCCGGGCGCCCACTACGTCGACGACCTGGCGCCGTACATCGAGCGCAAACTCTTCACGGTCAACACCGGCCACGCGTCGATCGCCTACCTCGGCGCGATCGCCGGGCACCAGCGCATCAGCGACGCCCTCGCGGACGCGGCCGTGCGGCGCGCCGTCGAGCGCGTGCTGGAGGAGACATCCGCCCTCATCGTGGCCGACCATGCGTTCACCGCCGACGAGCAGGCGGCGTACCGTGCGCGTATCCTCGAGCGGTTCGCGAACCCCGACCTGCCGGACACGGTGGAGCGCGTGGGCCGGCAGCCGCTGCGGAAGCTCTCGCGGAGGGAGCGGTTCATCGAGCCCGCTGCGCGGCTCGCCGCCCGCGGCGTGCCCGTCGACGGACTCCTGGCCGCGATCGCGGCCGCGGTGCGGTTCCGCGTGCCCTCCGACGAGGAGAGCCTTGAGCTGCGCCGGCTGCTCGGCGAGCTCGACGCCGCGGCCTTCGTGGCCGAGGTCATGGGCGTCGACGAGGGGCATCCGCTGCGTCCGCGCCTCGAGACGCTCGTGCGTGACGCGCAAGAGGAACTGGCCGGCACCTGGGCCTGACAGTCGCGTCCAGGTCGGTTGCGGCGCGAACCATAGCACCCGAGTGGCGAAGCGAGCCGGAATCGCCTATAGTTGACCCTTGGTGTGTTGCGCCAGTGCTTTTGGCATGCCTCGACAGGCAGCGCCTCGAAGGCCCGGTGCACACCCATCGCACGACTGATCATCCCGAACCCAAGCGATAGTGAGTGTATGGCCAAGAAAGACGGTGTCATCGAGATCGAGGGCTCGGTCATCGAAGCGCTTCCGAACGCCATGTTCCGCGTGGAGCTGACCAACGGGCACAAGGTGCTCGCCCACATCTCCGGCAAGATGCGCCAGCACTACATCCGTATCCTCCCCGAGGACCGCGTGATCGTGGAGCTGAGCCCGTACGACCTGACCCGCGGCCGGATCGTCTACCGCTACAAGTAAGGGCTGTTCGGAAAGTAACGGCCCGCGGCATCCCGCGGGTACGAGGACAGCGAATCGAAGGAAACCGACTGTGAAGGTCAACCCCAGCGTCAAGCGCATCTGCGACAAGTGCAAGGTCATCCGCCGCCACGGGCGCGTCATGGTGATCTGCGAGAACCCCCGCCACAAGCAGCGGCAGGGCTAGTCGAGCCGGATGCCTCCTGAGGAGGCATCCGTTTCGTGCATCACGCGACACAACTGAACACACCTCGGCAACGTCAGAACCCGCGAGAGCGGGGGACACCTCGGGAGGAGGCCCGGGCACCGGCGTTGCTCCACACCTCCACTCATCACAGGAGAAGCCAACATGGCACGTCTGGCAGGAGTCGACATTCCGCGCGAGAAGCGCGTGGAGATCGCACTGACCTACATCTTCGGCGTCGGCCGCACTCGTGCGCTGCAGACGCTCGCGGAGACCGGCATCGACGGAAACATCCGGGTCAAGGACCTCAGCGACGACCAGCTCGTCGCGCTCCGCGACTACATCGAGGCCAACTTCAAGGTCGAGGGTGACCTCCGCCGCGAGGTCGCCGCCGACATCCGTCGCAAGGTCGAGATCGGCTCGTACGAGGGCATCCGCCACCGCCGGGGTCTCCCGGTCCGCGGCCAGCGCACCAAGACCAACGCTCGCACCCGCAAGGGCCCGAAGCGCACCGTGGCCGGCAAGAAGAAGGCCGGCCGCAAGTAACCGCTTGTCGCCAGATCTAGGAGATTTCACACATGGCAGCACCCAAGGCGGCTACTCGCAAGCCGCGCAAGAAGGAAAAGAAGAACATCGCCGTGGGCCAGGCCCACATCAAGTCGACGTTCAACAACACCATCGTGTCGATCACCGACACGAACGGCGCCGTGATCAGCTGGGCGTCGTCGGGTGGCGTCGGCTTCAAGGGCTCGCGCAAGTCGACCCCGTTCGCCGCGCAGCTCGCGGCCGAGTCGGCCGCGCGTCAGGCGCAGGAGCACGGCATGAAGAAGGTCGACGTCTTCGTCAAGGGCCCCGGCTCGGGCCGCGAGACCGCGATCCGCTCGCTGCAGGCCGCTGGCCTCGAGGTCGGCAGCATCACCGACGTGACGCCCCAGGCGCACAACGGTGTCCGCCCGCCCAAGCGTCGCCGCGTCTAACACTCCGGTCCCGGCGGCCGAGCCCCTCAGGGTATGGCTCGGTCGCCGGGGCATCCGTTCTCTCACAACTCAAACGATCCCTATGAACTCGCAGGTGTCATATAGCGGACACCCTGCCGAAAGGAATCCAACGTGCTGATCGCACAGCGCCCGACGCTCACCGAAGAGAACATCTCGGAGTTCCGTTCGCGGTTCGTGATCGAGCCCCTCGAGCCGGGCTTCGGTTACACCCTGGGCAATTCGCTTCGTCGCACCCTCCTCTCCTCGATCCCCGGCGCGGCCGTGACGAGCATCCGCATCGACGGCGTGCTCCACGAGTTCTCGACGGTCGCGGGCGTCAAGGAAGATGTGACGGAGATCATCCTCAACATCAAGAACCTGGTCGTCTCCAGCGAGCACGACGAGCCGATCACCGCCTACCTGCGCAAGCAGGGCTCGGGCGAGGTCACCGCGGCCGACATCTCGGCCCCGGCCGGCGTCGAGGTGCACAACCCCGAGCTGGTCATCGCGACCCTCAATGAGAACGCGAAGTTCGAGCTCGAGCTCACGATCGAGCGCGGCCGCGGCTACGTCTCGGCCAGCCAGAACCGCAACGAGTACTCCGAGGCCGGCCAGATCCCGGTCGACTCGATCTACTCGCCGGTGCTGAAGGTCACGTACCGGGTCGAGGCCACCCGTGCGGGCGAGCGTACCGACTTCGACCGCCTCGTGGTCGACGTCGAGTCGAAGCCCGCCATCTCGCCGCGTGACGCGATCGCGTCGGCCGGCCGTACGCTGACCGAGCTGTTCGGTCTCGCGCGCGAGCTGAACACCGCGGCCGAGGGCATCGAGATCGGGCCCGCCCCGGTCGACGCGGTGCTGTCGAGCGAGCTCTCGATCCCGATCGAGGACCTCGACCTGTCGGTCCGTTCGTACAACTGCCTCAAGCGTGAGGGCATCAACACGGTGTCCGAGCTGGTCGCCCTGTCCGAGTCGCAGCTGATGAACATCCGCAACTTCGGGCAGAAGTCGGTCGACGAGGTCAAGGACAAGCTCACCGAGATGGGCCTGTCGCTGAAGGACTCGGTTCCCGGCTTCGACGGTGCCCACTTCTACACGGGCTTCGACGACGAGAACTAAGCCGCAGCCGCCGCTTTCCCCCACCAACTGGAGATAACGAACCATGCCGAAGCCCACCAAGGGCCCCCGCCTCGGAGGCGGACCCGCGCACGAGCGGCTGATGCTCGCCAACCTGGCGGCTGCGCTCTTCACGCACAAGCGCATCACCACCACCGAGACCAAGGCCAAGCGCCTGCGCCCCGTCGCCGAGCGCCTCGTCACCTTCGCCAAGCGCGGTGACCTGCACGCCCGCCGTCGGGTCCTCGGCGTCATCGGCGACAAGTCGGTCGTGCACGAGCTCTTCGCCGTGATCGCACCGCAGGTTGCCGACCGCGAGGGCGGCTACACGCGAATCACGAAGATCGGCAACCGCAAGGGCGACAACGCCCCCATGGCGGTCATCGAGCTCGTGCTCGAGCCGGTCACCCCGAAGACGCGGAGCGCGAAGCCGGCCGCTGCCGCGCCGGTCGCCGACGAGGCGCCGGTCGAGGAGGCGCCCGTCGAGGACGCCGCCACCGAGACGCCGGAGGAGGTCGTGACCGACGCTCAGGCCGAGGTCAACGAGGCCGCCGGCGCCGAGGCGTCGGAGGAGTCGGCCGAGGCTCCCGCCGAGGAGCCCGCCGAGACCAAGTAGTCTCGCACCTTCGTTCGAGGGGCCCTGCCCGCGCACCGCGCGGTCGGGGCCCTTCGTCGTATGTGCACCGCCGGCGTCAGTGGCGAAGGCTGGGACCGCCGGCGTCAGCGGCGAAGGCCGGCACCGCCGGCGTCAGCGGCGAAGGCTGGGATCCGCGGCGGCCAGGAAGGTGTCCAGTGCACGGTCGACGTGTGCCGCGATCGCGTCGTCGCTCATTTCCGCGGACCCGGGGCCGAGCAGCATGGCCCGATTGATCGGCTCGCCCATGACCAGCCAGTTCAGCTGTGTCGCCGCGAGCTCGGGGTTCGCGACGCGCAGGATGCCGAGCGCGATGAAGCGCTCGAGCGTCTGCGCGATGGAGCGGATCGCGCGCTCAGGTCCGTGCTCGTACAGGATCGCAGCGAGCTCGGGCGATCGATTCGCTTCCGCGATGACGAGTCGTCGCAGGGCGAGCAGGGTGGGGTCGAGCACGGTTCGGAGCTGGCCTTCGAGCAGTTCGCCGAGCACGGCGCGAGGATCGGACCGCTCGTCGAGCACGATCGGCGGCCCGTGCACGTGGTCGGCCGCGTGCACGGTGCGGGCAAGGACGAGTTCCAGGAAGAGGGCTCGTTTGCTTCCGAAGTAGCTGTAGAGCGTCTGCTTCGCCACACCGGACTCGGCGGCGATCGAATCCATGGTCACCGATTCGTAGCCCGTCGTGAGGAACTGGCGCTCCGCCGCCACGAGCGCCGCCTCACGCTTGCGAACCGAACTCGGCCTCACGCCCGACCCCCTCGTCCTCTTGCGTCATCATACTCGCCAGTCTAATATCAACGATACGAGACTGATGAGTATGAAAAGTGAGGAGTCACTCGTGACGAACGCGAAGACGCTGCAGTTCGAAGCGGTACTGCGAATCGAACCGGAGACCGGATCCTGGACCGTCTTCGATGTCCCCGGTTCGGCCGAGTTCTTCGGTACTCGGCGGGCCACTCGGGTCGTCGGCGATATCGACGGCGTCCCCGTCCGGCTCACCCTCCTGCCGACCAAGCGCGGGCACATCGGCCCGGTGAAGGCCGCGACACGCCACGCGCTGGGCAAGCAGGCGGGCGACGCCGTACGCGTGCGGATCGCGGCGGTGGGAGCATGAGCGAGCTGCGCACGCCGACCGGCGATCGAATCGTCTTCGACCGCTACGGCCGCGCGGGTGCCGCGGCGGTGGTGTTCATCGCGGGAGCCGGGCCCACTCGTGCCGACGATCCGGTAACCGCCGAGACCGCTCGCCGCTTGGGGGAGCTCGGGTATCAGGCCATCGTGCACGACCGGGTGGGGCGTGGCGATTCCGCCCTGCCCGAGCCGGCGTCGATCTCGCTTGAACGCGAGATCGACGCGATCGCCGCGCTCGCGCGGCTCACGGGCGGTCCCGTCGTGCTCGTGGGCCACTCGTCCGGATGCGCGATCGCGATCCGGGCTGCTGCTCGGGTCGACCGGCTCGCTGGCCTCGTGCTGTGGGAAGCGCCGTTCGGGCAGTTCGACGGCGGTGCCGCTGCGTGGTGGGCGAAGGTCGACGATCGCATCCATGGTGACGACCTCGAGGGTGCCGTCGCCGAGTACATGGTCGATATGCCTCCCGAATGGCTCGAGGGTCTGCGCCGTTCGCCGGAGTATCCGGAGGTGGTATTGACCTGGGTGCCCGACGGCTCCGCACTCGCGAGCGTCGAGACCGACGGGCTCGCGAGTGCGTTGCGTGACGTGCAGCACCCGGTGCTCGCGGTTGTCGGCACCGAGACGTTCCCGGGCATGTCTGAAGCCGCGGCGCAGATCGCCCGCGCGGCACCGAACGGCTCTCATGAACAGGTCAACGGTGCGTGGCACACCTGGGATCCGGAGGCCATGGCGGCGCGACTCGCGACGTTCTGCGCCGAGGTCTCGGTTGGCGTTCCCGGCGCGGGTTCCCGGGCATCCTGAGTCGGCCCGCCCGCGGTGGCGCGGAGCTTCAGACTTGGTGAACTGGCGGGTGTGGCAGGGTGGTCGGGTGAGCGAGACGGCGACGGATGCCTCGGGTGGGGCGGATGCCTCGACCGACGCCGTGCGGGTGCGGTTGGGGGTCGCGTACGACGGCACGGCGTTCAACGGGTGGAGCCGTCAGCCTGGTCTGCGCACGGTGCAGGGCGTGCTCGAGCGGGCGCTCGGCACGCTGTTCCGGCGCACGGGCGTCGAGCCGAGGCTGACCGTCGCGGGGCGGACCGATGCCGGCGTGCACGCGCTCGGCCAGGTCGCCCACCTCGACGTGCCGCGGGCGGCGCTCGACGAGGTGGTGCGTCCGCGCCGGGGCGACACGGCGAGCGGACGGGCGACCGACCCAGCGGGTGTGCTGGCCCGACGGGTCACGGGCATACTCGGTGCTGCCGACGACGACGTCGTGATCACCCACGCCGAACTCGCGCCGGACGGATTCGACGCGCGATTCTCCGCCGTCTGGCGCCGCTACGAGTACCGGGTCGCGGACTCGGCGGCGCTGCGCGACCCGCTCGACCGGCACCGCACGGTCTGGTATCCGCGCGAGCTCGATGTCGAGGCGATGGATGCCGCGGCCCGCACCCTCGTCGGGCTGCACGACTTCGCCGCGTTCTGCAAGCCTCGTGAGGAGGCGACGACGATCCGCACGCTGCAGGGCTTCCGGTGGCAGCGCCGCGACGACGGGGTGCTCATGGCCTCGCTCCAGGCCGACGCGTTCTGCCACTCGATGGTCCGTGCGCTCGTCGGGGCGTGCGTCGCCGTGGGGGAGCGGAGGCTCGAGGCATCCGCCGTAGCAGCGCTGCTCGCGGCCCGCGAGCGCACCAGTGCCTTCAAGGTGATGCCGGCGAAGGGGCTCACGCTGACCGAGGTCGGCTACCCGCCCGACGACGAGCTCGCGGCCCGCGCTGCGCAGACCCGCGCGAGGCGCGAATTGCACATCGACGGAATAGTGGGCTAAACTCGCCCGTTGGTGCCGACACTGCGCGGCATCCGAAGTTGAGCCCTCCACCCGGGCGTTCGTCTGCATCGCGGCCGAACTCCCAATCGGAGCGGGATTCACGAACCCCTCACTCGATCAGAAAGCAGCACTCCTGTGACGCGCACCTACACTCCCAAGCCGAATGAGATCCAGCGCGACTGGGTCGTCATCGACGCCACCGACATCGTGCTCGGCCGCCTCGCGAGCCACGCCGCCTCGCTCCTGCGCGGCAAGCACAAGGCGATCTTCGCCAACCACATCGACACCGGCGACTTCGTCATCATCGTCAACGCCGACAAGGTGGCCCTCACCGGCCAGAAGCTCGAGCAGAAGAAGGCCTACCGCCACTCCGGCTACCCGGGCGGCCTGAAGGCCGTCGGCTACGCCGAGCTGCTCGAGAAGAACCCCGTCCGCGCCGTCGAGAAGGCGATCCGCGGCATGCTCCCGAAGAACTCGCTCGGTCGCGCCCAGCTGAAGAAGCTCAAGGTGTACGCCGGCCCGGAGCACCCGCACTCGGCTCAGCAGCCGAAGCCCTTCACCCTCACCCAGGTCGCCCAGTAAGCCCCGGCGCAGACGCGAAATAAGGATTCGAAACCACCATGGCGAAGATCGCAGACCAGATCGACCAGGCTCCCGAGAGCTACACGACCGAGAGCCCGGCCGAGTCGGCACCCTCGACCCCGCGTCCCGTGCTGAACGTCTCGGGCGCGGCCGTCGGCCGCCGCAAAGAGGCCATCGCGCGCGTGCGCGTCGTCCCCGGCTCGGGCTCCATCACGGTCAACGGCCGTGAGTTCGCGGACTACTTCCCGAACAAGCTGCACCAGCAGCTCATCACCGACCCGTTCACCGTGCTCGAGCTCTCGGGCTCGTACGACGTGATCGCCCGCATCACCGGCGGCGGCCCCTCGGGCCAGGCCGGCGCACTGCGCCTCGCGATCGCCCGCGCGCTGAACGAGATCGACCGCGAGAACAACCGGCCGCAGCTGAAGAAGTCCGGCTTCCTCACGCGCGACGCCCGCGTCATCGAGCGCAAGAAGGCGGGTCTCAAGAAGGCTCGCAAGGCGCCCCAGTTCTCGAAGCGTTAATCCTTCGGGTCTCCAGAGATGCCTCGGCTCTTCGGAACCGACGGGGTCCGGGGCCTGGCCAACCGTGAACTCACGGCTGACCTGGCCCTGGGCCTCGCCCAGGCGGCTGCGGCCGTCCTCACGCAGGGGCGCCACGCCGACGCGATCCGCGCGGCCGGCCGGCGTCCGGTCGCCGTGCTCGCGCGTGATCCCCGCGTGTCCGGTGAATTCCTGAGCTCGGCGGTCGCCGCCGGGCTCGCCTCCTCGGGCGTCGACGTGCTCGACGCCGGCGTCATCCCGACGCCCGCGACCGCGTACCTGATCGACAGCATCCGCGCCGACTTCGGGGTCATGGTGTCGGCCTCGCACAACCCCGCGCCCGACAATGGCATCAAGTTCTTCTCGTTCGGCGGCACCAAACTCCCCGATGTGGTCGAAGACCGCATCGAGAGCTACCTCGGCCGACAGAAGCTCGCTCCCGTCGGCGACGGCGTCGGTCGCATCCAGCGCTTCGCTGACGCTGAAGACCGCTACGTGGTCCACCTGCTCGGCACCTTGCCGCACCGGCTCGATGGGCTGAAGGTCGTGCTCGACTGCGCGCACGGCGCGGCCGCGGGCGTGTCGCCCGAGACGTTCAAAGACGCCGGCGCCGAGGTCATCGTCATCGGGGCCGATCCCGACGGCATCAACATCAACGACGGCGTCGGCTCCACGCACCTCGAGGGTCTGCAGCGCGCGGTGCTCGAGCACGGCGCCGACCTCGGCATCGCTCACGACGGCGACGCCGACCGCTGCCTCGCCGTCGATGCCGAGGGCAACATCGTCGACGGCGACATGATCATGGCGATCCTCGCGGTCTCGATGAAGGAGCGCGGCAAGCTCACCGACGACACGCTCGTCGTGACGGTCATGTCGAACCTCGGCCTGAAGAAAGCCATGGCCGAGCACGGCATCCGGGTGCTCGAGACGAAGGTGGGCGACCGCTACGTGCTCGAGGCACTCGGCGAGCACGGGCTCGCCCTCGGCGGCGAACAGTCCGGGCACGTCATCATGAGCGAGCACGCCACGACCGGCGACGGCGTGCTGACGGGCTTGCACCTCGCCGCCGAGATGGCCCGAACCGGCCGTACGCTGGCCGACCTCGCCTCGGTCATGACGGTGTATCCGCAGGTGCTCGTGAATGTCCGCGGCGTCGACCACCACGCGCTGCACGCCGACGAGGCCATCGCCGCCGCCGTCGCGGCGGCCGAGGCCGAGCTCGGCGACACCGGGCGGGTGCTCCTGCGCCCGTCGGGCACCGAGCCGATGGTCAGGGTCATGGTCGAGGCGGCCGATCAGGCCACGGCCGAGCGGCACGCCGAGGCCCTCGCCGACGTGGTCCGCGCCCGCCTCGCGCTCTAGCCGAGGCGCGCCGCCCAGGCGGCCCAGCCCGCCCAGGCCGCCAAGCCCGCCCAGCCGCGCCGTGTCGCGCGCGGGCCGGGTCAGAGCTTTCGCAGCAGGACGCTCGACACCGTGTGGTCCGAGTCCTTCCGCAGCACGAGCGTCGCGCGCGAGCGCGTGGGCCGGATGTTCTGGAGCAGGTTCGGCTCATTGATCGAGCGCCAGATCTCGGCCGCGCGCGTGCGCGCCTCGGTCTCGGAGAGCGAGGCGTACCGGTGGAAGTACGAGTTCGGGTTCGCGAACGCGCCGCGCTGCAGCTTCAGGAATCGCTCCTCGTACCAGCGGGCGATGTCAGAGGTTCGCGCGTCGACGTAGACGGTGAAGTCGAACAGGTCGCTCACGGCGAGGCCATGGCCGGGGGCGGGGGGTTGCAGCACGTTGAGGCCCTCGACGATGAGCACGTCGGGCTGCCTGACCGTGATCTGCGCGTCGGGCACGATGTCGTACACGAGGTGGGAATAGAACGGCGCGACCACCTCTTTGGCGCCCGCCTTCACCTCACTCACGAACCGCAGCAGTGCGCGCCGGTCGTACGACTCGGGGAAGCCTTTGCGTTCGAGGAGGCCTCGGCGCTCGAGCTCGGCGGTCGGGAAGAGGAATCCGTCGGTCGTGACGAGCTCGACTCGGGGCGTCCCCTCCCACCGGGTGAGCAGCTCGCGCAGCAGGCGCGCGATCGTCGACTTGCCGACCGCGACCGATCCGGCGACGCCGATCACGAACGGCGTCGCACTGCCGGGCTCGCGCAGGAACCGGCTGGTCTGGTCGCGGAGCGCGCGGGCGCCGCCCACATACAGGTTCAGCAGTCGCGACAGCGGCAGGTACACCTCGGCGACCTCGCGCATGTCGAGCGGCTCGCCGAGGCCGCGCAGCTGCACGATCTCGGTCTCGGTCAACGGCGAGGGCACGGAGGGCGCCAGCGCGGCCCAGTCGGCACGGTCGATCTCGATGAAGGGCGACAGCTGCGCCGACGAGAGGCTCGGGCGATCCAGCACCCGCACAGTCTAGTGGCGGCCGGATCGGCCCCTTGGCCCGAACCTCCGCGACCTGCGGGTGGTCGCGCAACGCTCCCGCAGATCGCGGAGGTTCGACGAGCGCAGCACGGATGCCTCGGCGGCGGTCCGCTCGGAGCAGGCGCACATCCAGCCGCCGGTAGGATCGACCGCATGTGTGGAATCGTCGGATATGTCGGGCCTCGTGAGAGCCTCGACGTCCTCGTGGGCGGCCTTCGGCGGCTCGAATACCGTGGCTACGACTCGGCCGGAGTCGCCGTCATCGATGGCACCGGCGGCCTCGAGACGGCCAAGCGCGCCGGCAAGCTCCAGGTGCTCGCCGACGAGCTCGAGCGCAACCCGCTCGCGCCGGGCGGCACGGGCATCGGGCACACCCGATGGGCCACGCACGGCGGGCCCACCGACGTCAACGCGCACCCGCACCTCGGCGACGAGGGCCGGCTCGCGCTCATCCACAACGGCATCATCGAGAACTTCGCCGAGTTGAAGGCCGAGCTGCTCGAGGCGGGCTTCGCGTTCGAGAGCGAGACCGACACCGAGGTGGCGGCGGTGCTGCTCGGGCAGGCGTACCGCGAGACCGGGGATCTTCGTGAGGCATTCCAGCGGACTGTGTCGCGCCTGGAGGGTGCGTTCACCCTCCTCGCGGTGCACCGCGAGGAGCCGGGCGTCGTCGTCGGCGCGCGTCGCAACTCGCCGCTGGTCATCGGTCTCGGCGAGGGCGAGAACTTCCTCGGGTCCGACGTCGCGGCGTTCGTCGAGTACACCAAGCGCGCCGTCGCGATCGGGCAGGACCAGATCGTGTCGATCACGGCCGACGGTGTGACCGTCACCGATTTCGATGGCGGCCCCGTCGAGGTCGAGCCGTTCGAGGTCGCATGGGACGCCTCGGCGGCCGAGAAGGGCGGCTGGTCGTCGTTCATGCGCAAAGAGGTCTCCGAGCAGCCCGAGGCGGTCGCCAACACCCTGCGCGGTCGGATCGTCGACGGGCACGTCGCGATCCCCGAGCTCGAGGCGTTCGGCGACGACCGGCTCCGAGACATCCGTCGCATCACGATCATCGCCTGCGGCACCGCGTCCTACGCGGGTCTCGTCGCGAAGTACGCGATCGAGAAGTGGGCGCGGATCCCGGTCGAGGTCGAGCTCAGCCACGAGTTCCGCTACCGCGAGCCCGTGCTCGACGGCGATACGCTCGTCGTCTCCATCAGCCAGTCGGGCGAGACCATGGACACCCTCATGGCCGTGAAGTACGCGCGCGAGCAGGGGTCGCCGACGATCTCGATCTGCAACACGCAGGGTGCGACCATTCCGCGCGAGTCCGACGGCGTCGTCTACACGCATGCCGGCCCGGAGGTCGCGGTGGCGTCGACGAAGGCGTTCGTGGCGCAGATCACGGCGCTGTACCTGTTCGGCCTGCATCTCGCGCGCCTGCGCGGCACGCTCGACGCCGAGGCGCTCGCGGCCGAAGTCGAGGAGCTGCAACAGGTTCCCGCGAAGCTCGAGACGGTGCTCGCCGAGTCCGAGAAGGTCGCGCAGCTCGCGCACTGGATGGCTGACACCCGGTCGGTGCTCTTCCTCGGCCGCCACGTCGGGTATCCGATCGCGCTGGAGGGCGCGCTGAAGCTCAAGGAGCTCGCGTACATCCACGCCGAGGGCTTCGCCGCGGGTGAGCTCAAGCATGGGCCGATCGCCCTCATCGAACCCGGCCAGCCCGTCTTCGTCGTGGTGCCGAGCCCGCGCGGCTCGGCCGTGCTGCACCCGAAGGTCGTCTCGAACATCCAGGAGATCCGGGCGCGCGGCGCTCGGGTCATCGCGATCGCCGAGGCCGGCGACGCGTCGGTCCTGCCGTTCGCCGACGAGGTCGTGCGCATCCCGCTCGCCGCCCCGCTGTACGAGCCGTTGCTCGCGGTGGTGCCGCTGCAGGTGTTCGCGATGGAGCTCTCGGAGGCGAAGGGGCTCGACGTCGACCAGCCGCGCAACCTGGCGAAGTCTGTCACGGTCGAGTAGGCCGGGAGATGAGCGCGGCGTGAGCGTGGTCGGGGCATGATCGCGGGCATCGGGGTCGACGTGGTCGACATCGCACGCTTCGAGCGGTCGATCGAGCGCACGCCGCGGCTCATCGAACGCTTGTTCGCTGAGAGCGAACGCGGTCGGCCGGCGCGCTCGCTGGCCGCCCGGTTCGCCGCGAAGGAGGCGCTGATCAAGGCGCTCGGCGGTCATTCGGTGCTGCGCTGGCACGACATGCGCGTCGTGCAGAACGACGACGGCGACCCCGGGTTCGTGCTCTCGGGCGAGTTGGCGACCCACCTCGCCCGCCTCGGCATCGACCGGGTGCACCTGTCGATGAGTCACGACGCCGGCATCGCGAGTGCATTCGTCGTGCTCGAGCGACTGAGCGGGGGAGCATCGCGATGACGGATGCTCCGACCCACGCCCGTCCGTTCCGCGAGGCCGTGATCGATCTCGACGCCGTGCGCGAGAACATCAGGGTCATCGCCGCCCAGGTCGCGCCCGCGCGGGTGCTCGCGGTCGTCAAGGCCGACGCCTACGGGCACGGGGCGCTGCCCGTGGCCCGGGCCGCACTCGACGGCGGTGCGTCCTGGCTCGGCACAGCCGATCTCGACGAGGCGCTCGCGCTGCGGGCGGCGGGCATCGAGGCTCCGCTGCTCGCCTGGCTGCACGACCCCGACGCTGCCTTCGGCCCGGCGGTCGCGAACGACATCGACCTCGGCGTGTCGTCCGCGGCCCAGCTCGAGGCGATCGGTGCCGCAGCCGGGGCCGCGGTCCGCCCCGCCGCCGTGCATCTCAAGATCGACACCGGGCTCAGCCGCAACGGCGTCGCGCCCGAGGACTGGCCCGCCGTCGTCGCGCTCGCGGCCACGCTCGAGGAGCGCGGCCGCGTACGGGTGCGTGGCGTGTTCAGCCATCTCGCGAACACCGACGCCGACACCGACGCCGCACAGCTCGCCGAGTTCGAACGCGCGCTCGCCACCGCGGCGGGGCACGGACTCGCACCCGAGATGCGGCATATCGCCTCGACCGCCGCAGCACTCAGCACGCCCGACGCGCGGTACGACGTCGTCCGCATCGGCATCGGTGTCTACGGGGTCTCACCGTACGGCGACGGCACGACGTCCGCACAGCTCGGCATCCGGCCCGCGATGACGCTCCGCGGCCGGGTCGCGGCGGTGCGGCGCGTCGAGCCGGGAACGGGTGCGTCCTACGGGCACGTCTGGCGCGCCGACCGGCCGACGACCCTCGCCCTCATCCCGCTCGGCTACGCCGACGGGGTGCCGCGCCAGGCTTCAGGTCGTGCCGAGGTGCTGCTCAACGGCGCGAAGCGTCGCATCGTCGGGCGCATCGCGATGGACCAGTTCCTCGTCGACGTCGGCGACGACCCGGTCGAGGTCGGTGACGAGGTCGTGCTGTTCGGCGACCCGGCGACGGGAGCGCCCTCGGCCGACGACTGGGCGGACGCCGCCGACACCATCGGGTACGAGATCGTCACCCGCATCGGCCGCCGCGTGCCGCGCACGTACCTCGGGGTGGAGTGATGCGGCTCGCCGTGCCCGACACCGAGGCGATGGAGGCCTTCGGCCGCGACCTCGCGCGCGAGCTGGCCGCGGGCGATCTGCTGGTGCTCACCGGCCCGCTCGGCGCAGGCAAGACGACCCTCACACGCGGGATCGGCGACGGCCTCGGCGTGCGGGGGCCCGTGCAGTCGCCGACGTTCGTGCTGGCACGCACGCACCCGAGCCTCGTCGGCGGTGCGCCGCTCGTGCACGTCGACGCCTACCGGCTGGGTTCGGCGGCCGAGCTCGACGACCTCGACCTCGACTTCGCGCGTTCGGTGGTCGTCGTCGAGTGGGGTGCCGGCCTGCTCGACGGCGTGAGCGAGTCCTGGCTCGAGATCGTCATCGAGCGCCGGGTGGGCGGCGACAGCGGCGTCGATGGGGCGGATGCCTCGGGCGAGGCATCCGACCTGGCCGACGCCGACCTGGCCGACGCCGACCTCGACGCCGACGAGCCCCGCGCGCTCACGGTCACGGGCCACGGCCCGCGCTGGGCCGGCACCCGCTTCGCGGCCACCCCCTAACCCCCTTACCCACCCACGCCGCCCCACCCGCCCTCACCCACCCCACCCGCCCTCCCTCCCACCCACCCACCCTCCCTCCCTCCCACCCACCCCCCTCCGTCGAGTGATGCCGAAACGGCTCGAGTGTGGTCGATATGGGCGTGCATTCGACCCATTTCGGCATCACTCGGCGAACGCGGGGCGGGCTCGGCGGACGGGGAGCGGACGGAGAGCGGGCGGGGAGCCTAGGCTTGGAGCATGCTCCTCGCGATCGACACGTCGACCGGAACGAGCGTCGCCGTCGTCGACCGCGACGGCGGCGTGCTCGCCGAGGTCGGCACCGACGATGCGATGCGGCACGCCGAGGTGATCGGCGAGTTCATCGAGCGGGCGCTGCACGCCGCGGCCGTCGCGCCGCGCGACCTCTCGGGCGTGGCCGTCGGCATGGGGCCCGGGCCGTTCACGGGACTGCGGGTCGGTATTGCCGCCGCGCGGGCGTTCGCCCTCGGCATCGCCCGGCCCGTCGTGCCGGTCGCGAGCCACGACGCCGTCGCCTGGTCGTGGTACCGCGACGGGGGCGAGGGTACGCTCCAGGTCGTGACCGATGCGCGCCGCCGCGAGTCCGCGGTCTCCGGATACACAGGGCTCGACGACGACGGACTGCCCGTGCGCGTGACCGGCCCCGAGTTGTTCCCGCGCGATGACGTGCCCACCTCGTCGGCGACCCGGCACGACGCCGCCGTCGTTCCGGCCGGCGCGGTCGGCATGATCGCCGAACTCGGCTTCGCCGCGAGCCGGCTGCCGCTCGCGGACGACGAGCCGATCTACCTGCGCGCGCCCGACGTGACACTCTCGGCCGGTAAGCGGGTCTCGCAATGAGTCGGATGCTCCGCCGCGCCGACATCGGCGACCTGGACGCCGTCATGCAGCTCGAGCGCTCCGTCTTCACCGACGACGCGTGGCCGGAGGACGCCATGCGCCGGGAGCTCGAAAGCCCGCACACGCACTACCTCGTCGCCGTGGACGACGGCGCTCCGCGCGAGGTCCTCGCGTACGCGGGCCTCCTCGCGGGGCGGGGCAGCGGCGAAGGCGACGTGCAGACGATCGCGGTCGCCCCCGATCACCGGGGCCACGGGCTCGGTCGCGTGCTCATGCTCTCGCTCATCGACGAGGCGCGCCGCCGCGGCACCGCTCGCCTCTTCCTCGAGGTGCGTGCCGACAACCCGGTCGCCAGGGCGCTCTACACCTCGCTCGGCTTCGCCGAGATCGGCGTGCGCCCCCGCTACTACAGGGGCGGCATCGACGCGATCACGATGCGGCTGAACGTGCCGCCCGCCGTCGCATCGCCCGCAGACACGCCCGCCGTGGAGGTCCAGTGAATCGTCAGGCCCCGCTCGTGCTCGGCATCGAGACCAGCTGCGACGAGACCGGTGTCGGCATCGTGCGCGGCACCGATCTGCTCGCCAACGCGATCGCGTCGTCGATGGACGAGCATGCACGCTACGGCGGCGTGGTGCCCGAGGTCGCGGCGCGCGCCCATCTCGAGGCGCTGGGGCCGACGGTTCGGACGGCGCTCGCCGAGGCATCCGTGTCGCTCGACGACCTCGACGCGGTCGCCGTGACCAGCGGGCCCGGGCTCGCCGGCGCACTCATGGTGGGCGTCGGGGCCGCGAAGGCGCTCGCGCTCTCGCTCGGCGTCCCGCTCTACGGCGTGAATCACCTCGTCGGGCACGTCGGTGCGGATCTGCTGGCCGATGAGGCGCCGCTCGAGACGCCGACGATCGCCCTGCTCGTCTCGGGCGGCCATACCTCGCTGCTGCTCGTGCGCGACCTGGTGAGCGACGTCGAGCTCCTGGGGGAGACCATCGACGACGCCGCCGGCGAAGCGTTCGACAAGGTCGCCCGGCTGCTCGGGCTGCCCTACCCGGGCGGGCCCGAGATCGATCGGGCCGCCGTCGGCGGCGACCCCGCGGCGATCGCGTTCCCGCGCGGGCTCAGCCAGGCGAAGGATCTCGAGCGGCACCGGTACGACTTCAGCTTCTCCGGACTGAAGACCGCCGTGGCGCGATGGGTCGAGCGCCGCGAGGCGTCGGGTGAGCCGGTGCCGCTCGCCGACGTCGCCGCGAGCTTCCGCGAGGCAGTGGTCGACGTCCTCGTGACGAAGGCGCTTGCCGCATGCCGCGACCTCGGCGTGCCGAGGCTGCTGCTCGGCGGCGGAGTGGTGGCGAACGCGCGGCTGCGGCAGGTGGCCGAGGAGCGGGCGGATGCCTCGGGCGTCGCCCTGCGCATCCCGCCGCTGTCGCTCTGCACCGACAACGGCGCGATGATCGCCGCGCTCGGCGCGCAACTCATCATGGCGGGCTACGAGCCCTCGGGGCCGGGGTTCGGCGCCGACTCGACGCTGCCGGTCACCGAGATCCGAGTGTGACCGGCGGACCGGCCGCAACCCTCGCGGCGGGTCCGCGCGTCGCGGTATGGTGAACCCGAGATGAGGGTGACGCGCGCCGTCGGGCGCCCGCTGCGTCAACCGAGCCGCGGTGAGACTCGCCCACGCAAGAGGGGACCATTCACGTGACCGATCCCAACGCTCCGGACCAGCCCGGGGCCGGCGTGCCGACACCGCCACCGGGGGCCGGGCAGCCCGGATACGGGCAGCCCGGGGCCGGCCAGCCCGGGTATGGGCAGCCGGGCTATGGCCAGCCCGGGTATGGGCAGCCGAGCTACGGGCAGCCGGGCTACGGGCAGCCGGGGTACGGGCAGCCGGGCTACGGCGCGGCGCCGGCGAACAAGACCAACACCCTCGCCATCGTGGCGCTCATCGCGTCGATCGCCGGGCTCGTCATCTTCTGGTTCATCGGCTCCGTGGTCGGCGTCATCTGCGGACACATCTCGCTGAACCAGATCAAGCGCACCCGCGAGGAAGGTCGCGGGCTCGCGCTCGCCGGCCTCATCGTCGGCTACATCGGCATCGCGCTGAGCATCATCGCCGTCATCGCGATCGTCGCCTGGACGACGTGGTACATGTCCACCTACGGCGTCGTGACGAACTACTGACCGACGTCGACCGCCGATCCGACCCTACGAGTGAGAAGAGAGACGACATGACCGACCCGAAGCCCGGCGAAGAGCCCCTGGCGCCCAATCCGTCCGAGCCCGGCGTGCCCGACGCGCCCGAGCCGCAGATCCCCGCCGCGCCCGAGCCGATCGCGCCCGACGTGCCGGCCGCCCCCCAGCCGCCGGCCGCCCCCCAGCCGCCGGCCGCGCCCGCGCCGCCCGCCGCGCCCGAGCCGCCGGCCTACGGCGCGACGCCGCCCCCGCCGCCGGCCTACGGCAGCGAGCAGCCCGCGTACGGCGAGCCGGCGCAGTACGGCGAGCAGCCGCAGTACGGCGCCTCGGGCGGCGCGACGCCGCCGCCCGCGTACGGTGCAGCCGGGTACGGCGCCCCCGCCTACGGCTCCGCGCCCGCCAAGCCCACCCCGGTCCTCAGCCTGATCTCGCTCATCGCGGGCATCGTCGGCCTGCTCGGTGGGTTCGCGGTCGTCTGGATCCCGATCATCGGCGGCATCCTGCAGCTGTTCATCCCGGCGGCCGCGGTCGTGCTCGGGTTCCTCGGGCGCAAGCGCGAGCCGCAGGCGAAGGCGATGTGGCTGACCGGACTCATCCTCGGGTTCGTCGGCCTGGCCCTCGGCCTGCTGTCGATCGTGTTCTGGGCGGTGCTGTTCGGCTCGGTCGGGACGTACAACTACACCTACTAGGAGCATCAGAGGTGACTGATCACGCGGGGGTCCCGCCGAACGGCGGGGCCCCGGTCCCGCCCGACGGCGGGAGCCCCGTGCCGCCCTCGGGCGATGCGGCGGTCCCGCGCTCGGGCGGAGCGCCGCGTCCTGTGCTCCCGGCGGATGCGCGCCGCCCGCTGCAGCCGAGCGATGCCGACGGGAGCTTCGACGTCGGCCACTACGACACCGGCCGTCTGCAGCAGCTGCCCACCGGGCAGCTGCTGCTCGTCGGCCGACCGGGCGTCCCCGACCAGGTGCTCGCTCCGGTGGTCGAGGAGGCGGACGACGACGACGAGGTGCAGCGGCGCGTCTACAGCTGGATCGGTGCCGTCGCCGGTTCCATCGGCGCGCTCGCCTCGCTGTTCGTGGGATGGATGCTGCCGCTCTCGCTCGCCGCCATCGTGTTCGGCGTGCTCGGCCTCCGCCGCGAGGAACACGGGCGCACGCTCGCGTTCGTCGCCATCGGCACGGGGATCACCGGACTCGTCTTCTCCGCGGTGTGGCTCGGGTACTACGCGATCGTCTACGGCGCCTTGCCTGCGTAGCCGAGCGGGTCGCCGGCGTTCCGGGTCAGCGTCGTCCAGGGGTGGTCAGAGTCGTTCGACGAGCAGGGTCACGCGGCGGCCCGCCTCGCGCGTGATCACGATCGTGGCGGATGCCTCGCCTCGGAGCTTCAGGCGGGTGCGGAGCGATGCGGGGTCGATGTCGACGCCCCGTTTCTTGATCTCGAGTGCGCCGATTCGGCGATGGGCCAAGGCCTGGCGCAGGTGCCGCTCGTCGTTCGGCAGTCGCTCGAGTACCCGGAACCCGCGGGCGAACGGGCTGTCGACTGCACGGTCGGCCGTCACATATGCGAGACCCTCCGACAGCATCCACCCGCCGATGCTCCTCGCGAAGTCACCGATGAGCCGGGCACGGATCACCGCGCCGTCGGGCTCGTACAGGTAGTCGCCGAGCGGACCCGTCTCGGCGTCCTCGCTGTCAGCCGGCGCGGTGAGCTCGGCGGCGTGGTCGCCGCGGACGACGAGTGCGGCGCGACCGACCCCCGGCCGGGCGAGGGGCCCGAACCACACGGCGAGCTCGACCAGGTCGCCGTCGACCGAGACCCACTGCGCCTCGGCGCCCGCGGGCACGAGGTCGCGGTCGGTGCCGGGGCCGAGCTTCACGCCGACCGCGTGCCGTTCGGCGAGGCCGAAGGCGAAGTCGAGCGACGGACTGTACGCCGAGGCGTCAGCGATGCGGACGGTGCGGCCGCCCTCGGTCGTACGCCGCGCGGGATCCAGCCATACGCCGCCGATGCCGCCGAGCGGCACCTCCTCGGCGCGCGCGTGCAGCACCCGCGCGCGAGGGAACGGCGTGAGGTTGTACGCCGCGATCGCCGCGGTGACCTCATCGGCCTCGACCGCGGTGACCTCGATGTCGACGGCGGCCACGGCGAGCGCGTCGCCGCCGATGCCGCAGCCGAGATCGGCCACCTGGCCGATGCCGGCCCGGGCGAACCGCCCGGCGTGCAATGCGGCGACCTTCAGCCGGGTCGCCTGTTCGAGCCCTGCCTCTGTGAACAGCATGCGGTCGGCGAACTCACCGAACTTCGCCCGAGCCCGCTGGCGGAGGCGCGCCTGGCTGAGCACGGCCGCGACGAGGGTGGCGGAGTGCCCCTGCTTGCGGAGGTCGGCGACCGTACGCACCACGTCGGCCTTGGAGTCCCATTCGGGGACCGCGTCGAGGAGTCGCAGCCCCTCCGGTGAGAGGAGTTCGACGAGCTCGGCGCGATCCACCCGGCCACGCTAGCACCGGGTCCTCCGAGGCATCCGGTGCGTGTGGAAACCGGCTGGCACTCACGTTGCGTGAGTGCCAGATTCTCCCTAGACTCCTGTTAGCACTCTCACTCAGAGGCTGCTAACGAAGTCTTCGTCAAGACCGTACCGAACGAAAGAGAAAAGGGGTCAACCGTGTCGGTTTCCATCAAGCCGCTCGAGGATCGCATCGTCATCAAGCAGGTCGAGGCCGAGCAGACCACGGCTTCCGGTCTGGTGATCCCCGACACTGCGAAGGAGAAGCCCCAGGAGGGCGAGGTCGTGGCCGTGGGCCCCGGCCGCATCGACGACAACGGCAACCGTGTTCCGCTCGACGTCGCCGTCGGCGACAAGGTGATCTACTCGAAGTACGGCGGCACCGAGGTGAAGTTCGGCGGCGACGACTTCCTCGTGCTCTCCGCCCGCGACGTGCTCGCGGTCGTCGTTCGCTGAGCGACTCGATCCGGGTGAACGGCCCGGGCGCCCTGACGGCGCCCGGGCCGTTCGTCATTTCCCCGGCGGGGGCCATGCGCGAGCGTTGGCGTCGGCAGCCGGCGCCGTCATCGCGGTGTCCGAGGCCGGGCGTAGGCTGAGCCGGTGAGCACACCGCCCCCTTCCGAGACCGTCGGCGATCCGGCCGCGGCGTCGACCAGCCTGAGCCGCGCTGGGCTCGTCTACGCGGCCGCGGCGTACGGGCTCTGGGGCGTCCTGCCGATCTATTTCATCGCGCTCGAACCGACGGGCCCGTTCGAGCTGGTCGGCTGGCGCATCGTCCTCTCGCTGGTGTTCTGCGCGGTGCTCATCACGGTCACGCGCGCCTGGCGGCCGTTCGTCGCGCTCGCCCTCGATCGCCGTGTCCTGCTGACCATGGGCGTCGCGGGCCTGCTCATCTACGTCAACTGGCAGACGTATGTCTACGCCGTCCTGTCCGGCCAGGTGGTCGAGGCCGCCCTGGGCTACTTCATCAACCCGATCGTGACCGTGTTCCTCGGCGTGCTCGTGCTCCGCGAGCGGCTCAACCTCACGCAGTGGATCGCGGTCGGCATCAGCATCGTCGCCGTGTTCGTGCTCGCGTTCGGGCACGGCGAATTCCCGTGGATCGCCCTCCTGCTCGCATTCTCGTTCGGCTTCTACGGCCTCATCAAGAAGCGGGTGGGGCCGCGTGTCGACGCCGTGGCGGGGCTCACGCTCGAGACCGCGTGGCTCACCCCGGTCGCGGTGATCCAGCTCATCGTGGTCGGCACGACCGCGGGCCTCACGGTCGGCCAGCACGGCACCTGGCATACGGTGCTGCTCCTCCTCTCCGGCGCGATCACCGCGATCCCGCTGCTGTTCTTCGCGGCGGCGTCGCGTCGCCTGCCGCTCACCACCATGGGATTCATCCAGTACTTCGCACCGTTCATCCAGTTCGTCGTCGGGGTGTTCGTGCTGCACGAGCCCATGCCGCTCGAACGCTGGATCGGCTTCGCACTCGTCTGGCTCGCGCTCGTCGTGCTGACCTTCGACCTCGTGCGCGGTGCCCGAGCGGCTCGCCGGCAGATCGTGCCGCTGACCTGAGTCGAGCCGCTCGGGGCCTTGACGATGGGTGGCCACCCGGAGTGCGCTTTCCTTGCGTGTGAGGTCGGTTCGCCTGCTCGTTTGTGCGCCTACGGTCTCCAATGTGACGGAAATGTAACGCTTTGGCCGGTGTTACCGGGTTGTGATCGCGGCTTCTTGTCCCGCGCCGAGGCCGCAACTACTGTGACAGGACGGCGTGCCCTGAGGCGCGTTCCGAATGGAAAACAATTCCTTCAGTCCCAAGGAGCAACATGAGCGTTTTCGGTACCTCCCGACCCGCTCGTTCGCGTGGCAAGGTCTGGACGGGTGTCGCGGTCGCCGCGACGAGCGCCCTCCTCCTTTCCGCATGTGCGAGCGGCGAACCCGATGCCGGGCAGGAAGAATCGTCCGGTCCCCGTGAAGACCTCACGCTGACCGTCGGCACGGCCCTTCCGCAGACCGGAAACCTCGCGTTCCTCGGCCCGCCCGAGGAAGCAGGTGTCGCCTATGCGACGTCGCAGATCAACGAGGCCACCGGCGACACGGGCCTGACGCTCGACGTCGTCTACGGCGACTCGGGCGACACCGACAACAAGGCGTACGAGACCGAGATCCCCCGCCTCCTCGGCGAGGGCGTCTCGGCGATCATCGGCGCCGCGTCCTCGGGTACGTCGCTGCAGTTCATCGACCAGGTCACGGGAGCCGGTGTCATCCAGTTCTCGCCGGCGAACACCTCCGACGCGTTCACCACGTACGACGACAACGGCCTGTACTTCCGTACCGCGCCGTCCGACGTGCTCCAGGGTGAGGTGCTCGGCAACCTGATCGCCGAAGACGGCAACCAGACGCTCGGTATCATCGTGCTGAACGACTCGTACGGCACCGGGCTCGCGAAGTACGTGTCCGAGGCGTTCACGGCGGCCGGTGGCGAGGTCGTCGCCGAGGCGACGTACAACACCGGTGACACCACGTTCGACGCACAGATCAACGCGGTGCTCGCGGCTGCGCCCGACGCCATCGCGCTGATCACGTTCGATGAGGTGTCGACGATTTTGCCGGGTCTGTTCGGACAGTTCCCCGCCGACAAGCTGTACTTCGTCGACGGCAACCTGAAGAACTTCGCCGACGCGTTCCCGACCGGCTCGCTGACCGGTGCGAAGGGCACGCTCCCGGGCCTGTCCATCGACTCGATCTCGGCCTTCACGGGTGAGCTCGACGCCTTCCTCGAGGCTGAAGGCACGCCCGCGCTCGAGGACTACAGCTACGCGGCTGAGTCCTACGACGCGACGATCCTGCTGGCGCTCGCGGCGCTCGCGGCGAACTCGACCGACTCCGCGGCGATCGCCGAGAAGCTCATCGAGGTCTCCGGCGGCTCGGGCGACGGCGAGAAGTGCGAGACGTACGCGGACTGCGCCAAGATCATCCTCGATGGCGGCGTCGCCGACTACGACGGGATCTCCGGTCCGATCACCTTCGATGAGGTCGGCGACCCGACCGAGGCGTCGATCGGCATCTACCAGTACGGCGAAGACAACAACTACAGCGCGTACGAGGGCTGAGCCTCTCCGTACCGCCTGACGCGGGCCCCGGTCGTTCGACCGGGGCCCGTTTCATGTGTCCGCCCGAGGCATCCGCTTGCCCGCTGTGCCCCCTTCCGCGCTGCTGCGCCACTTCTGCAGACCCGCGCCACTTCTGGCGACCAGAAGTGGCGCGGCAGTGCGGACGTGGCGCAGCGGTGCAGGCGTGGCGCGGCAGTGCGGGCGTGGCGTCGCGGTGCGGACGTGGCGCAGCGCGGCCGGCGGATGCCCCGGGGCGGCGCCGCCCCGAGGCATCCGCGTGCCGTGGTCGCGGCCACCTACCGGCGACGTCGCGGCACACGTCGTCCCCACGCCGTCCTGCCGCCTGGCGCGATTCCCTGCTCAGGAAGACGCCGCGTTCCGTCGGTGTGTCGCGGCGCGGCGCGCCGCACCGCGGCGAGTTCTTCCTGAGCAAGGGAATGAACGTGACCCGGGCGCGTGGCTGCGGATGCGCGGATTGGTGCCAACGAGCGCACGCGGGGTCAGCGGATGCCTCGGGGGACACACGAGAAGGGCGGGCCCCGCGAGATGCGGGGCCCGCCCTTCAGCGGTACGGCAGTGCCTCTGCGTCAGGTGCCGAGCGTGCCGAGGTACAGCTCGGTGACCTTCGGGTCGCTCAGCAGGTCACGGCCCGAGCCCGTGTATGCGTCGCGGCCCTGGTCGAGCACGTAGCCACGGTCGCAGATCTGCAGGCAGCGGCGCGCGTTCTGCTCCACCATGATGCAGGTCACGCCCGCCTTGTTGATCTCCGAGACCCGGATGAACGCCTCGTCCTGGCGCACGGGGGACAGGCCGGCCGAGGGCTCGTCGAGGAGCAGCACCTTCGGGTCCATCATGAGCGCACGGCTCATCGCGACCATCTGGCGCTCACCGCCCGACAGCGAGCCGGCGCGCTGCTTCAGCCGCGAGCCGAGCTCCGCGAAGATGCCCGTCACGAACTCGAGTCGCTCCTTGTAGATGGAGGGGTTCTGGAACAGCCCCATCTGCAGGTTCTCCTCGATCGTGAGGCTCGGGAACACGTTGTTCGTCTGCGGGATGAAGCCCACCCCGCGGGAGACGAGCTTGTTCGCCTTGAGCCCCGTGATGTCGTCGCCCTCGAGCGTGATCGTGCCCTCGCGGACCTGTACCTGCCCGAAGATCGCCTTGAGCAGCGTGGACTTGCCGGCGCCGTTCGGGCCGATGATGCCGATCAGCTCGCCCTGGTGGGCGACGAGCGAACACCCGTTCAGGATGTTCACCCCGGGCAGGTACCCCGCGTGCACGTCGTCGACGAAGACGACGGGGGTGTCGGTGGCGGTCGCGGTCACTGGTCCTTCTCCTCGAGCTCGGCCCGGGCCTCGTCCGTCAGCACGGCCGCATCGGCCTGCGTCGACGCCGAGGCATCCGTCGTGGGATCGGCCTCCTGGGCCGCGTAGCGGCCCGTGACGACGCCGAGGTCGAGCTCCTGGTGCGCGCCCAGGTAGGCGTCGACGACGGCGGGGTCGCGCATGACCGTGTGCGGGTCGCCCTCGGCGACCACGCGGCCCTCGGCCATGACCACGACCCAGTCGGCGATGTGCCGGACCATGTGCATGTCGTGCTCCACGAACAGCACCGTCATCCCGAGATCCTTCAGGTCGAGGATGTGGTCGAGCAGCGACTGGGTGAGCGCCGGGTTCACCCCGGCCATCGGCTCGTCCAGCATGACCAGTTTGGGCTGGCTCATGAGCGCGCGCGCCATCTCGAGCAGCTTCCGCTGACCGCCGGAGAGGCTCGCCGCGAAGTCGTTCGCCTTCGTGTCGAGCTTGAACTTCGCGAGGAGCGTCATCGCGCGCTCCTCGATCTCGGTATCCTGTCGCCGCCAGGCCGCCGGGACGAGGCCCATCCAGAAGCGTTCGCCGCGCTGGTCCTTCGCACCGAGCTTCATGTTCTCGAGCACGGTGAGCAGGCCGAGCGCCTTGGTCAGCTGGAAGGTGCGCACCTGGCCCATGCGGGCGACCTTGAACGCGGGCACGCCCGAGAGCGACGCGCCGTCGAAGGTCCACGTGCCCTCGTTCGGCTTGTCGAACCCGGTGAGCAGGTTGAACAGCGTGGTCTTGCCCGCACCGTTCGGCCCGATCAGCGCCGTGATGGCGCCGCGCGGGATCTCGAGGTGCGCGACGTCGACCGCGGTCAGACCGCCGAACGTGCGGCGGACCTGGTCGGCCACGATGATCGGATCGACCTTCGCGACGCCGGGCGCCGCCTCGCCGACGTGCAGGCCCGTGGTCTTCGGGCGGGCGGTGGGCGCCGTGGGCGGCGCCGCGTGCATCGGCTCCTCTGGAGCCGGAGTCTCACTTGACAAAGGTCAGCTCCTTCTTATTGCCCAGGATGCCCTGTGGCATGAATATGACGAGCAGCATCAGCGCGACACCGACGAGGATGAAGCGCAGCGTTCCCGCTTGGATCTGCGTCATGAAGGGCAGCACCCCTGCCTGCACGAGTGCGGGCAGGAAGTTGCTGAGGAACGTCTGGATGAACCAGAAGATCAGCGAGCCGAGCAACGGACCGAAGACCGTCGCGGCACCGCCGAGCAGCAAGGCCGTCCAGACGAAGAACGTCAGCGACGTGACGTACACGCCCGGGCTCGCCGCGCGTTCGAGCGCGTAGACGATGCCGCCCGCCGCGGCGAGCACACCGCCCAGCACGAGGGCCTGCATCTTGTAGGCGAAGGCGTTCTTGCCGAGCGCACGCACCGCGTCCTCGTCTTCGCGGATGCCTTTCAGCACGCGGCCCCATGGGCTGCGCATGAGCATCCACACGACGAGCACGGCGATCGCGAGGGTCACGAGACCCATGATCCGCACCCACCACTCGGTGGAGGTGTACGTCCATGGCCCGAGCCCGTACGAGCCGTCGGGGAGCGGGTTGGCGTTGCGGAAGTCGCCCTGGTAGCCGGCGAGGCCGTCGGCCGAGCCGGTGACCTCTTCGAAGGCCGTCGTCAGGAACAGCAGCCTCACGACCTCGGCGGCCGCGATGGTCACGATCGCCAGATAGTCGCCACGCAATCGCAGCGTCGGCACACCGAGGATGAGCGCGAAGACCGCCGAGGCCACGAGGCCGGTGATCGCCGCAAGCCACCAGGGGAAGCCGAAGGACAGCGTCGAGATGGCGTAGCCGTAGGCGCCGATGGCCATGAAGCCGGCGATACCCATGTTGAGCAGGCCGGCGTAGCCGAAGTGCACGGCGAGGCCGAGCGCGGCAAGGGCGTAGCCGATGGTCGCCGGGCTGAGAATCGACGACAGCGAGTTCGAGAAAATCTGGAGCCAGTCCATGTCCGTGCCTTATCCGATTCTCTCTCGCCGGCCGAGGATTCCCTGAGGCCGGAACAGCAGGATGACGATGAGGATCACGAGCGCGCCCGCGTACCTGAGGTCGTCCGGGATCCAGAGTCCGGAGACCTCCACCAGCACGCCAACGATGAGCGAGCCGATGAGGGCGCCGAACGCGGTGCCGAGACCGCCGAGGGTCACCGCCGCGAACATGAGCAGCAGGATCTGGGCTCCCATGTCCCACTTGATGCCGGGCCGGTAGTACGCGTACAGCACGCCGGCGAGGCCGGCGAGGCCGGCCGCGACGATCCAGACGATGCGTACGACGTGGTCGACGTCGATGCCCGATGCGGACGCGAGCGACGAGTTGTCGCTGATCGCGCGGGTGGCCTTGCCGAGTCGCGAATACGTCAGCCAGAGCGCGAAGCCCACGATCACAAGGATCGAGATCACGATGGAGGCGATGTCGATGACGCTCAGCTGGATCGGCCCGAAGGGGATCTTCGGAACAGTCGCGTACGGCAGCTGCGTCGTGCCGCCGCCGATGAAGAACTGGTAGATGTACCGCAGCGCGAGCGAGAGGCCGATGCTCACGATCATGAGCTGCACGACCCCGACGCGTTTGCGTCTCAATGGTCGCCAGAGTATGACGTCGAGTATCAGCCCGAACAGCGCGCTCACCACGACCGCAAGGGGCAGGCCGATCCAGAGCGGCAGCGAGAGTGAGGCCGCGCTCACGAGGAACGAGGCCGCCACCGCGCCGAAGGTCACCATCTCACCGTGCGCGAAGTTCGAGATGCCGGTCGTGCCGAACACGAGCGAGAGGCCGACGGCGGCGAGCCCGAGCATCAGACCGAAGTTGAGGCCCTGCACGGTGCGCTGCAGGAACTGGTCCCACACGCTCGTGACGTTGCGCTCGCCCTCGCCGATGAAGAAGTTCACCGTCACGCGCCCTCCGGCGCCGACCGTGACCTCTTTCTCGTTCGGGCTCTCGTCTTCTGGGTCGACCACGGCGATGCCCTCGGGGAGGGTCGACTCGTCGAGTGTGACGGTGTAGTCGTCGCGCTCGGGCACGCCGACCCGCCACTGCCCGTTGGCGTCGGTGGTGGCTTCTTGTTCACCCCCCGGGCCATCGACGACGAGGACCACGCCTTCGAGCGGCTGGCCGTCGAGTTGGACGTTGCCGCTGATGCGATAGGGATCGTCCTCGGCGGCGAAGGCCGGTCCGGCCGTCAGCGCAAGCATTCCGAGAACGGCGGCGATCGCCGCGAAGAACACGGCGATCAGCCTCGGTACGCGTCCCGGTGGGGACGCGTATGCAGGGGATGGGGATCTCACGAAACCTCCAGGTCGGGACACCACGGCCTGACGTCGGTCCCGTCGGCCGTGAGGGAGACCATATGAGCGTAGTGTGTCGCCCGTGTTTCAGGTGCCGCCTCTGCGGCAAACGCATCCGAATCGTGAACATGGGCGGGGCGGATGCCTCGGGCGCGAGGTGTGTCCGCACCCGCGCGCCCGAACGTGCGCGCGGGAATAACCGGGCGCTCCGCCGGATTACAATCGGTACACACCGGACGGCCGACCAGGCCAGTGACCGGTGGATCTCGATGCCGATACACGGCCGGCACCTATTGAACAGCGAAAGGCGCGCCCGATGGACCAGCACGACCCCTTCGGTTTCACGGGGCTCACGTACGACGACGTCCTGCTCCTGCCCGGGCACACCGATGTGATCCCGAGCGAGGCCGACACGAGTTCGCGCCTCACCCGGCGCATCACGGTCGCGACCCCGCTGCTCTCGGCCGCGATGGACACCGTGACCGAGGCGCGCATGGCGATCGCGATGGCCCGCCAGGGCGGCATCGGCATCCTGCACCGCAACCTGTCGATCGCGGACCAGGCCGAGATGGTCGACCGCGTCAAGCGCTCCGAATCGGGCATGGTCTCCAATCCGGTCACGACCTCGCCCGAGGCATCCGTCGCCGAAGTCGACGAGCTGTGTGCGACCTACCGGGTGAGCGGCCTGCCCGTCATCGACGACGCCGGCGTGCTCGTCGGCATCATCACGAACCGCGACATGCGCTTCGTCTCCGACTTCGAGAAGTCGTCGACCAAGGTCAGCGACGTCATGACCAAGGCGCCGCTCATCACGGGCCGCGTTGGCATGAACCCCGACGAGGCGCTCGCGATCTTCGCCCAGCACAAGGTCGAGAAGCTGCCTCTCGTCGACGAGGCCGGCAAACTGACCGGGCTCATCACGGTCAAGGACTTCGACAAGTCCGAGCAGTACCCCAATGCGACGAAGGACGCCGAGGGACGGTTGCGCGTCGGCGCGGCCATGGGCTTCTTCGGAGACGCGTGGGAGCGTGCCGAGGCGCTGCGCGACGCGGGCGTCGACGTGCTCGTGGTCGACACGGCGAACGGCGAGTCCGCCGGCGTGCTCGACGTCATCCGCCGGCTCAAGGCCGACCCGAGCTTCGCCCATGTCGACGTGATCGGCGGCAACGTCGCCACCTACGAGGGCGCGAAGGCACTGGTCGACGCGGGGGCCGATGCCGTCAAGGTGGGCGTCGGGCCGGGCTCCATCTGCACGACCAGGGTCGTCGCCGGCGTCGGCGTGCCCCAGGTCACCGCCGTGTACGAGGCGTCGAAGGCGACCCGGCCCGCAGGTGTGCCACTCATCGCCGACGGCGGACTGCAGTATTCGGGCGACATCGCCAAGGCGCTCGTGGCCGGCGCCGACACCGTCATGCTGGGCTCGTTGCTCGCGGGCACCGCCGAGAGCCCGGGCGAGCTGGTCTTCCAGAACGGCAAGCAGTTCAAGACGTATCGGGGCATGGGTTCGCTCGGGGCGCTGCAGACCCGCGGCAAGAAGACGTCGTATTCGAAGGACCGCTACTTCCAGGCCGATGTGCCGAACGACGACAAGCTCATCCCCGAGGGCATCGAAGGCCAGGTCCCGTTCCGTGGCCCGCTCTCGGCGGTCGCGTACCAGCTCATCGGCGGGCTGCGGCAGTCGATGTTCTACGTCGGCGCGCGCACGATCGCCGAGCTGAAGACCAAGGGCCGGTTCGTGCGCATCACGCCCGCCGGGCTCAAGGAGTCGCACCCGCACGACGTGCAGATCGTCGTCGAGGCGCCGAACTACACGAGGTGACCCGCTCGCGGGTCGAGGACGCGCGCGACGGCGCGCCGGGGCTCCTAGCCGATCGATGAGTCGCGCGCGTCCGCGATCCGGGTGATCGCCTCGCCGAGCACCTCGGGCGAGCACGCGAAGTTGAGCCGCGCGAAGCCCCGGCCCTGGGTGCCGAAGTCAGGCCCCGACGCCAGCGCGACCCGTGCGTGTTCGAGCGCGTACGCCGCGGGGTCGTCGCCCCAGCCGAGCGCGCGCAGGTCGAGCCAGGCGAGATAGCTCGCGTCGGGCACGCGAAAGCGGGCGCCGGGCAGCTCGTCCGCGAGCAGCTCGGCGAGCAGACGACGGTTGTCGTCGAGGCTCGCGAGCACGCCGTCGAGCCACGGGCCGCCGTGCCGGAAGGCGGCGACGCTCGCAATGGACCCGAACTGGCTCATGCGCCAGCCGACCTCCTGCGGCATCGCGTCGCGCACTCGGTCGCCGCGCTCGCTCGCGGTGACGATGACCGCGGCCTTCAACCCTGCGATGTTGAACGCCTTGGTGGCGCCCGTGACCGCGACACCGTGCTCGCGCGCCGCGTCGGAGACCGTGAGGAAGGGCACGTAGGGGGTGGCCGGCTGGGAGAGCGGCCCGTGCACCTCGTCGCTCACCACAGTCGCCCGGAATCGTGCCGCGAGGTCCGCGAGTGCAGCGAGGGTTGCGGCGTCATGCACGAGACCGGTCGGGTTGTGCGGGTTGCAGAGCACGATCGCGCGGGCGCCGCGGGCGAAGGCCGCCTCGATGCCGGTGAGGTCCAGCGACCAGCCCTCGTCGAGGCCACCGGCCATCGGCACCTCGGCCACGCGACCTCCGGCCTCGGTGACGAGATCGAAGAACGGCGGGTAGATCGGCGGTGTGATGATCACCTCTTCACCGGGGGAGATCGTCTGACGCAGCACCTCGACGATGCCCATGCTCACGTCGGCGGTCGTCGTCACCCTGGCCGGGTCGACCGCCCAGCCGAGCCGAGCCGTCGCGAACTCGGCGAACGCCTCAGCGACCGGTTCGCCGCCGGACGCGTACCCGGTGTCTGAACGCCGGATCGCGGCGTGCAGGGCTTCGGCGATCGGTTCGGCCAGCGGATAGTCCATCTCGGCCACCGGCAGCGGGAGCACGTCGTCGGGATAGAGCCGCCACTTCGCGCTCGTGCGACGACGGAGCTCATCGATCGGGTCGGCCGGCACGCGCTGCATGGCTCCATCCTGCCAGCGTCCGTCCTCCTCGGAGCGGGAGACCGGGTGCGGGAAGGGGTTCGGTAGGCTGTCACGGTGACTCAGGAGATCGAGATCGGCCGTTCGAAGCGTGGCCGCCGTGTCTACGCGTTCGATGACATCGCCATCGTGCCGAGCCGGCGCACGCGCGACCCCGAAGACGTCTCGGTGGGGTGGTCGATCGACGCCTACCAGTTCGACATCCCATTCCTGGCTGCGCCGATGGACTCGGTGGTCTCGCCCACGACGGCGATCATGATGGGCCGCCTCGGCGGCCTGGGCGTGCTCGACCTCGAGGGCCTCTGGACCCGCTACGAGGACCCCGAGCCCGCGCTCGCCGAGATCCGCAACCTGCCTGCCGAGCGCGCGACCGCGCGCATGCAGGAGCTCTACTCGGAGCCCATCAAGCCCGAGCTGGTCACGCAGCGGCTCGCCGAGATCCGCGCGTCAGGGGTCACCGTCGCCGGCGCGCTCTCGCCGCAGCGCACGCAGGAGCTCTACGAGACGGTCGTCGCCGCGGGCGTCGACCTCTTCGTGATCCGCGGCACGACGGTCTCCGCCGAGCACGTCGCGAAGAACGTCGAGCCCCTCAACCTCAAGAAGTTCATCTACGAGCTCGACGTGCCGGTCATCGTGGGCGGCGCGGCGACGTACACCGCGGCCCTGCATCTCATGCGCACGGGGGCGGCGGGTGTGCTCGTCGGCTTCGGCGGCGGCGCCGCCTCGACGACGCGTGCGTCGCTCGGCATCCACGCGCCGATGGCGACGGCGGTGGCGGATGTCGCGGGCGCACGTCGTGACTACCTCGACGAGTCGGGCGGGCGGTACGTGCACGTCATCGCCGACGGCGGTGTCGGCGCGTCGGGTGACATCGTGAAGGCGGTCGCGTGCGGCGCCGACGCGGTCATGCTGGGTGCGGCGCTCGCGCGCGCGACGGATGCCCCGGGCGGCGGCTGGCACTGGGGCGCCGAGGCGCACCACCCCAAGCTCCCGCGCGGCCAGCGCGTGCAGGTCGGGCAGGTCGCGCCGCTCGAGGAGATCCTCTACGGCCCGTCCCTGAACCCCGATGGAGCGGCGAACCTCATCGGAGCCCTGCGCAAGTCGATGGCCACGACCGGCTACTCCGACCTCAAGGAGTTCCAGCGCGTCGAGGTCGTCGTCGCGCCCTACCAGGGCGCATGATCCCGCTGGACTCGAATGAGGTCCTCCCGGGTCGCTGAGCTGAAGCCGCTGCTTTCCGTACTCTTCCTCATCCTGCCTGACCGCCTTCCGGCACGAACGGCTCGATGTGCATCGCTACTCGACCCGGGTGGTGCTCGGCAACCCGTTCCCTCGCCCATGACGACCGGGTAGCGTGAAGGGTGAGCGGCGCAGCCGTGCGTCGCACGATTGGGGAGCGACGATGGCGAAGAGCAACTCGGTGACACGATCGACCAAGCTCGGGCCGGAGGAGCGTGAGGCCGCCATCGCGCGGCTCAAAGAGAAAGAGCTCGACATCCTCGTGGTCGGCGGCGGCATCGTCGGCACCGGGGCTGCGCTCGATGCGGTCACCCGGGGGCTCTCGACCGGTCTCCTCGAGGCGCGCGACTGGGCGTCCGGCACGTCGAGCCGCTCGTCGAAGCTCGTGCACGGAGGCATCCGCTATCTCGAGCAGCTCGACTTCCGCCTCGTCCGCGAGGCGCTCATCGAGCGCGGCCTCCTGCTGCAGCGCATCGCGCCGCACCTCGTGAAGCCGGTGCGATTCCTCTACCCGCTGCAGAAGCGGGTGTTCGAGCGGCTCTACATCGGCGCGGGCATGCTGCTCTACGACATCTTCAGCTACACGGGCGGTCGCCCGCCCGGGGTCCCGCACCACCGCCACCTCTCGAAGACGCAAGTGATGCGCGCGATCCCGTCGCTCTCGCCGAGCGCACTCATCGGCGGCGCCACCTACTACGACGCGCAGGTCGACGACGCGCGGTACGTCGCGAGTCTCGCGCGCACGGCGTCGTTCTACGGCGCCCATGTCGCGAGCCGCGTCAAGGTCGAGGGCTTCGTCAAGGTCGGCGAGCGGGTGGTCGGCGTCACGGCGCACGACCTGCAGACCGGCGAGCGGTTCGAGGTGCGGGCCAAGCAGGTCGTGAACGCGACCGGCGTCTGGACCGACGACACCCAGCGCATGGTGGGCGAGCGGGGCACGTTCCATGTGCGCGCGTCAAAGGGCATCCACCTCGTCGTGCCGAAGGACCGGATCCAGTCTTCGATGGGCATGATCTTCCGCACCGAGAAGAGCGTGCTGTTCATCATCCCGTGGGGGCGGCACTGGCTCATCGGCACGACCGACACCGACTGGCACCTCGACAAGGCGCACCCGGCCGCCACCGCGGCCGATATCGACTATCTGCTCGAGCACGTGAACGCAGTGCTGCGCGTGCCGCTGACCCGTGAAGACGTCGAGGGCGTCTTCGCCGGCCTGCGCCCGTTGCTCGCGGGTGAGAGCGAGCAGACGTCGAAGCTGTCGCGCGAGCACATCGTCGCGCACACCGTGCCCGGGCTCGTCGTGGTCGCGGGTGGCAAATGGACCACCTACCGGATCATGGCGAAGGACGCGATCGACGCGGCCGCCGATGCGCTGGACGGCAAGACGCCGGTCTCGACGACGCAGGACATCCCGCTGCTGGGCGCAGAGGGTTACCAGGCCGCCTGGAACAAGCGTGGCAAGATCGCGCGTGCGTTCGGCGTGCACAAGGTTCGCATCGAGCACCTGCTGAACCGGTACGGCACGATGACCGACGAGCTGCTCGATCTCATCCGCAGCGATCCCGCACTGGGGGAGCCGCTGCCCGGTGCCGACGACTACCTCGCCGCAGAGGTCGTGTATGCGGCGTCGCACGAGGGCGCGCTGCATCTCGACGACGTGCTCGCCCGGCGCACCCGCATCTCGATCGAGACCTGGGACCGAGGGGTGTCCGCGGCTCCCGTCGCTGCGAAGCTCATGGCCGGCGTGCTGGGCTGGGACGAGGCGCGCGAGCAGCTCGAGGTCGAGCGGTACCTGCAGCGGGTCGAGGCCGAGCGGGCGTCGCAGCAGCAGCCCGACGACGAGTCCGCCGACCGGGTCCGGCTCGCGGCGCCCGACATCGTCACGGTCGACTGAGCGAGCGTCCTATCCCGCGACCTCCGACACGCGGTCCGAGCCCTGCATGATGTGCGACTGGTAGAACGGCGAGCGCCGGGTGAGCTCGGTGGAGAACTGCTCGATGGTCAGCTGTTCGGCGAGCGTCGGCGTGGCGGAGAAGAGGTCGGTGCCGAGGCCGAGGCGATCCCCGTCGAACTGCGCGCCGAGCGCGCGCAGTGTCGAGGGGAACAGGTCCATGGTCGTGAAGGTGCGCTGCGTCGTCGAGATCGGTGCCGCGGCACTGTTCAGGAACACGTTGTACACCGTGCGTTCGTACTCGTCGGGCAGATCGAGGAAGTACTCGGTGTCCATGCTCAGGTGGTCCCCGGCGATCACGATCGTCGTGTTCTCGGCCCACGGCTGCTCCTGGATCCACGAGACGAATGCGCCGACCATCGCATCCGAGTAGTGGATCACGTTGCTGTACTGGCGAGGGAAGAGCTCGGGCGTCTCATCGGTCATCAACCCGGACGGGAAGTGGGTGTCGGCGGTGAGCATCGTGAAGTTGAACGGCTCGTCGCCCTCGGCCAGCTCCGTGAGCGTCTCGGTCGCAAACGAGAAGAGGCGAGCGTCCTCGTAGCCCCACCACAGGGAGTAGTCCTCGGGGATCCACCCGTTCTCGATCGCATATGCGTGGTCGCGGATCTCATAGTCGCCGTGCTGCGTGAAGTATCGGGTGCGGCCGCCGAACTCACCGTCCGAGCCGATGAGCAGCGTCTGGCGGTACCCCTCGCGCTCGAGCAGATCTCCGAGTGAAACCGCCCCGGGCATGAACCGGGTGGTCTGCCCGTACTCGTTCTCGCTGTACTCGCCGGTGACGGTGAGCGGGATGCCGGCGGTCTGCGCGACCATGGCGCCGATGGTGAAGCCGACGCCCGGCACCTGAACGGCGCCGCCGAGCAGGTCGGAGTTCGAGAAGTTCGTGCCGACCTCAGCGAGTGCGCTCAGATTCGGCAGGAGGTTCTCCGGCTCCACGCCGCCCAGCTCCCTGGACAAGTACGTCGACTCCATCGACTCGAGGTAGATGTAGACGAGGTTGCGCTTCTCGTCGGGAAAGACGACGTTCGTGCTCGCCGGATCGACATAGTGTTCGTCGAACAGCTCCGTGGTCTCGAAGAAGTACGCGCGGATCTCATCGGCGCCGATCGTCCGCGCGCCCGTGGCGACGCCGGCACCCAGCGTCACGATGCCCGCCGTCAGCATGGCGAGCCAAAGGGTGGCCGCACGCGGCGCCCGGGATGCTCGACGGCCGCGTGGGATGCGCGCGACGGCGATCGCCATGACCCAGAACGCGAGCAACGCGGTGAGCGTCCACACCACAGCCGTCAGCAGGGGACCGACGAGGAAGCCCTTGATCTGTTCGGGGTCCGAGCCGGTGAGGGGCTGGCTGAGGGTGTAGAGCATCTCCGCGACGCCGACGCTCGCGAACGAGGTCGTCGCCCACTCGGCAAGGACGGCGGCGAAGGCGCCGGCAAAGACGAGGACGCTCGAGACGATGGAGGCCGCGATCGTCGACGGTGAAAGGCGTATCGGCTCGTCCGGCGCGCGCAGTCGGACGACGACGAGGTGCGCGAGTGCGGCCACCGCGGCGGCCGTGGCCGTCGCGATGCCCGTCGCGAACAGGACCGGGATCGGAAAGAACCCGATGCCGGCCAGCTCCGCCCAGCCGACGTCGATTCCCGCGCGGAACGCGATCAGCGCGGCGACGACGAGGTGATAGGCGGCGAGGAGGGCGGCGGCGAAGACGCGGGCTGCCACTCGCTCGATCGGGAGCATCGTGCGGCGCAGGAGGAGCACGAACAGGGCGCCGGAAATGAGGATCATGGAGGGAAACCAGAGTCGGGTTCGGGCCCCCACGGGGGGAGAAGGGGCACGACGATCCTAAGTGAACCGCCGGTGATGGCGAAATGAACGGCCGGTCGTCGTGGTCGAGCGGTGTGAGCACCGCGCCGCCCCCAGCGGCTCCGCAGGCGAGGGTCGTTAGGCTGGCGGGGTGCTCCGCATGATGCTGCGCCCGCGTTGGGTGCTCGCGCTGCTGCTCGCCCTCGGGATAGCTGCCGCCTTCGCGGCCCTCGGGCAGTGGCAGATCGAACGCGCGGTCGAGCAGGCCTCGGTCGAGGTCGCGCCGACCGAGGACGTGCGATCGTTCGCCGGTTTCGTCGAGCCGAACGCCCCGACGCCGCAGTCGGCGACCGGGCAGATGGTCGAGCTCACGGGCGTGTTCATCCCCGGCGACACGGTGCTGGTCGACGGGCGACTGAATGATGGGGTCGCCGGCACGTGGGTGGTCGCGCACCTCGAGGTGACGGATGGAGCGGAGGGCGGTCTGCCCGTCGCGCTGGGCTGGGCGGCCCACCGCGACGAAGCCGAGGCGGCGCTCGAGCGGTTCGACGCGCTCGCCGGACCGGACCCGATCACCTTGACCGGCCGGTTCCTGCCGAGCGAGGCGCCCATGCTTCCGGAAGACGACGCCGACGTGTACGCGATGAAGACCGTCGCGGTTGCGCAGCTCATCAACGTCTGGGCCGACTACGACGACCGTCCCGTGTACTTCGGGTACGTCACCGCCGCCGATCCCGCCGACGGCCTGACCGCGATCTCCTCTCCGCCGCCCGAGCAGGCCGTCGAGGTGAACTGGCTGAACATCTTCTACGCGGTCGAGTGGGCGCTCTTCGCCGGATTCGCGGTCTACCTCTGGTACCGGCTCGTGCGCGACGCGGTCGAACGCGAGCAGGAGAAGCAGGCGGAGGCCGAGCGGGCGAAGGACGTGGCCGCATCGAGCGGCACGTAGACTGGACCCATGCCCCTCGAGCCGAAACTCGCCGATCTGCCGCGCATTCGCGGGGCGCTGCGGTTCTACCAGGTCGCCTCGGTGGTCACCGGTGTGATGCTGCTGCTGCTCACCGCCGAGATGCTGCTGAAGTACATCTGGCATCTCGAGCTGTACGGCTTCGGCCCGGGCGGGTTCCTTTCCTTCCAGCCGATGATCGAGACCGCCGAAGGGCTCGAGTCGACCGGCGTCGGCGTGAACCTCTCGACCGGCATCCTGATCGCGCACGGCTGGTTCTACGTGGTCTACCTGTTCAGCAACTTCCGGCTCTGGAGCATCATGCGCTGGCCGTTCTGGAAGTTCCTGCTCCTCGCGAGCGGCGGGATCATCCCGTTCCTCTCGTTCTTCCTCGAGGTCCGCATCGGCCGTGAGGTCAAGGCGTACCTCGCGCAACGTGCCGCCGAGGCATCCGTCGATTCCAGACCCAGCGATTCCGAGCCCATGGAGGCCGCCCAGTGAGCAGCGAGACCGAGCAGCGTCCCGTCCTCGTCGTCGACTTCGGTGCACAGTACGCGCAGCTCATCGCGCGGCGTGTGCGCGAGGCATCCGTCTACTCGGAGATCGTGCCGCACACCGTCACGGCCGAAGAGGTGCGGGCACTCAACCCGGTCGGCATCGTCCTCTCGGGTGGGCCGAGTTCGGTCTACGAGGAGGGCGCGCCGGCGCTCGACCCCGGCATCCTCGAGCTCGGCGTGCCGACGCTCGGCATCTGCTACGGGTTCCAGGTCATGGCGCAGCAGCTCGGCGGCGAGGTGGCGCACACGGGCCAGCGCGAGTACGGCTCGACCGACGTGACGGTGCGCACCGACGACGGCAACGCGCTCGTCGGGGGGCAGCCGTCGGCGCAGACGGTGTGGATGAGCCACGGCGACTCGGTCGCCCGGGCCCCCGAGGGGTTCCAGGTGCTCGCGTCGACCGCGGCGACGCCGGTCGCGGCGTTCGCGAACGACGAGCGCGGCTTCTACGGCGTGCAATGGCACCCCGAGGTGAAGCATTCGCCGTTCGGACAGGCGGTCATCGAGAACTTCCTGCACCGTGCCGCGGGCATCCCCGCCGACTGGAACGCGGGCAACGTCATCGCCGAGCAGGTCGCGCGCATCCGCGAACAGGTCGGTTCGGCGCGCGTCATCTCGGCACTCTCGGGCGGCGTGGACTCCGCGGTCTCGACCGCGCTCGTGCAGGAGGCCGTCGGCGACCAGCTCACCGCGGTCTTCGTCGACCACGGGCTGCTCCGCAAGGGTGAGCGCGAGCAGGTGCAGGAGGACTACGTCGCGGCCACCGGCGTCAACCTCGTGACTGTCGATGCCGCCGACACGTTCCTCGATGCCCTCGCAGGCGTGTCAGACCCCGAGCAGAAGCGTAAGATCATCGGCCGCGAGTTCATCCGGGCGTTCGAGCAGGCCGAGCGCGACCTGATCGCCGAGGCCGCGGCCGAGGGCGAGCCGATCAGATTCCTCGTGCAGGGCACGCTCTACCCCGACGTCGTCGAGTCGGGCGGCGGCACGGGCACCGCGAACATCAAGAGCCACCACAATGTCGGCGGGCTCCCCGAAGACCTGCAGTTCGCGCTCGTCGAACCGCTGCGCACGCTGTTCAAGGACGAGGTGCGCGCCATCGGCCGCGAGCTCGGCCTGCCCGAGGGCATCGTCGGCCGTCAGCCGTTTCCGGGGCCAGGCCTCGGCATCCGCATCGTGGGCGAGGTCACCCGTGATCGTCTCGCTCTGCTCCGCGAGGCCGACGCCATCGCGCGCGAGGAGCTGACCGCGGCGGGCCTCGATCAGGAGATCTGGCAGTGCCCGGTCGTGCTGCTCGCCGACGTCCGCTCGGTGGGTGTGCAGGGCGACGGTCGCACGTACGGCCACCCGATCGTGCTGCGCCCGGTGTCGTCCGAGGACGCGATGACCGCGGACTGGACGCGTCTGCCGTACGACGTGCTCGCGCGCATCTCGAACCGCATCACCAACGAGGTGCCCGAGGTCAACCGGGTCGTGCTCGACGTCACGTCGAAGCCACCCGGGACCATCGAGTGGGAGTGACGCGGCTGGCGCTGTCTCCCGTCCGCTGACTCGACAGCCAGCGACCCCTGGCGCTCCGCGCCAGCTCTGCGGCGTTGCGCCAGCATTGCTGGCGCGGTGGTGCAGAACTGGCGCGGAGGCGTCGGGCCGCCACGGTCGGTGCGCGGTCAGGCGAGCAGGGCGCGGATGGCGCGCCGGTGCGGCGCGAGGTCGAGCGTCTCGTCCCGCCTCGCGGTGACCTGGTGGAAGAGCATGCCGTCGCAGTAGTCGGCGAGCCAGCGGGCTCGTTCGGCCGGGTCGGCGATCTGCGCGTGCGTGAGCATCTGCTCGGCGAGGGTCATGAACCGCCCGTGGGCGGCGGCGACCGCGGCCGGTTCGGCGACCGAGACGGCGAAGCGGGCCCGGGTGAGCGCGGCCTGCGGGCCGGCGAAGACGCCGAGGTACCTCGCGAGCGCGTCGGCGAACTCGTCGGCGTCGGCCGGTGGGGGAGTGTCGCGGTCGGTCTCCCACACGGCGAGGTCGCGCGCCTCGAGCTTCGCGATGACGGCGTCGACGAGCGCCGCGCGCGTGCGGTGGTAGTTGGAGGTCGTGCCGATGGGGACGCCAGCGCGCTGATCGACGGCGCGATGCGTGAGCGCCTTGAGGCCCGACTCGGCGACGAGCTCGAGCGCGGCGTCGGCGACCTGGGCGCGGCGATCCTGCATGCGTGCGAGTGTATCGAGCCCCGACGACCGGCACTACTTTTGTCGTGACCCACCACTACAAAAGTAGTAGACTCGGCGACATGAGCACTCGCCGCACCATCGTCATCGGCGGCGGAGGCATCGCCGGCCTCGCACTCGCCGCCGCGCTCGATCCCCACCGGTTCGACGTCACGATCGTCGAGCCGCGGACCCGGCTCCCCGATGTCGCGACGAGCCTCGCGATGTGGCCGGAGGCGCAGCGCGCCCTCGACGAGCTCGGCGTCCTCGACGAGCTCGCGGCCGTCAGCCCGCACGTCACGCGGTTCCCGATCCGGCGCGTGGACGGCCGCCGGACGGTGGCATCCGACGTACCGGCGTCTCCGCTCGTCGGCCGGCGTGACCTGCTGATCGCCCTCGACGGCGCGGTGCCGGCCGGTGTGCGCCGGGTCCACGGCCGCATCGACGAGGTCGACCTCGACGAACTCGCCCACGACACCGTGGCCCACGGCGCCGGTGCTCGCGGCGCCGGTGCCGACCGGCCCATCGTCGTCGGCGCGGACGGCGTCCACAGCGCCGTGCGCCGACAGACCTGGCCCGAGCAGGCGTCGGCGATCGAAACGCCGTTCCTCGCCGTACGTGGTGTGCTCCCCGAGCCGATCGATCCAGCCGACATGGGCGAGTACTGGGCGCGCGGACAGCTGATCGGCATGGGGCCGCACCGCGATGGCACGAACTGGTTCACGGCGTTCCGCTCCTCGCTCGGGCCGAGGCACGTCGACGTGGCCGACGCGCTCGAGGAGGCCCGGGTGCGGGTGCGCGCGACCGGCGGGGCCGGAGCGGCCGTCCGCAGGGTCCTCGACGCGGCCACTCCAGAGACCACGCTCGCGCAACGGATCTGGGTGACGCCGGCGTTGCCGACCTACGTACGTGACCGGCGGGTGCTCGTCGGCGACGCCGCGCACGCGATGACCCCGAACCTCGGCCGCGGCGGCTGCGAGGCGATCGTCGACGCTGTGACGTTGGCCCGGCTGCTCGCGGAGCATCCGACCGAAACTGCGCTCGCCGAATACAACCGGGCGCGCCGTCGGCGCACGCGCCGGCTGGCGCGAGCCTCCTCGACGGTCATGCGCGTCGCAACGGCCGAGCGGGCGCAACCGCTTCGCGATCTCGCGCTTGGTGCGGTCTCGATCGCCACCGCCTCGAGTCGTCGAGCTGCGTCCGATCGAGAGCGGTCGACGCTCGCGGCCCGCTGAACTTCGGTCACGCTCTGCGCCAGGTGTGCAGCGCCGCGCCACCACTGCTGGCGCGGCGCTGCACACCTGGCGCGCCGCACAAGTGGAGATTCAGAGTTTTTCCGCACCGTGTCGATCCCGCGTCTTCCCGTTCGACGTCCTGAATGAGAGGGTCGAGACGCGGCCCCATCACGAAGGAGAATCACCGTGAGCAAGTACATGCTGATCATGCGCTCGAACGACGAAGCCGTCGCAGCTTACGAAGAGCTGGACTTCAACGAGGTCATCGCGGCGATGGGCCGGTACAACGAGGAGATGATGAAGGCGGGCGTGCTGCTCGCCGGCGAGGGCCTCAGCGACGCGAGCGAGGGCTTCGTGGTCGACTTCGAGAGCGAGACCCCGCTCGTGACCGACGGCCCGTACGGGGAGACCAAAGAGCTGTTCAACGGCTTCTGGATCCTCGAGGTCGCCTCGAAGGAGGAGGCCGCCGAGTGGGCCAAGCGTGCCCCGCTCGGCCCGGGCGCCAAGCTCGAGGTGCGCCGGGTGACCGGCCCCGAGGACTTCCCGCAGGACAACGAATGGATCCAGAAGGAGGAGGGCTGGCGCCGCGAGCAGGAGGAGCGGGCGGCCCGGTCCTGACCGCGGCCCCGGCCTGATCGGCGGCTCGGTTCCCAGATGACGGATGCCACGGCCACGCGCCGCGCGGACGACGAGTCCGCGCGGCGCGCCGTCGTCGCCGTCTGGCGCATCGAGTCCGCGCGCATCGTCGCGACGCTGACCCGGCTGGTCGGCGACTTCGGGCTCGCCGAGGATCTCGCGCAGGATGCGCTCGCCGACGCACTCGTGCAGTGGCCCGAGCAGGGCGTGCCCGCGAATCCCGGGGCGTGGCTCACCGCGGTCGCGAAGCGCAAGGCGATCGACGGGTGGCGGCGCCGCGAGCGCTACGACGAGCGCATCGCGGCCATCGCGCACGACCTCGAGGCCGAGCAGCAGCTGGCGGCCGAGGCCGCGCCGTGGGATCCCGACCAGATCGACGACGACGTGCTCAGGCTCGTGTTCGTCGCGTGCCATCCGGTGCTCTCGCGCGAGGCGCAGGTGGCGCTGACGCTGCGGGTCGTCGGCGGACTCACGACCGACGAGATCGCCAAGGCGCTGCTCAAACCGACCTCGACGGTGCAGCAACGCATCGTCCGGGCGAAGAAGGCGCTCGCCGACGCCGACGTGCCGTTCGAGACCCCCGGGCGAGACGAGTTCGCCGGGCGTCTCGCGGGCGTGCTCGGCGTGCTCTACCTGATCTTCAACGAGGGCTACGCGGCGAGCTCGGGCGACGACTGGATGCGACCGGAGCTCAGCCGCGAAGCCCTGCGACTCGCGCGCGTGCTCGCGGGCCTCGTGCCGCGCGAGCCCGAGGTGCACGGGCTCATCGCGCTCATGGAGCTCACCTCGGCCCGGTTCCCCGCGAGGCTCGATCGCGACGGGCACCCGATCCTGCTCGCCGATCAGGACCGTCGGCGCTGGGACCGTTCAGCGATTACGCGCGGGCGCGCCGCGCTCGCGCGCGCGGACGAGCTGGCGCTCGCTCGCTCGAGGAGCGGTCAGGCGACGGTCGATCGAGCGACGGCGGGCGATCGCGTGACGGTGCAGCGCGGCGAGGACGACGGCCGCGTGGCCGGGCCTGCCGGGCCAGGCGAGGAGGCCGCCGCACCACGGGGTGCCTACGCCTTGCAGGCGGCGATCGCCGAACAGCACGACGTCGCGGCGACCGTCGAAGACACCGACTGGGCGGCCATCGTGCAGATCTACGACGCGCTGTCGCGACTCACGCGCTCGCCGATCGTCGACCTCAACCGCGCTGTCGCGGTCTCGATGGCCTCGGGGCCCGCTGAGGCGCTCGCGCTCGTCGATGCCCTCGCCGATGAGCCGCGGCTGCGGATGTCCCATCTCGTGCCGAGCGTGCGCGGCGAGCTCCTCGACCGATTGGGGCGGACCGACGAGGCGCGCGCCGAGTTCGAGGAGGCCGCGCGCCGCACCGAGAACGCGCGCGAGCGCGCGGTGCTGCTCGCGAAGGCCGCGCGGCCCGCCGTCTGACGCCCGCCCGCCGGGGATGAAAGCCGTTCACCCCGCTCCGCGGTCCGCCGCGCGACGCGGTCTCCTTGCTCAGGAAGGAACGCGCGACGCGCCGCGCGTGAGCGGCCTGATTCCGGCGTGTCGGCTCGAGATTCCTGAGCACGGGATCGGCGTTCGCCGCGGAATACAGAACGGGCCGCCCCGGAGGGCGGCCCGTTTGTGCAGAACTCAGGTTCGAGACATCCGTCAGTCGCTCGACTGCATGATCGCGAGCATGCGCAGGATCTCGAGGTAGAGCCAGATGACCGTGACCATGATGCCGAAGGCGGCGGTCCAGCCGTACTTGCGCGGCGCGCGGTTCTTCACACCCTGCTGGATGAAGTCGAAGTCGAGCACGAGCGAGTACGCGGCGAGGATCACGACGAAGATGCCGATGAGCACACCCCACGGGATGCCGAACAGGAAGCTCGGCTCGCTACGGAGGCCGAACGCGCTGTCGGTGCCGCCGAAGATCATCAGGCCGAAGTTCACGAGCGAGAACACGGCGTAGCCGATCATCGCGACCAGGAAGATCTTCGTCGCCTTGGCCGACGCGCGGATCTTGCCCGAGGCGAAGAGCGCCAGCGTCACGCCCACCACGACGAGCGTGGCGATGACCGCCTGACCCACGATGCCGGGCACCATGGTCTCGAAGAACGCCGAGATGGCGCCGACGAACACGCCCTGCACGGCGGCGTAGATCAGGATGAGCGCGGGCGAGGGCTCACGCTTGAAGCTGTTGACGAGGCCGAGCACGAGCCCGACGATCGCCGCGCCGATCCAGAGCCACGGCATCGCGCTGGCGGTGAACCAGCCGACGGCCGCGCCGGCGAGCAGGATTCCGAAGGAGAGCGCGGACTTCGCGATCGTGTCCTCGACGGTCATGACCTCGCGGTCGTTCGGCGTCGTGGGGCGGTCGTACATCTCCTGCAGCTCGGTTGCGGAGACGTCCGGCACTGCGGCAACCGCCCCCTTGCTGGAGAATGCCTTGTTGCGGGAGAAGGCGGGGTTGTCGAGAGCCATTGCTGTGGTTCCTCTGCTTTCGGCACTGGTCGGGTGGAGGGGAATCGAGCGGACGATCGCGTCCGCGTTACGTCCAACCTATCGGGATTATCCGTGACAACGCCGTGAGTTCGCGCGGTGTTCCGCCGTCCGTCCACCTTCCCGCTCGCTACGCTGGCCACATGCTGGGCGATTTCGCGGAGCATCCGCTCGTCATCGGGCACCGCGGTGCGCCCGGCTACCGTCCCGAGCACACGACGGCGTCCTACGAGCTCGCGTTCGCGCTCGGCGCTGACGCGGTCGAGCCCGACCTCGTGGCGACGCGCGACGGCGTGCTCGTGCTGCGGCACGAGAACGAGATCAGTGGCACGACGGATGTCTCGGGCCGCCCCGAGTTCGCGAGCCGCCGCACCACGCGTGAGGTCGACGGTCGCGCGCTGACGGGTTGGTTCACCGAGGACTTCACCTGGGCCGAGCTCGCGACCCTGCGCGCAACCGAGCGCCTGGGCGCGTTGCGTCCGTTGTCGGCGAGCTTCAACGGCCGGTATCCGGTCATCCGGTTGCGCGACCTGTTCGAGATCGTCGACCGCGTCGCGGCCGAGCAGGGCCGGATGCTCCGGCTCGTCGCCGAGTTCAAGCACGCCACGCACTTCGCGGGCCTCGGACTGCCGCTCGACGACCTCTTCGCCGCCGAGCTCGAGGCGGCCGGGTGGGGGTCGGGCGACGACCGTCTGATCATGGAGTCGTTCGAGCCGACGCTGCTCGACCGGTTCGCCGAACGCGGCCTGCGCGGGCGCCGCGTGTTCCTGCTCGAGGATGCCGGCGCGCCGTGGGATCTCGTCGCGGCCGAGGGGCGCGGAGCGCCGGGGTTCGACCGGTTCGCCACCGAGGCGGGGTTGCTCTCCCTCGCCCGACGGTTCGACGGCGTGAGCGTCGGAAAGGCGAGGCTCCTCGCGCCGCCACGCACCGAGCCGAACGCTGATCGCCCGCTCGTCGGCGCCGAGCTCGTCGACGCCGCGCACTCGGCCGGGCTCGAGGTCTACACGTGGACGCTGCGGCCCGAGAACCGCTTCCTCGCGGCAGAGCGGCGGCGGGGCGCGTCCCGGGCGGGGATCGGCGACTGGCCCGGTGAGTTCCGGCAGATCATCGAGACCGGGGTCGACGGGCTCTTCCTCGACCATCCCGACCTCGGGGTCGTCGCCCGGTCGCTGGCCGAGTAGCGACCGACGAGGACGGACGCGGATCGGGACGTCGTGCGTCGGTGTCGAGATCTTGCGCTCCTCGACCAGCGGGGTGTCAGGGGTCGCGCCTACACTTGACGGCGACATGACCCTGATCCTCGACCCCGACGACCCGGCCGGCTGGCGCGAGGCGCCCGACCTCGCGTCCGCCGGCGCCGACCGTTCCGAGAACCCGCTGACGGCGGGCCTCAATCCCCAGCAGCGCGAGGCGGTCGAGTACCGCGGCCCGGCGTTGCTCATCGTCGCGGGCGCCGGCTCAGGCAAGACCCGCGTGCTCACGCACCGCATCGCCGGCCTCATCCAGAGCCGCGAGGCATGGCCGAGCCAGATCCTCGCGATCACCTTCACGAACAAGGCCGCGGCCGAGATGCGCGAGCGCGTCGAGGCGCTGCTCGGCGAGGGCGCCTCCGGCATGTGGATCTCGACGTTCCACTCCGCGTGCGTGCGCATCCTCCGCCGCGAGGCCGAGGCCATCGGCCTGTCGTCGACGTTCACGATCTACGACTCGGCCGACACCCGCACCGTGCTGAAGCGCATCATCAAAGACCTCGATGCCGACACCATGGGCTTCACGCCCGCGAGTGCGCAGGCGAAGATCTCCAAGCTCAAGAACGAGCTCGCCGACGTCGAGAGCTACGCGCGCAACGCGAACATGAACGACCCGCAAGAGGTCATGTTCCTCGAGATCTTCCGGCAGTACTCGCGTCGGCTGCGCGATGCGAGCGCGCTCGACTTCGACGACCTGATCGCCGAGACGGTGTACCTCTTCCGTGCGTTTCCGAAGGTGGCGGCGCTGTATCAGCGTCGCTTCCGGCACATCCTCGTCGACGAGTACCAGGACACGAACCACGCGCAGTACTCGCTCATCCGCGAGCTCACGCGGCCCGTCGCGAAAGCACTCGTCGACGAGCTCGACGCGCACGGGGTGCTCGTCCGCGGCCTCGTCGACCAGGCGGGCGAGATCCCGGGCGCCTCGCTCACGGTCGTCGGCGACTCCGACCAGTCGATCTACGCGTTCCGCGGCGCCGACATCCGCAACATCTCCGAGTTCGAACGCGACTTCCCGGGCGCGAAGGTCGTCCTGCTCGAGCAGAACTACCGGTCCACGCAGAACATCCTGTCCGCCGCGAACGCGGTCATCTCGAACAACTTCGACCGTAAAGACAAGAAGCTCTGGACGGCCGACGGCGACGGCGAGAAGATCGTCGGCTACACCGGGTACACCGCGCACGACGAGGCGCAGTTCGTCACCGACGAGATCGAGGCGCTGCACCGCGCCGGCGTGGCCTACCGCGACATCGCCGTGTTCTACCGCACGAACGCGCAGACGCGTGCACTGGAAGAGATCTTCGTGCGCTCGGCCGTGCCGTACCGCGTGGTCGGCGGCACGAAGTTCTACGAGCGTGCCGAGATCAAAGACGCGATGGCGTACCTCATCGCGGTCGCGAACCCGCTCGACGAGCTCGCGCTCCGTCGCATCCTCAACACGCCGAAGCGCGGCATCGGGCCGGCGACCGAGACCGCGATCGCCCAGTTCGCCGAGCAGAACGAGCTGACGTTCCGGCAGGCGATGCGATCTGCCGGCGAGCTCGGGCTCGGGCCGAAGGTGACGGGTGCGATCACCGCGCTCGCCGACCTGCTCGACCAGGCGGCCGCCATGCTCGTGCCGACGCAGGCGGCGATCGAGGCCGGCACGAACGAGGGCGCCGCGAAGGTCTCCGACGTCCTCGTCTTCCTCGTCGAGCAGTCGGGGCTGCTCGAGACGCTCCGCCGGAGCCGCGACCCGCAAGACGAGACCCGCGCCGAGAACGTCGAAGAGCTCGTCGGGCAGACCCGCGACTTCGATCGCGAGAATCCCGGGGCCACGCTCGTCGACTTCCTCACCCAGGTCTCGCTGGTCGCCGCGGCCGACGAGCTCGACGATGCATCCGGCACCGTCTCGCTCATGACGCTGCACACGGCGAAGGGCCTCGAGTACCACGCGGTGTTCCTCACCGGCCTCGAAGAGGGACTGCTGCCCCATCAGATGTCGGCGTCCGAGCCGGGTGGCCCGGCAGAGGAGCGACGGTTGTTCTATGTCGGCATCACCCGCGCCCGGCAGCGGCTGTTCATCTCGCTCGCGATGAGTCGCGCCCAGTTCGGTGAGGTCGCGGTGGCGATGCCGAGCCGCTACCTCCAGGAGATCCCCGAAGACCTCGTCGACTGGAAGCAGTCGCCGGGCATGGCGACGAGTCGCGGTGGCACGCAGCCTCGTGCCCTGAACGCCAGGCGCGGCGGCGCACCGGGGTCCGGCTCGGGCGGCGCGTGGGGCACGCGCAGCCGCGATCTCGAGCGATTCAGCGTGACCAAGGACGCGGGGGCCAAGACCGAGTGGGCGAACCGGGTCGCTCCCAACCGGGTCACCGGCAAGGTGCGCGACAACGGCGACCTCACCCTCGAGCCCGGCGACCGGATCCGGCACACCGACTTCGGCGAGGGCCGGGTCAACCAGGTGACGGGCGAAGGCGCGAAACGCATCGCGCACGTGAACTTCGCGCAGGCCGGGCCGAAGAAGCTGCTCATCAAGATCGCCCCGATCGAGAAACTGTGACCTGGCCGATCCGCGCCACGCGCACGGCCTACGAGAACCGCTGGATCAGGGTCGTCGAGGACCAGGTCGTGAAGCCCGACGGGGGCGCCGGCCTGTACGGCGTCGTCGAGATGCAGCACACCGCGGTGTTCGTGGTCGCCATGACCGACGCCGACGAGGTGCTGCTCGTCACCATCGACCGGCACACCGTCGGGCCGTCCGTCGAGGTTCCGGCGGGTGGCACCGACGGCGAGGACCCGCTCGTGGCGGCGCGCCGCGAGCTCCTCGAGGAGACCGGGTACGAGGCCGCGGAGTGGCGGGCGATCGGTCGCATGAACGCCCTCAACGGCATCGCGCGCGCGCCCGAGTTCGTCTACCTCGCGACGGGGCTGCGCCGAGGGGCGCACGCGGGCGAGAGCCAGGCCGAAGAGGGCATCACCGAGACCCGCGCGGTGCCGTGGCCCGAGGTCATGCGCATGATCGCCGGGGGTGCGATCACCGACGGCGAGACCGTCGCCGCGCTCATGTACGCCGCGGTCGCGCTCGGTCGCGTTCGCTGAACGCGCTCGGCCGACCTCGCCGCGCGCCGCGCGCCCGATTGCCATCGCGTCGGAAGTCGAAAAGTGGGTTGGCGCGCAGGAAAAGGTGACTTCCAACCCACTCGGCGCCGGCGGACACTCGATTCACCGCGGACCCACGTTCGGTGGCGGACCCACGTTCGGTGGCGGGCCCACGTTCGGTGGCGGACCCACGTTCGGTGGCCACCCACACGTCACGGGATGCCGCCGATCGCGGCGGGGTCATGCGGCGAGGCGGGCGATGAGGGCCATGGCGTCGAACGGGGCGCGCACCTTGGCGTCATTGTCGAAGTAGATGTAGACGTCGCGGCCCGCCGCACGGTGCGTGTGCGCCCACTCGGCCCAGCGGTCGAGCGAGGCGTCGTCGTAGCCCGACGCGTACAGCTCCTCCTCGCCGTGCAGGCGGGCATACGCGAAGTCGGCGGTCGTCGCGGTCAGACGGGGGTAGCGGCCCGCGGTGTCGGCGACGACCGATGCGACGCGGTGCCGCGCGAGCAGGTCGGTCCAGGCCGCCGTCTCGAAGCTCGGATGCCGCACCTCGACCGCGTGCCGCTGCGGGCTCGTGTCGTGGGGATCCACGGCGAACCACGACCGTCCCTCCATGCGCTCGTCGTGGCCCGCCGCGAGCGCAGCCGCATCGGCTCGCGTTCGGGGGAGCTGTGCCAGGAAGTCGTCGAGCAGCCCCTCGTCGAACGCGAGCGTCGGCGGCAGCTGCCAGAGCACCGGGCCGAGCTTGCCGCCGAGCGCGAGCACCCCGCTCGCGAAGAAGTTGGCCAGCGGTGCCTCGATTCCGCGAAGCCGTTTGATGTGCGTGACGAACCGGGGGCCCTTCACGGCGAACACGAAGGCGTCCGGCACGGCATCCCGCCATCGCTCCCAGCTCGCGGGCTTCTGCAGCGCGTAGAACGAGCCGTTCACCTCGATCGACGACAGTCGCTCCGAGGCGTACGCCAGCTCGTCTGCCTGCCGAAGGCCTTTCGGGTAGAACTCGCGGCGCCATCGCGGGTAGACCCAGCCCGAGATGCCCACGAATGCGCGCGCCTGCGGGGTGCCGAGTGGCGCGTCAGCCGAGGCATCCGACATGCCCATCAGTCTCGCAGCGCCGTGGACCGGCGGACCAGGGGTTGCACGCTCGGCAACTGGATGTAGCATATGTACTACATTCCGATGTGTTCCTACTCTGAACAGGCGAGGTGAAGCCATGACGTCCGACCCGGCGATCGAGGTGCGAGGACTGCGCATGCGATACGGGCCGCGCGAGGTGCTCGACGGCATCGACCTGCGCATCGACCGTGGCGAGGTCGTCGCGCTGCTCGGCCCGAACGGTGCGGGGAAGACGACCACCATCGAGATCCTCGAGGGCTTCCGCAGCCGCACCGGCGGCGACGTCCGGGTGCTCGGCGAAGACCCGGCGCACGCCGGGGACCGCTGGCGGGCGCGCGTCGGCGTCGTCATGCAGTCGTGGCGCGACCACGGCCGCTGGCGCGTCGGGCGACTGCTCGACGAGTTCGCCACGCTCTACCGGCCGTTCACCGAAGCCGGCCGGCCAGGCCCCTACGACTCCGCCGAGGTGCTCGAACTCGTCGGCCTGGCTGATCGCCGCACCGCGCCGGTCCGGTCGCTCTCGGGCGGGCAGCGGCGGCGGCTCGACGTCGCGATCGGGCTCATCGGTCGACCCGAGCTGCTGTTCCTCGACGAGCCGACGACCGGGTTCGACCCCGTCGCCCGACACGGGTTCCACGAGCTCATCCACGCGCTGAGCGACTTCGACGACACGACCGTGCTGCTCACCACGCACGACCTCGCCGAGGCCGAGAAGGTCGCGGGGCGCATCCTCATCCTCGATGGCGGCCACATCGTGGCCGACGGCAGTCCCGCCGCGCTCGCACGTGAGATCGCGGGCGCGACCGAGGTGAGCTGGCGCGAAGGCGGCGTGCGACAGGTGCACAGCACGAACGAGCCGGAGGCGTTCGTACGCGACCTGCTGGCCCGCCCGGGCGTCGAGGTCGCCGAACTGCAGATCACCGGCCAGACGCTCGAGGAGACCTACCTGGCGATGGTCGCCCACCGAGAGGCGGGCGCCGCCGGCGAACCCGCGGTCGCCGCCGACGAGGAGGCACGATGAACCCCAACCTGAATGCGGTCCGCGCCGGCCTCCGACGTGGACTCACCGAGTTCTGGATCTCGATGCGCACACCGAGCGAGAGCTCGTTCATGCTCATCGGCATCGTCGCCGTCGCGGTCGTGTTCTGGCTGCAGCGAGGCGTCGAGCTGATGCCGGGCGTGCCGACCGCGGCGTTCATCGTGCCGAGCGTGCTCACGATCCAGCTGCTGTTCGTCGCCTGCTACGGGCTCGCCACGGTCGTGGTCACCGAACGAGAAGACGGCACGCTCATCCGCGCCCGCACACTGCCCACCGGTCTGCGCGCCTACACGACCGGCCTCACGACGCGCACGATGGCCGAGCTGGTGGTGACCGTCGGTCTCACGCTCGTGATCGTGGCGGCGCTCGTGGGGCCCGAGCTCGGCCTCGATGCCGCCGGCATCGTGGTGATCGCGGGCATGTTCGTGCTCGGTACGATCGCGCTCACGACCTTCGGTATGGTGATCGGCACCATGTTCCGCAACCCCCGATCCGTGGGCGGGTGGGGGTTCTTCGTCCTCGCCGCGTTCGTCTTCGTCTCCGGGCTCATCCAGCCCCTCGCGTCGCTGCCCGTGTGGGTGCAGGTGATCGGCGTGATCACGCCCATCTACTGGATCGGGCACGGCATGCGCGAGGCGTTCCTCCCGCCCGAGCTCGCGATGCTCGAGATCGGCGGCGAGTGGCAGCTCTGGCTCGCGTTCGCGGTCGTCGGGGCGTGGGCGGTCGTCGGCGCGATCCTCGCGCCGATGCTGTTGCGCCGGGTCGCACGACGCGAGACCGCCTCGGCGCTCGGCGCGCGACGCGAAGCGGCGATGCAACGCGCATGAGCGATCACGAGCAGGTGCACAACCGGGTCGCGATGCTCCGCGCGGAGCGTCGCGTCTCGCGTCGTGAGCTCGCCGACGCGCTCGGCGTGCACTATCAGACGGTCGGCTATCTCGAGCGGGGCGAGTTCAACCCGAGCCTGCAGCTCGCCCTGCGCATCGCGCGGTTCTTCGAGGTGCCGGTCGAGTTCGTCTTCTCGCTCGACGCGTTTCCGCGGATCGGCCCGGGCGTCGACTGATCCACGCCTGAAACGATGCACGGATGCCTCGCGGCCGGCGCCGGCCGCGAGGCATCCGTCGCCCGCGTTCTGAGGCGCCTCGCGAGGGGAGTACCATGGCAGACGGCCCGCGCGGATATCTTGACGTCGAGAGATCGACCGAGCGGGAGATCCAGGCCGGGCCATCACCCACCATCCCTGCGCGAGACCCGCGCGGAACGATTGGAAGCGACGTAAGCGTGGATCTTTACGAGTACCAGGCCCGAGACCTCTTCGAACAGTACGGCGTGCCGGTGCTGGCCGGCATCGTGGCCGACACCCCCGAAGAGGTCCGCGCCGCGGCCGAGCAGCTCGGCGGCGTCGTCGTGGTCAAGGCGCAGGTCAAGACCGGTGGCCGCGGCAAGGCTGGCGGCGTGAAGGTCGCCAAGACCCCCGATGAGGCGGAGGAGGCGGCGAAGGCCATCCTCGGGCTCGACATCAAGGGCCACGTCGTCAAGCGCGTCATGGTCGCCGCGGGCGCCAAGATCGCGCAGGAGTTCTACTTCTCGGTGCTGCTCGACCGCGCCAACCGCTCCTACCTCTCGCTCACGAGCGTCGAAGGCGGCATGGAGATCGAGCAGCTCGCCGTCGAGAAGCCCGAGGCGCTCGCGCGCGTCGAGGTCGACCCCGGCACCGGCATCACGCCGACGAAGGCCCGCGAGATCGCGCAGGCCGCGAACTTCCCGGCCGAGCTCGTCGACCAGGTCGCCGACGTGTTCGTGAAGCTCTACGACGTCTACAAGTCCGAAGACGCCACGCTCGTCGAGGTCAACCCGCTGATCCTCGACGAAGACGGCAAGATCATCGCGCTCGACGGCAAGGTCACGCTCGACGAGAACGCCGAGTTCCGGCACGCCGGCCACGCGCTCCTCGAGGACAAGGGCGCGGCCGACCCGCTCGAGGCCAAGGCCAAGGAGCTCGACCTCAACTACGTCAAGCTCGACGGCGAGGTCGGCATCATCGGCAACGGTGCGGGGCTCGTCATGTCGACGCTCGACGTCGTCGCCTACGCCGGCGAGAACCACGGCGATGTGAAGCCCGCGAACTTCCTCGACATCGGCGGCGGCGCGTCCGCCGAGGTCATGGCCAACGGCCTCTCGATCATCCTGGGCGACGCGCAGGTCAAGAGCGTGTTCGTCAACGTCTTCGGCGGCATCACCGCCTGCGACCAGGTCGCGAAGGGCATCGTGGGCGCGCTCGCCGAGCTGGGCTCGGCCGCGAACAAGCCGCTCGTCGTGCGCCTCGACGGCAACAACGTGGCCGAGGGCCGCCGCATCCTCGAGGAGGCGGCGCACCCGCTCGTCACCCTCGCCGAGAACATGGACCAGGGCGCCGACAAGGCCGCCGAGCTCGCGAACGCGTAAGGACTCGAAGAGAAATGACGATCTTCCTCAACAAGGACTCCAAGGTCATCGTCCAGGGCATCACCGGCGGCGAAGGCTCGAAGCACACCTCGCGCATGCTCGCGGCGGGCACCCAGGTCGTCGGCGGCGTCAACGCCCGCAAGGCGGGCACGACGGTGCTGCACAAGACGAAGGACGGCGCCGACGTCGAGCTGCCGGTCTTCGCCTCGGTCGCCGAAGCGATCGAGCAGACCGGCGCGGATGTCTCCATCGCCTTCGTCCCGCCCGCCTTCACCAAGGACGCCGTGATCGAGGCCATCGACGCCGAGATCCCGCTGCTCGTCATCATCACCGAGGGCGTGCCCGTGCAGGACTCGGCGGAGTTCTGGGCGTACGCCAAGGAGCAGGGCGGCAAGACCCGCATCATCGGGCCGAACTGCCCGGGCATCATCAGCCCCGACGAGTCGCTCGTCGGCATCACCCCGGCGAACATCACGGGCAAGGGCCCGATCGGCCTCGTGTCGAAGTCGGGCACGCTGACGTACCAGATGATGTACGAGCTGCGCGACCTCGGCTTCTCGACCGCGATCGGCATCGGCGGCGACCCGATCATCGGCACCACGCACATCGACGCGCTCGCCGCGTTCGAGGCCGACCCCGAGACCAAGGCGATCGTCATGATCGGCGAGATCGGCGGCGACGCCGAAGAGCGCGCGGCCGACTTCATCAAGGCGAACGTGACCAAGCCGGTCGTCGGCTACGTCGCTGGCTTCACCGCCCCCGAGGGCAAGACCATGGGCCACGCGGGCGCGATCGTGTCCGGCTCGGCCGGCACCGCGCAGGCGAAGAAGGAGGCCCTCGAGGCCGCAGGCGTGAAGGTCGGCAAGACGCCGTCCGAGACGGCTCGTCTGCTCCGCGAGGTCTACGCCGCGCTGTAAGCGGTATCCGCTCGCCGCTGCGTGAGCCCGGCGCGAGCCCCGACGGCACTGCCGTCGGGGCTCGATCCGTTCTAGCCTGAACGCGTGGGAACTGTGACGAAGCGTAAGCCGGGCAATGCCGTGCACCTCGTGCACGCGAGCTTCGCGACCGAAGAGGCGGTCTACGGGGTGCTGCTCGTCGCGGGCATGATCATCGTCGCGGGCGGGTACCACAGCGACAGTTCGTGGCGGGTGTTCACGACCGTGGTCGGCACGGTCTTCGTGTTCTGGGCCGCGCACGTGTACGCGGGCACGGTCGCGCACCACGGCCTCGAGGAGGACCGCGTCACGGGGCTGCGTGAGGCGTTCCAGATGTCGCTGCGGCGATCGCTCGGACTGTTGACCTCTGCGCTCATCCCGTCGCTGATCCTGCTGTTCGGGGCGACTCGGGTCGTCGACGACTCGAACGCCATCTGGGCGGCGTTGTGGGTCAGCGTGGCCGTGCTCTTCGTTCTCGGGTTCATCGGGTTCACGCGCCGTGGCGCGTCCTGGCCGTGGCGCATCCTGGGCGCGCTCGGCACCGCGGCCTTCGGGTTCGCGATGATCGCGCTCAAGGCGATCGTGCACTGACGAGCCTGCCCGGCGAGCCCTGCCCGGCGAGCCCTGCCCGGCGAGTGCTGCCGGTCGTGCCCGTCGTGGCCGGGCTCCGGCCCTACTCGGCGGCGATCGGGGCCACGCGGGCCGAGAAAGGCGCCGACGGTACCTGACGGCGGGGTCGGCGCAGCGCTATGGTCGTCGCAGGGAAGCCCGGCGAAAGGGGCGCGCCATGTCGACGGCATCGCAGTCCGAACTCGAAGCGCGCATCGCGCAGCTGGAGGCCGAGAACTCGGCCCTCAGGCGAACACAGACCGACCGCGGAGCCGGCGGCGGTGGTGCCGAACCGCCGGCCACCCGCACGGGCGCGCAGCGCTGGCGTACCGTCGTCGCGGTGATCTGCGTCGTCGTCGGGCTCGTGCTCGCACCGATCGCGCTGCTCACGGCCTGGGCGCGGCTCGAGCTCGTCGACACCGACCGGTTCGTGTCGACGTTCGCACCGCTCGCGGAGGACCCGGACGTGCAGGCGTTCGTCGGCGATCAGGTCACGGCCGCGATCGAGGAACAGGTCGACCTCGAAGCGCTGACGAGCGACCTGTTCGACGGGCTGCAGCAGCTGAACCTGCCGCCGCGTGCGCAGGACGCGCTGGGACTGCTCGAAGGACCCGCGACGCAGGGGCTGCAGTCGCTGATCGACGGCGCCGTCGATCGCATCGTCGCGTCCGAGGCCTTCGCCGACGTGTGGGGGACCGCCCTCAGGGTGACGCATCGTCAGTTCGTCGCCGCGATGCAGGGCGACCCGAACGCCGCGCTCGACGTGTCGAACGACACGCTCTCGGTGCAGCTCGGGCCGGTCATCGACGCCGTCAAGCAACGGCTCGAGGATCAGGGCATCGGGCTCGCATCGGCGATCCCCTCGATCGATCGCAGCATCGTCATCGTGCAGGACGATGCGATCGCCCTCGTCAAGACCATGTACGCGCTCGCGGTCGCGGCCGGCACCTGGCTGCCGATCCTCTCGCTCGCCCTGCTCATCGCCGGCGTGCTCATCGCGAAACGCCGCGCGGCGGCGCTCGTCTGGACCGCGGCGGGCTTCGCGCTCTCGATGGTCGTGCTCGCCGCCGGGCTCGGCATCGGCCGGGCGTTCTTCGTGGGCACGGTGAGCCCGTCGATCATGCCGCAGGATGCGGCGGTCGCGCTCTTCGAGCAGCTCGTCGAGATCATGCGCGGGGCGATCCTGTCGCTGTTCGTGCTCGCGCTGCTCATCGCGGTCATCGCGTGGTTCACGGGCCCGTGGCGGCCGGCGCGCGCAGCGCGCGGGCTGGCCGACTCGGGCTTCGGCGCCCTACGGCGTTCCGCCGCGGCCCACGGTGTCACGACGGGCACGTTCGGCAGCTGGCTCGATCGCTGGCGTGCCGGGGCCTACGCGCTCATCGTGGTGGTCGCCTCGGCGGTCGTGCTGTTCACACGGCCGATCACGGTGAGTCTCGTCGTCTGGACGGTCGTCCTCGCGCTGCTGGCGCTCCTGGTGGTGGAGCTGCTGCGCCGGCCGGCCGGGTCGCCCGACGCGCGCGCCGTGCCCGAGCCGGCCGTCGATCCGGCGGTCGTAGCCGTCGAGCCCGGCGACGGCCGCTGATCGCGGCGCCATCCGCACGTCGTGCCGATGGTGCCCGGCGGCCCGGGTTAGGCTCGCGGTGCCATGTCCCGCACCGCCGTCGCCCTGCTCGCCGCGCTCGAGGCCGCGATCGCGACCCTCGTGGGTCTCGGCGTCGTCCTCGTACCGCTCATGCTCCTCTGGGCCGTCCACTTCGGGTTGACCCTCGACGCCTCGATCTTCCTGCGCGCGACGGCCGACGTCTGGCTGCTCGGGCACGGCGTCGACCTCACGGTGCAGCTCGACCCGCTCACCGCCGAGCTCACGGGCGTCGCGGGTGCCGGCGATCCGTTCCCGATCACGATCGCGGCGCTCGGCTTCGGGCTCGTGACCGTGCTCTTCGGGGTCCGGATCGGGCGCCGGGCGGCCGTCGCCGGCCACGGCCCCACGGGCGTCGTGACCGCGGCTGCGGTCATGGCCGCGGTCGGCGCGGCCCTCGCGCTCGCCGCGGCGCATCCGGCGGCCACGCCGTCGCTGTGGCAGGGGGTCGTGCTGCCCGCGTTCGTCATGGCGCTCGGCGCGACGATCGGTGCAGTGTCCGAGACGCTGCGGGCCGAGCGCATCGGGCGGGCGGATGCCTCGGCGGGACCGCTGCTCGCGCGCTGGCGCGCGCTGCCCGAGTTCGCCGTCGCCGTGACCACCGCTGCGGTCCGCGTCGGCGCCGGCACGGTCTTCGGCGTGCTCGCGGCCGCTGCGGTGCTGGTCGCGGTGCTGATCGCCGCCGACTACGCGACCATGATCGGGCTCTCGCAGGCGATCGGCGCCGGCGTCGACGGCGGGATCGCGATCACCGTCGCCGAGCTGGCCGTGCTGCCGAACGCGGTCGTCTGGGCCGCGTCGTGGATGCTCGGACCGGGCTTCGCGTTCGGCGCCGGATCGACGGTCTCGCCGACGGGCACCCTGCTCGGCCCCGTGCCCGGCGTGCCGCTGCTCGGTGTACTGCCGCCCGAAGGCGCATCGCTCGGCATCGTGTGGCTCATCGTGCCGCTCGTGTTCGCGTTCGCGGGGGCGAACCTCGTGTGGCGGCGCTTCGCGACGACCCCGGACGTGCGTGCCGACGCCTGGTGGGCGCCCGTCATCCTCGCCGCCGCCTCGGGGGTCGTCGCCGGTGTGGTGATCGGGCTCCTCGCCTGGTGGTCGGGCGGTGCGATCGGCCCCGGTCGGCTCGCGGTGACCGGTCCCGACCCGTGGCCCGTGGCCGGCATCGCCGCGGTCACCGTGTTCCTCGGCGCGGTCGCCGGCGCGTTCACCGCGCGCGCGATGCCCCGGGGTGACGTGGGGGCGCGCACGCGGCCTGCCGACGAGGCATCCGCCCACGAAGCGCACCTCGCCTGATCCGCCCGCGGCGCTCGGCCCGCGGCATTCGCCGGCTCGTGGCATCCGCTGGCGCGTGGCATCCGCTGGCGCGTGGCATCCGCCCGAAACCGCACCCGTCCAAATCCTTGCTCAGGAAGATGTGCGCGACGCGCCGGCGAGGACGCCGCCGATGGCGGCGTGTCGTGCCCGCGTTCCTGAGCAAGCACCGCGCCGCCCGCCCGCGCGGCCGACCGGCCGTCTCGCCCGCTCGTGCCTCGCGCGCGGTGCTACCCTCTGGCTCAAAAGGGGTGGTGACATGTCGACGACGACGGAAGGCACGCGCGAGGGCAAGGGCCTCGCCACCGGAACACTCGGGCTGTGGGGATCCACGGTCATTGGGCTGGCCTCGACGGCCCCGGTCTATTCGCTCGCCGCCACGCTCGGCTTCGTGGTGCTCACCGTCGGCGAGCAGGCGCCGATCGCGTTCATCATCGCGTTCATCCCGATGCTGCTGATCGCCTTCGCCTACCGTGAGCTCAACCGCGACGTGCCCGACTGCGGCACCACGTTCACCTGGGCGACGAAGGCGTTCGGGCCATGGGTCGGCTGGATGGGCGGCTGGGGCGTCGCGGTCGCCGGCACCGTCGTGCTCGCGAACCTCGCCGAGATCGGCGGCAAGTACCTCTGGCTGCTCATCAACCCCGAGCTGGCCGAGAACCGCGCCATCGTGACCGCGACCGGCGTGGTGTTCATCGCGCTCATGGCGTTCATCAGCTGGCGCGGGCTCGAGATCGGCGAGCGCATGCAGAACGTGCTGCTCGCCATCCAGTACCTCGCGCTCATCCTGTTCGTGATCTTCGCCGTCGTCCAGGTCGTGAACGGCGACGCGCCCGAAGGGTCGACGACGCCCTCGTGGTCGTGGTTCGACCCGTTCGCGTTCTCGTCGTTCGACGGGTTCGTCGAGGCGGTGCTGCTCGCGCTCTTCATCTACTGGGGGTGGGACACCTGCCTCGCGCTCAACGAGGAGACCCGCGACCCCAAGCGCATCCCGGGTCGCGCGGCCGTGCTGACGACGGTGATCCTGCTCGTCACCTACGTCGGCGTGACGGTCGCCGCGATGTCGTACGCGGGCCTGGGCGACACGGCCACCGGGCTCGGCAACGAGGCGAACGCCGACGACGTGTTCTTCGTCCTGAAGGACGCCCTGTTCGGGCCGTGGGCGTGGCTGCTCGTCGTGGCCGTGATGATCTCGGCCGTCTCCTCGACCCAGACGACCATCCTGCCGACCGCGCGAGGCACGCTCGCGATGGCGGTGTACAAGGCGCTGCCGAAGCGGTTCGCGACGGTGCACCCGCGCTACAAGACGCCGTCGTTCTCGACCCTGCTCATGGGCTTCGTCGCGATCGTGTTCTACGTCGGCATGACGCTCATCAGCGACAACATCCTGCAGGACACGATCCTGTCGCTCGGTCTCGCGATCGCGTTCTATTACGCCATCACCGGGTTCGCGTGCGTCTGGTACTTCAAGGACAGCCTGTTCTCGTCGGTGCGGAACGTCTTCAACCGGCTGGTGTTCCCGCTCCTCGGCGCCGTGCTGCTCACCGGGGCGTTCATCTATTCCGCGATCGACATGCTCGACCCCGACTACGGGTACACGGTGCTGTTCGGCGTCGGCGGGGTGTTCGTCGTCGGTGTCGGCTCGCTGCTGCTGGGTGCGGTGCTCATGGTCGTGTGGTCGTTCTTCGCCGATGCGAAGCCGTTCTTCCGCGGTGAGTCGCTGAACCGTGAGACCGAGGTGCAGGTGCCCGAGGACGAGCAGGTGGTGATCCGGTCGGTCGACGGCGGGGTGTGAGCGCGGGGGCGCTGCCGGTGCCGGTCACGCGGGTGACGCGGGTGACGCGGGTGACGCGGGTGCGCATCCGGGCAGCCGGTAGGCTCGAACGGTGCTCAAGCTCGTCGTGCTGATCTCGGGCGGCGGTTCGAACCTCCGCGCGCTCCTCGAAGCCGCCTCCGACCCCGAGTACCCCGCACGCGTCGTGGCGATCGGTGCCGATCGCGATGCCGACGGTCTGGTGCTCGGCGAAGAGTTCGGCATCCCCACGTTCACGGTGCCGTTCACCGCGTACGAGAGCCGCGAGGCCTGGGGCGAGGCGCTGATCGCCGAGGTGCGCCGCTGGGACGCCGAACTCGTCGTGCTCTCGGGGCTCATGCGGCTCGTGCCACCCTCGGTGGTCGAGGCCTTCTCGCCGTACCTGCTGAACACGCATCCCGCCTATCTGCCCGAGTTCCCGGGTGCACACGGGGTGCGCGACGCGCTCGCCGCGGGCGTCACGCAGACCGGCGCGAGCCTCATCGTCGTCGACACCTCGGTCGACGGCGGCCCGATCATCGCGCAGGAGCGCGTCCCCGTGCTGCCCGACGACACCGAGCACAGCCTGCACGACCGCATCAAACCCATCGAGCGGCGGCTGCTGATCCAAGCCGTGCACGACATCGCCACGTCCCACCTCGACCTCAAGGAGTTCACCGCATGAGCGCGGTGGAGCTTGGAGCGAGGGCCATTTCTGGCCCTCGCCGCGACCCCAGCGCTGAGGGCCGTCTCGGCCCTCGGTTGGATGAAAGGAGCCCGCGTTGAGCGGACCGCAGATCGACCCGAGCCTGTACCGCGAGCGCGACCGGGTGCGCGTACGGCGGGCCCTCATCGCCGTGAGCGACAAGCGCGGCCTGGTCGAGCTCGCGACGGCGCTCGTCGACGCGGGCGTCGAGCTCGTCTCGACGGGCGGCACGAGCGCGGCGATCGCCGCCGCCGGACTGCCCGTCACCCAGGTCGCCGAGGTCACGGGCTACCCCGAGCACCTCGACGGTCGCGTGCGCACGCTGCACCCCGCGGTGCACTCGGGCCTGCTCGCCGATCTGCGTCTCGACCACCACGAGACCGAGCTGGCCCAGCTCGGCATCAAGCCGTACGAGCTCGTCGTCGTGAACCTGTATCCGTTCGCCGAGACCGTGGCCTCGGGCGCCGAGCCGAACGCCGTGGTCGAGCAGATCGACATCGGCGGCCCGGCGATGGTGCGCGCCTCGGCGAAGAACCATGCCAACGTCGCGGTCGTGGTCTCGCCCGACCGCTACACCGAGATCGCTGCGGCGGTCGCGGCGGGTGGTACGACGCTCGCGCAGCGTCGCGAGCTCGCGCGCGAGGCCTTCCGGCACACGGCCGCCTACGACATCGCCGTGGCGTCATGGATGGGATCGGCCGTCGCGCCGGACCAGCCCGCCGAGGAGTCGCCGTTCCCGGCCTGGGTCGCCGGGTCGTGGACGAAGGACGCCGACCTCCGCTACGGCGAGAACTCGCACCAGCGAGCCGCGCTCTACGCGGCGAACGGCGCCCCGGCACCCGGCATCGCCCAGGCCACGCAGCCGCACGGCAAGGAGATGTCGTACAACAACTACGTCGACGCCGACTCGGCCGTGCGTGCCGCGTTCGACTTCGCCGAGCCCGCCGTCGCGATCATCAAGCATGCGAACCCGTGCGGCATCGCCGTAGCCGCGCCCGGGGCAGCCGACCCGATCGCCGACGCGCACCGCCGGGCGCACGAGTGCGACCCGGTCTCCGCGTACGGCGGCGTGATCGCTGCGAACCGCGTCGTCACGCGCGAGATGGCCGAGACGGTCGCGGGCATCTTCACCGAGGTGCTCGTCGCGCCCGGGTTCGAGCCCGACGCGGTCGAGGTGCTCACGCAGAAGAAGAACATCCGCCTGCTCACGCTGCCCGACGGCTTCGCGCCCACGGCGGTCGAGCTGCGCCAGGTCTCCGGCGGGATGCTCCTGCAGCAGGCCGACCGGCACTTCGCGCCGACCGCCGAATGGACCCTGGCCGCGGGCGAGCCGGCCGACGAGGCGACGCTCGCCGACCTCGCGTTCGCATGGACCGCGTGCCGCGCCGTGAAGTCGAACGCGATCCTGCTCGCCGCAGGCGGTGCGTCGGTCGGCGTCGGCATGGGGCAGGTGAACCGCGTGGACTCGTGCAAGCTCGCGGTCGAGCGTGCGGGGGAACGCGCCGCGGGCTCGGTCGCGGCATCCGATGCCTTCTTCCCGTTCGCCGACGGGGCGCAGATCCTGATCGACGCGGGGGTGCGTGCGATCGTCCAGCCCGGCGGGTCCGTGCGCGACGACGAGGTGGTCGCGGCCGCGAAGGCGGCCGGCGTGACCATGTACTTCACGGGCGAGCGCCACTTCTTCCACTAGGGGCCGGTCTCGAGAGGCTTCGCTACTCGACCAGCGAGACCGGCGTTACCCTGGGGGTGAGGCGCTCACGAGGCGCCGCAGCCCACGTTCCGCCCACCAGGCGGAAGAACCAGGAGAACGATCGATGTCGATCACACAGGTCCCTGCGATGCCCGCGACCGCATCCACGCCGACGACCGCGTCCACGCCGACTGCGCCGACCGCGCACACGGCGGTCGCCCTTCCGCTCGACGCCCCCGACCATGAACGGGTGCTCATCACCCGCGGACCGCGCTCGGGTCTCGTCGTCATCGTCGCGGTGCATTCGACCGTCTTGGGTCAGGCACTCGGCGGCGCCCGCCTCTGGCACTACGACCACTGGACCGACGCCCTCGCCGACGCCCTGCGACTCTCGCAGGCCATGACGCTGAAGAACGCCGCGGCGGGGCTCGCGCGAGGTGGCGGCAAGGCCGTCATCGCGATCCCGCCGGGGGTCGTGCTCGACGACACCGGCCGGCGTGCCGCCATGCTCGACCTCGGCGATGCCGTCGAATCGCTCGGCGGCGCCTACATGACCGCCGAAGACGTGGGCACGAGCGCCGAACTCATGGCCGTCGTCGCCGAGCGCACCGCGCACGTGTGCGGGCTGCCGCCCGAGCAGGGCGGCGTCGGCGAGCCGGCGGACGCGACCGCGGCCGGTGTGCACGCCGGCCTCGTCGCGACGCTCGAGCACCTCACCGGCAGCCGCGACGTCGCGGGCCGGCACATCGTGATCGCGGGCCTCGGGCAGGTGGGCGGTCGCCTCGCGCGACAGCTCGCGGCAGGTGGCGCGCGGCTGACGGTGACGGATGTCGCGGACGGCAAACGCGCGCTCGCCGAGGAACTCGGCGCCGAGTGGGTCGAACCCGAGCACGCGCACCGGGTCGAGGCCGACGTGTTCGCGCCGTGCGGCCTCGGCGGCGTGCTGACCGAAGCGGTCGTGCGCGACCTGCGCGTGCGCGCGGTCGTCGGCGCGGCGAACAATCAGCTCGCCGAGCGCGCGGTGGCCGACCTGCTGCGCGAGCGCGGCATCGCGTGGGCACCCGACTTCGTCGTCAATGCGGGCGGCGTCGTCTACCTCGACCTGGCGTCGTCGCCCGAGGTCGCAGCTGCCGAGCTCGAGGCCCGTATCGCGGGCATCGGCGGCACCGTGCGCGAGGTGCTGCGCGGCGCGGAGGCCGCCGGCGAGACCACGCTCGGCGCCGCCGAGCGGCTCGCGAGCGAGCGCCTCGGCGCGCACCGCACGGCGGCGGCCGAAACCGGAGCCGACACGCCGCAGTGATCGCCCCGTCGGCACCGCCGGTCGGTGGCGGGCGCCCGGATAGGCTGGGCCAATGACGTCCCCCGCGCCATCCGCTCCATCCTCGCGCGCCCGCTTCCGGCCGGCGGTCACGCCGGCCCGCCGTGCCGGCGCGGTGCTGCTGTCCGCCGCGGTGGTCGCCGCCGTCGCGTATGCGGCGTCCACGCTCGCACTCTTCATCGGCAACGGGCAGTCGCCCGACGTGTTCGGACAGATCGGCGGGCACTTCTTCGTGACCTCGATCATGGCGTGGGCGCTGCTCTCGATCACGAACGCGCTCGGCGCCACCCGACGCTGGTTCCTCGCACTGATCGCGGGACTCGCGTCGGCGGTGCTCGCCGCGATCCTCGGCACGTCCTGGACCGTGCTCGCCGGCGGCAACGGCATGCGGCCGGAGATGTTCCTGTTCGTGCTGGGTTCGCTCGTCAGCCTCAACCTCGTGTTCATCATCGCGGTCGTGCTCGCCGAGGTGCTGCTCGCCGGCCGCGTGCTGCGCACGGTGCTCGCGTACGCGCCCGACCGCGAGCAGCACCGCATGGCCCTCGTGCGCATCCCCGCCTCGAACCTCGCCGAGGGCGAGCTCACGCACCGCGAACGCGTGCCGGTCGACCAGGCCAGGGCCGACGAGCAGTGGGACAACTACTGCGCGGCGCTCGTCGCCGAGGGGTGGGAGACCATCGAGGTCGACGCCGAGCCCGAGCTCGCCGACTCGGTGTTCGTCGAGGATCAGGTCGTCATGTTCGGAGACCTCGCCGTGATCTGCAGCCCCGGTGCCGAGTCGCGGCGGGCGGAGACCGCGTCCGTCGAACGTGCCGTGCGGAGCCTGCCCGGCCTCACGGTGCAGCGCATCGAACAGCCCGGCACGCTCGAGGGCGGCGACGTGTTGAAGGTCGGCGACACGGTCTACGTGGGTGCCTCGAGCCGGACCAACGCCGAAGGCATCCGGCAATTGCGGACGATCCTCGCCCCGCACGGGTTCACCGTGGTCGCGGTCCCGGTCACGAAGGCACTGCACCTGAAGAGCCTGCTCACCGCGCTGCCCGACGGCACGATCATCGGCGACGCCGAACGCGTGGACACGCCGAGCCTGTTCCCGCGATTCCTGCCCGTGCCCGAGCCCGAGGGCGTCGCGGTCGTCGAGCTCTCGCCCGAGACGCTGCTGATGGCGGCCTCCGCGCCGAAGACCGCAGAGATGCTGTCGGGCCTCGGCTACCGGGTGGTCACGGTCGACATCTCGGAGTTCGAGAAGCTCGAAGGCTGCGTGACCTGTCTCTCGGTGCGCGTGCGCTGACAGCCCGGTCAAACTCTTCTTGCGGTCGGACCGGGAAGTTCTCTAGTCTGTAAGGCTGGCCGCGGTGCGATCCATCTCGGCCGAAGATGACGACGCAGGAGGACAATCATGCAGACAGCCGACCTCGACGCCCGCACGGTGGCGGCACTCGGCGCTGCGCTTCGCTCGCCGGCGGCTCTGCCCACGCCCGTCTTCGCGAAACCGTCCCGCTAGCGCTTCCGCCAGCCTCCCGTGCCGCTGGCTCCGGCGGACCACTGCACGCGCCACGCTGCGCGACGTCGCTTCAGCGACCGCGTGCACCCCTCGTCTCATCGGCTCGACGCGCCTGACGCGCGCGAGCGCCCTCGGAAGGACCCGGCTTGACCGTCATCGCCGACCACCAGCCACCGCCGCGCGACCACGCGGCGCAGACCGCCGCGCGTACGAGCTCGATCCGCGCGCTCTGGCGGCTGCGCGCCTACGCCCGCCCGGCCATGCCCGCCCTCATCGGCAGCGCGGCCGCGGCACTCGTCGCGCAGCTCATCGCCCTGGCCATCCCGCAGGTGCTGCAGAGCATCGTCGACGGGCCGCTGACCGACGGCGACCGCGCGGCGGTCGTGCCGCTCGCGCTGCTCGTGTTCGGGCTGGGCGCGGCCGAGGCGATCATGTTCGCGCTCCGCCGCTGGCTCGTGCTCACGCCGACGACACGCGTCGAGGCGCGGATGCGCAACGCGTTGTACGCCAAGTTGCAGGACCTCCCCGTGAGCTTCCACGACCGGTGGCCGAGCGGCCAGTTGCTGTCGCGCGCCGTGACGGATCTCGGTCTGATCCGCCGGTGGCTCGCGTTCGGGCTGGTGCTCCTCGTCGTGAACCTCATCGTGATCGTCGTCGGCATCGCCATCCTCATCTCGATGAGCTGGCTGCTCGGCCTCGTCTTCTTCCTCTGTGCGATCCCGCTCTGGGTCGTGGGCTACCGCTTCGAGGGCCGCTACTCGGAGGTCTCGCGCCGCAGTCAGGACCAGTCCGGCGACCTCGCGACGGCCGTCGAGGAGTCGGTGCACGGCATCCGGGTGCTGAAGGCGTTCGGGCGCGGCAAGCACGCGCTGAGCACGTTCCGTGCGCGGGCCGAGACGCTCCGCTCGACCGAGATGGAGAAGGCGAGGCTCGACGCGAGCATCTGGGTGTGGCTCCTGCTCGTGCCCGCGGTCGCGCTCGCATTGTGCCTCGTGCTCGGCGTGTGGCTGGCGTCACAGGGACATCTCTCGGTGGGCCAGCTCGTGGCGTTCTTCGCGACCGCGACGGTCCTCGCGTGGCCGATCGAGTCGATCGGCTTCCTGCTCGCGTTCTCGCTCGACGCGCGCACCGCGACCGACCGCTACTTCGACATCCTCGACGAACAGAACCAGGTGACCGACCCCGAGCGGCCTGTGCGCGTCGAGCGCCCGCGCGGCGAGCTCGCGTTCGACGCGGTGCACTTCAGGTACCAGGACTCGCCCGAGCGGTTCGGCGACCTGCTCGACGGCATCGACCTCGTGCTGCAACCCGGCGAGACCATGGCCCTCGTCGGGCTCACGGGTTCGGGCAAGACCACCATGACGGCGCTCACGACGCGGCTCTACGACGTCACCGGGGGAGCGGTGACCCTCGACGGTGTGGATGTCCGCGCGCTGACGCGCGAGGAGCTCCGTTCGCACATCGCGATGGCGTTCGAGGACGCCACGCTGTTCAGCGCCTCGGTGCGCGACAACGTGCTGCTCGGTCGCCCCGAGCTGGCGGGCGACGCTCCCGACGTGCGCAGCGAGGCCGACCGCGTGCTGCACGAGGCCCTGCGGATCGCGCAGGCCGGCTTCGCGTACGACCTGCCCGACGGCCTCCAGACGAAGGTCGGAGAAGAGGGCATGAGCCTGTCGGGCGGGCAGCGGCAACGCCTCGCGCTCGCGCGCGCGGTCGCGGCCGATCCCGCCGTGCTGGTGCTCGACGACCCGCTCTCGGCGCTCGACGTCGCGACCGAGGAACGCGTCGAGCAGGAACTGCGGACCGTGCTCGCGGACACGACCGCGCTCATCGTGGCGCACCGCCCGTCGACGGTCATGCTCGCCGACCGGGTCGCGCTGCTCGAGGAGGGCCGCATCACGGCCGTCGGCACGCACGCCGAGCTGCTCCGCGTATCCGAGCACTACCGATTCGTCATCTCGAGCCTCGAGGACGAGGCGCGACAGGCGCAGGCCGAGGCATCCGATCTCATCGACGCGGGACCTGCCGGCCAGACCGCCGTTCCCGCCGACGACCACGACGACCAGAGGGAGGTCCTCCGATGAGCACCGTCTTCGGCGTGCAGGGCGAGGAACGCCACGAGTACACGAAAGTCGAGTCGCGGCAGATCCGCCGCCGGAGTCTGCGCCTGCTCGGCTCGCTGCTCGGGCCGCAACGGCGCATCCTGTGGCTCACGCTGACGATCGTGGTCGTCTCGACCGCGGCGCAGGTCGCCGGGCCGGCGATCATCGCGTACGGCCTCGATCAGGGGCTTCCTGCGCTGCTCGAACAGGACTGGATGCCGGTCGGGGCGGCGGGGCTCGCCTTCCTGCTCACCGGCGTCGCCGGCGCGTTCCTCATGGCCTGGTACATCCGGCTCGCGGCACGCATCAGCCAGGCCGTCCTCATCGACCTGCGGACGCGCGTGTTCCTGCACACCCAGAAGCTGTCGCTGGAGTTCCACGAGTCGTATACGTCGGGCCGCATCATCTCGCGGCAGACGAGCGACCTCGATGCGATCCGCGAGCTCCTCGACGAGGGCATCAATGCGCTGGTGCGCGGCGTGCTGTACATGGTGTTCACCGCGATCGCACTGGTCTGGCTCGACTGGGTGTCAGGCCTCGTGCTCATGGTCACCCTGCTGCCGCTGGTGGCGCTGACCCGGTGGTTCCAGGTCCGCTCGCAGAAGCTGTTCCGGCGCTCACGGGTCGCGAGCGCGCGGCTCATCGTGCAGTTCGTCGAGACCATGACCGGGATCCGGGCCGTGCAGGCCTTCCGCAAGGAGCGGCGCAACGAGCGCGAGTTCGGTGAGCTCACCGAGGACTACCGCGACGTGAACGCGCGCGTGCTCGGCCTCTTCGCCGTGTACAACCCGTCCCTCGCCCTCATCGGCAACACCGCCGTCGCCGTCGTGCTGCTGATCGGCGGCTTCCGGGTCATCGACGCGGGGCTCGAGGTCGGCGTGCTGCTCGCGGCCGTGCTCTACACGAAGCGGTTCTACGATCCGATGGAAGAGCTCGCCATGTTCTACAACTCGTACCAGTCGGCGGCGAGCGCCCTCGAGAAGATCTCGGGCGTGCTCGAGGAGGAGCCGAGCGTCCCCGACCCTGTGCGACCGGTCGATCTGTGGACCGCCGAGGGCAACGTCCGGTTCGATGGCGTCGAGTTCGCGTACACCGCCGACCGGGTCATCCTGCCGCGCTTCGACCTGGAGCTGCCGGCCGGCCAGACGATCGCGCTCGTCGGCTCGACCGGCGCCGGCAAATCGACGCTCGCGAAGCTCATCGCCCGGTTCTACGACCCGAGCGACGGGCAGGTCACCCTCGACGGCGTCGATCTGCGCGACCTGCACCCGAAGGACCTGCGCCGGGCGATCGTCATGGTGACGCAGGAGGCGTACCTCTTCTCGGGGTCGGTGGCCGACAACATCGGACTCGGCCGGCCCGACGCGCCGTTCGAGGAGATCGTGCGCGCGGCGAAGGCGGTCGGCGCGCACGAGTTCATCGAGTCGCTGCCGAACGGATACGACACCGACGTCAACAAGCGCGGCGGGCGGGTGAGCGCCGGTCAGCGCCAGCTGATCTCGTTCGCGCGCGCGTTCCTCGCGAACCCGGCGGTGCTGATCCTCGACGAAGCCACGAGCTCGCTCGACATCCCGAGCGAGCGCGCCGTGCAGGACGCCCTGCAGACGCTGCTCTCGGGGCGCACCGCGGTCATCATCGCGCACCGGCTGTCGACCGTCGCGATCGCCGACCGGGTGCTCGTCATGGAGCACGGCCGTGTCGTCGAGGACGGCGCCCCCGCCGACCTGATCGCCGGCTCGGGTCGCTTCGCCGCGCTGCACGCGGCGTGGCGCGACTCGCTCGTGTGAGCGCATCCGCGCGACATCGTGGCGTGGTGTCGCGCGTAGGGCTGGGGTGATGGGGACGGTGCGGGCCTGACGGCGGCGGGGACAGTGGGGCCGGGACGCCGGGACGCCGGGACGCCGGGACGGGCACGGGGCGGGCGTGGGTCAGTGCGCGCGGACGACGGTGTCGGCCTTCGGGAGCTCGCGGCGGCGCAGCTCGGGGAGCCACCAGACGAGGTTGCCCCAGACGACGAGGAAGACCACGACGGCGGTCGCGACGGCGTGCAGCTCGGGGCGGTCCGCCATCGCGAGCCTCGTGAGTTCGGCGGACACGAGCGCGACGGCGGTCGAGAGCGCGGAGACCGTCAACCAGTCGATGCCGCGCGTACGGCGCCGGGCGGTGCGACCGACACGCACCGGCAGCCAGTCGACGGTGAGGGCCATCGCGACCAGCAGGGCGCCGACGGCGAGCACCGCGAGGTCCCAGCGCATGGGCGGCGCGAGGGCGTCCCGCGCGAGCGACGGCACGAGCGGATGCTCCGCCCAGAGCACCTGCGCGAGCGGGAGCAGCCCGCCGAGCACGACGAACACCGCGAACATGAGGTTGGTCCGCAGCAGACGCGGCCGTACCGTGGCCTGCCGAGCGCCGCTCGCCTGCCGAACCGCGACCGCGGTGAGCGCGAGCGACACGCCGAGGCAGAGCACGGCCATGACGAGGTTCGCGCGCGCGATCGCGATGGCGAGCGGCACGAGGCTCGCGATCGCGACGACCGTGTAGCGCGCGAGCGGCCAGCGGGAGCCGGCGCGGGCGCGCACGGCGGCGGACTGACGCGGGTGGCCGGCGAGGCCGTCGATCACCGTGGCCCAGCGTCGGCGGGAGCGTACGACGCCCGCGGCCAGCACCCCGAGGAGCAGCGCCGTGACGACGACGGCCGCGACGACCGACCCGGCGGTCGGCGCGAACGCGGACCACGTGAGCAGCCACGCGACCCCGGCCGAGAGGCCGGCGACCAGCGCGAGCCGGGGCGGGTCGGCGACGGCGGGCAGGGCCACCAGCACGGGCCGCAGCGTGGCGAGCACGATCTGCAGCACCGTGCGGAGGACCCGGTTGACCGGCATGGCGGCCCGGTCGATGAGCCGGAGCGCGCGGGACGCGAGCGCGAACCGGTACCCGGGGTCGAGGTTCCAGAGCGTGTCGGTGCCCGCCCGCAGTCGGGCGCGCCGGTCGTCGCCCTCGGCAGAGTGCGGTGCGGGCGCCGGGATCCGGTCGGCCTCGGGCGGGGCATCCGTCGCCGCAGCGGTCTCCCGCACGTCCCGCACCGGTGCGTGCGCCCCGGCAGCGCCATCAGCCGAGGCCGCCGTCGAGGCATCCGTTCGCCCGCCGGTGGAAACAGGGTCGAGCGGCGACAGCCCGCCGTCGCGGAACCGCGGCTCGTCGCTCTGGGCGAGCACCGCATCCTGGACCGCCGCGACGAGTCCGTCCGAGGCCACCCCGTGCACGCGGGTCGCGAGCATGCGCACGATGCCGGCGGACCCGTCGAGCCGTCCCCACCACCAGTCGTTCACGCGCCACTGGCTCGCGAGGAATCCCAGGAAGTTGCCGAACCCGTATCCTGCGAGCTTCGTCTGGCGGTCCATGGGGTCGGGGTCGGGAGCTGCGAGCCGCGCGGCCGCCTCCTCGGCCTGCAGGCCCGGGGTGCGCATCGTCGTCTGCAGGCGCGTGAGGAAGCGGTCGTCCAGGAGCGCGGTGAACCGCTCCTGATGCGCTGGGCGCTCATCGACCCCGATGGTCCAGTAGTCCACGCGCGAGAGCGCGGCCGGGATGCCGATCGGATTGGCGAGCGGCGGCAGGTCGGCGGCCTCGGTCGCCACGTCGGCGAGTGCGACGGCGCGCCACGGCGACTGCCGCCAGCGCGCGGCGACCGCCGGCGTGTGCGCATCCATGCCGGCGTCGACCTCGCGACTCAGCAGCGCGAGGCCGGCGACGCACGCATCGAGCTCGCGCCAGTGCGCGCCGGTGTCCACCTGGTCGGAGGCCGCGACCCAGCGCTCGACCCAGGCGGCGAGGTCGGGCGGCGCCGGCGCGGTGTGCGGGGGCAGCGTCCGGCGGACGTGCTCGAGCACCCGCTCGGTGAGGGCGTCGAGCGAGCCCTCGGCGTCGATCAGCGCGGCGTACGCGTCGCGGCGCACGTCGGGCAGGCTGAGACCGCGGCGCGCGCCGGGCGCCTCGGGCACGCGTTCGAGCTCGCGGGTCCAGGCGAGCACGCAGTTCGCCGCGTCGGCGAGCGCCAACGGTGCGTGCAGCGCAACCTCGGGTCGCGTGTCGGCCTCGTATGCGTATCGCGCAGCCGCCGCAGCGTCGAGCCCGGCGAGCGCCGTGCGGTCGACGGGCGTGTACCGCCGCCTGCGCCGGCCCGCGGACCGCAGCTGCCAGAGCGAGGGCTGGCCGAGTGCCTCGGCGAGCCGCTCGGCGACGACCGCGCCCGAGGCGCGCACGTAGGCCCGGCGGCGCGCATCGACCTCGCCGGGCTCGGCGCTCGCCGACGCGAGCAGACCGGCACCGCTGTCACGCCGCCCCGTCTCGAGCGCCCGCTGCCCGTTGAAGCGCTGCAGTTCGGCGGCCTCGCGCGCGACCGACTCGCGACGGAAGCTCCGGGTGAACATGGCGCCGACGGCGCGGAAGAAGCGCGACGCATCGGGGTCCCAGGGTGCAGGACCGCCGAGGGCGGGGTCGGGCTCGGGATCGAGGAACACGAGCACGCGGTCGGCGAGCCGGTCGCTCGCACGGAGCTTGGCGGCGGCGAGCGCGCGATCGATGGGCACGTTGTCGAACACCGCGCCGTCGATGACGCGGAACGGCTCACCCGAGCGGGCGCGATGCGCGGCGAACGCGAATCGGAGGTCGTCGCGCTCGGCGACGCTCGACGCGCGTGCCGCCTCGGCCGGCCACTCGGTGGAGGCGATCTCGGCGGGCTCGAAGCCGCCCGCGAGCGACGAGGTCGACCGCGCCGCGAGCGCGAGATGCCAGAGCTGGGCCCGGTCGTCGGCCGCCTTGCCCTCGTAGCCGAGCGCCCCGCGGCGCGGCACGAGGTTGTCGAGATGGTGGGCGTCGCTGCCGACGAAGCGGAAGTGGCCACGCCCCTCTGCGGCGTCCTCCTCGAGCTGATCGGCCGTATCGATCATGGTCGCCGAGAGGTCAACGCTCACGTACTCGGGCACGAGGTCGGGATGCCCGCCGGGCGAGGAATGCAGATCGCGGATCGCCGCGAACACCCGCCGCCGGAAGTAGCCCTCGCCGCGCAGCGGCGCCCTGAGCCCCCACGTGCCCGGTTCGTGCAGCAGACCCCAGAAGCCGCCGACCGACCCCCAGGTGCGCAGCAACCCGTCGAGGGCGACGCCCGCGCGCTGCGCGACCGCGTAGACGACGGCGTTCAGCCCGCCGGCGCTGGCCCCCGCGAGCAGATCGATCTCGACGCGGTCGTACCCCGCCCGATCCAGCAGGCCCGCATAGACGACGACCCGTTCCTCGACCGCCGGCGACAGGTCGGCGCCGCGCGTCGTCGGGACGACCGCCCAGGTCTCGTCGCCGACGTCGAAGAGCCGGATGCGACGCAGAAGATCCAGCTCGGCGGCGACGCCGCCGATCCAGACCGCGAGGCTCACGCCGCCGCGCATCGCGAGCGCGACGCGCAGGGTGCGACCCGACGCGGGAAGCGCGCCTTCGGGCAGCAGCTCGTCGATCCGCACCCCCGGTGCGGCCGCCCGCACCGCGATCGGACGTGGTGCTCGTGCGGCGTCGGCGGCGTGCGGCATCCGTGCTCCTCGGAGTGCATGCGGCGACGGTCACGCCGCGGGCAGGACCAGCGTGGCACGCCGTGCGGGCCGCCGCATCGGTGTGGCCCCTGAACGGGGTGCACGGACCGGGGGTCGAACGCGATACAGTCGCGAGATACCGCGACCGATTGCGGGGGTCGTGCGCGCGTCCAACCGAGACGGAGTGGCCATGGCCGACGGAACGAGATCCCCGCTCAGGGTGGCGGTGGCCGACGACGCGCTGCTGCTCCGCGAGGGCATCCAGAAGGTGCTCGAGGGCGGCGGCATCGACGTGGTCGCGTCGGTCGGCACGGGCGACGAACTGCTCGAGGTCGTGCGCGCCGACGAGATCGATGTGGCGGTCCTCGACATCCGGATGCCACCCAGCTTCCGCGACGAGGGCATCGTCGCGCTCGAGTCGCTGCGGGCCTCGGGTTCGAAGATCGGCGTGCTGCTGCTGTCGATGTACGCGACGCCCGAGTATGCGCTACGGGTCATGGGTGCGGGCAGCGGCACCGGATACCTGCTGAAGGAGCGCGTGAGCGAGCCGCAGACGCTGGTCCGTGCGGTCGAGACCGTCGCCGACGGCGGCTCGGTCGTCGACCCCGAGGTCGTCGAGCAGCTCGTGCGCCGCACGCGCGCCGACGACCCGCTCGCGCGGCTCACCGAACGCGAACGCTCGGTGCTCGAGCTGATGGCGCAGGGCTATTCGAACGGCGGCATCGCGCAGACCCTCTTCCTCGGCCTCAAGACCGTCGAGACCCATGTGCGGAGCATCCTGCAGAAGCTCGACCTCGAAGAGTCGCCCGAGCACCACCGCCGGGTGCTCGCGGTGCTGACCCTGCTCGGCGCGAGGTGAGCGGAGACTGACGGCATGATGGCGCCCGGCCGGAAACGGCGCATCGCGCTGCGCGCCGCGATCATCGCGGCGGCGGTCGCGCTCAGCCTCGCGATGGAGGTCACCGGATACCTCGCGACGCCGCTGTCCGAACGCGACGAGGGGTCGTATGTCGCGCTGCACGCCATGGTGCCGCTCGTGTTCGCCGCGTGCGCGGGCATCGCGTGGGCGACGGGGCCGTCGCCCCTGCCCGCGCGCCTCATGATCGCGTTCGTGGTGCTCTGGATCCCGCAGTCGATCTACCAGGTCATCGGCGACCTCGGCTGGCTCTGGCCGATCGTGCGCGGGGTCGACCTCGGTTGGGCCGTGATCACGGGCATCCTGGTGCTCGTCTACCCGCGCGGCCGGCTCGGCGGCCGGTTCGACCGGTGGATCGCCGGCATCGCGCTCATCGCGTCGCTCGTGAACCTGCTGGCGGTGCTGCTGCTCGCCTCGCCGGGCCCCGACACCTGTTCGTGCGCGCCGAACGCCTACCAGGTCACCGAGGCGCCCTGGCTGTTCGGGCTCATCGACAACGCCTACCGGATCGTCGGTGTCGGCCTGGCGCTCGTCATCGCCGGAAGGCTGCTCGTGAAGTGGGTGCGGGCGAGCGTGCCGGCACGCACCGTGGCATTCCTGATGCCCGTCGCGCTGCTGGCGTGGGCGACGACGCTCGCCGCGCAGGCCGTGACCTACGCGGCGGAGACCACGTCGGACGCCGTGCTCCGCACGATCTCGCTCGTCGCGATCGCGTCGGTGCCCGTCAGCTTCGTCGCCGGCATCTCGCACGCCCGCAACATGCGCGCGAGGGTCGCCGACCTCATGCGCATCACGCGTGAGGGCGCCGACCGCGGTCTCTGGGCGGAGTCGCTGGCGCGGACGCTGCGCGACGCATCGGTGCGCGTGTACTGGTGGGACGAGGAGCGCGCCGGCTACTTCGATGCGGCAGGGACGCCGATCGAGGCGGCGGACGCCGATCCGCGCGGAAGCCACAGCGTGCTGCCGGTCGCGTCGCCGCTCGGTGTGCCGATCGCGCTCATCCGGCACGATCGGGTGCTCACGGACAACATGCGACTGCTCGACGGCGTCTCGAGCGCACTCAGGCTCTCGGTCGACAACGGGCGGCTGAGATCCGAGATCGAGCGTACCCTCGAGCACGTGCGCCAGTCGCGCCAGCGCATCGTCGAGGCCGGCGTCGAGGCCCGGCGGCGCATCGAGCGCGATCTGCACGACGGGGCACAGCAACGCCTCGTGTCGCTCGGCATGCGGCTCCGGCTCGCCGCGGATCGCGCGGCCGAACTGGGTGACGAGCCGCTCGTCGCGTCGCTCGAAGCGGCCATCGACGAGCTCGCCGCGGGGCTCCGCGAACTCCGCGAGCTCGCGCACGGCATCCACCCCAGCCTGCTCTCGGCCGGCGGGCTCGCGCTCGCCGTGCCCGAACTGGCCGGCCGGTGCCCCGTGCCGATCGAGATCGACGTGCAGGCCGAGGGGCGACTGCCCGAGATCGTCGAGTCGACCGCCTACTTCGCCGTCGCCGAGCTGCTCGCGAACGTCGCGAAGCACTCGGGTGCGACGCGCGGTTGGGTGCGCGCGAACGTCGTCGGCGACGAGCTCGTGCTCGTGGTCCGCGACAACGGCGTCGGCGGTGCCTCGCTCGAGCACGGCTCGGGCATGCTCGGCATCGCCGACCGGATCGACGCGGTCGGCGGATCGTTCGAGATCGACAGCCCCGAAGGCGCGGGCACGACCGTGACCGTGCGGATCCCGCTCGCGCACGAGCCTGTGCCGTTGTCAGATCTGGCGTACTGATATACACTGCTGAGATGTCGAATGTGAAGATGCGTCTGAAGACAACCGCGCTCGCGGCGGCGACAGCCGCGCTGGCGCTCGCGGTCATGCCGGGCACGGCCGCCTCGGCCGCCGTCGGCGATCGGTGGGAAGACGGCACGGAGTTCCACAAGGTCGTCCATGACGGCGGCGTGCCGTTTCAATTGTTCGGCGCGCCATATCTCATCGAGGCGACGTGCCCGCCGAGCCACCCGTGGCTGCACAAGCCCACGGGCACCGACGGGCGCAGTGTCGGGCACGGCTACATCGTCGGTGAAGAGGCCTTCGGCGTGATCGTGACCTGGACCGGTTCGATGGTGCGGGTGTGGGACGACGAGGGTCGAGGTGGCGTCGCGCAGGCCACCCTCAGAGCCGAGAACATTATCCCCTTCACCACACAGGGGCTCTACGTCGAGATGGTGTGCACGAGCGACCATAACCAGGCCTGGCAGCTGTAGATCGGGAGAGGCGGCCGTACGCGTGGCTCACGGGCGCCAGTGGCACGCCCCCAGGTCGATGCGGTAGCCGTCGGGGTCGCCCGGTGCCGCCAGGAGCGGCGTGCCCTCCTCGGCGTAGTGCTCACGAGCGCGATCGGCATGACCGGTCGGTGGACGGCCGCCCGCGCGTACGACGCGCCACCACGGGACATCCGAACCGTACCTGGCCATCACCATGCCGACGGCGCGCGCGCCGCGCGAGCCGAGCAGCGCCGCGATGTCGCCGTAGGTGGCGACCTCGCCGGGCGGGATGTCGGCGACCACGGTCAGCACCGCGTCGACGAACGACGTGGGCCGAGGCATCCGATCGCCGTCCTCGCGCTCGCCCTCGGGTTCGCGCTCGTCAGAGTTCGAGCGCACCGATGACGTCGCCGTAGGCGGTCTCGCCGATGTCGCGGAACCCGATGCGGTGGAAGAACTCGCCGGGGCCCTCTTCGCCCGGTTCCCACAGCACCGTGATGTGGTCGAAGCCGCGGCGCTTGGCCTCTTCGGCCAGCGCCTGCGTGAGGAAGCGGCCCACACCCTGGCCCTGCACCTCGGCATCGACATTGATGCGCCAGATGCAGGCCCGGAACTCCTCGTGCTCGTTCTCGGGGTCGAAATTGCCGTGGATGAAGCCCACGACCCGGTCTTCGAGTCGGGCGACGCGCTGCCACGCGGTATCGGGGTTCACGACCGAGGACTCGGCCGAGTACGTGACCGGGGCGATGAACTGCTCTTGCCCGGGCTTCAGCGACAGCTGGTTCGCTGCGACGATGTTCGACGCGGACAGATCTTCCAATCGCAGCTCAGCCATGGAGCTAGGCTAACCCGGCCCGGGCGCTGGAGCGAACAGGCGGAGTTCGAGAGGGCGTCATGCCTCGTCACTCATTGGACGCCGCTCGTGGTCACGACGCGGCGCCACGGGCCCTCGGGCACATCGGCGTCGTCGACGAACTGCCAGTCGACGCGATCGGTCTCGCCGTTCAGCTCGGCGAAGCCGAGACACCCGTTGAGCGCGGGCGAGACATCCATGCCCGCGCCGTTGTAGCGCGTGTTCGCCGGCCGTCGATCGTCGTCGCCGAAGACGTACGCCGCGTCGTGGTACTCACCGGGACCGGCGTCTTGGATCTGGCCGTAGCAGACGCGGTCGTTCGCCCTGAGCCGCACCCAGCGGTTCTTCATCAGGCTCGCCGACGGGTCGTCGACGAGGTCGCGGTAGGCGGGCTCGCCCGCCCATGGGATGACCTCGCCGCGACGTGCGAAGCCCTCCGGATCGTTCACGTCGTCATAGGGGAGGTCGAGGTAGAACGGGTTCTCGAGCGGCGTCATCGCCGTCGGGAAGAAGTCGTCGGCCTCGCGGCGAGGCTCGGTCTCGCACCGCCCGCCGCGGACTCGCCCGTCGCAGCCGCCGTACGACGCCATCCATGCGGAATCGTAGGTCGAGTACTCCTGGGTGCCGTCGTCGGCATCGGGGTCGAAGACCTCGCCGACCCAGAACGTGGTCGCCACGATGCCGGTGTGCCACGGATATCCGCTCGCCGAAGGGTTCGTCATCTGCTCCGCTCCCGACGGTACCGAGCACGCGCTGAGGCCGACCACCGAGACGCAGGCGAGCACGAGCACGACCGCGCCCGGCCCGTGGAGTCCACGGACCGGGCGCGAGGCCCCTCGCTCAGTTGCAGACCTGCAGGTTCGCGACATTGGCGCTGAGGGTGGCCGCGCTGCCGAACAGCGTCAGGTTGCTGGACTCGTGGAGGTTCAGCCCCGCGGAGGCGGCAGTGCCCAGGCACGCGTTCGGCGACAGGTAGATCGGTGCGTTCTTCCACCCCGCGAGCGCCGAGCCGACGAGCGCGTCGGGGAAGTTCTCCCCGCTCGCGAGGTACGTCGTCGGGACGGTCGCGAAGGCGTCCTTGTTGATGGCCGCCGCCGTGGCGTACCGATCAGGACCGGCGAGCCGTTGGACCGACGTCACACCCGGCACGGTGCCCAGCGCGGTCTCGATCTGCGCGGTCACCGACGGCGTGCTCCCCGTGATCTTCACGGTGGCCACGTTCAGCGTGTCGAGCAGCGTGCGCGTGGCCTGATCGAGCGTCGTGAGGCTGCCCGGGACGAGGATCGTCGGCCCGTTGGCCTTCGCCGCCGCCGGTGCCGCCGCCAGCGCATCCGGGAAGTTCGTCCCGGTCGCGACGTAGGCGGTCGTCGCGCCCGATGCGCCGAACGCGTCGGCCGCGATGAGCCGGGACGTCTCGTACCGGTCGACCCCTGCGATGCGTTGCACGGTCGCGATCTGCGCCAACTGGGTCGCGACCGCGGCCGACACGTTGCCGGTGCCGCCGACGATCACGATGCGGCCGGGGTTCAGCCGGACGATCTCGGCTCGGACGGCCGCGGGCAACGACGTCGGGGCGGTGAGCAGCATGGGCGAGTCGAACCGTGCGGCTGCGGGTGCGGCCGACAGCGCGTCGGGGAAGTTGAACCCGTTCGTGATGTAGACCCGTGCCACGCCCGGACTGTACGACTTCGACGAGACGTCGACGGCTGTGAGGAACCGATCGGCGCCCTGGAGCCGGGTCACCGTCACCGAGCGCGGCTGGACGTCCTGGGTTTGCGCGGATGTCGCGTTCGCCGAGGACCCGCCGAGCGTGCCCGTGACCCGCACCGAGATCCGCGCAGCCAGATCGGCGTTCACGAGCGTGTACGCCTCGGCGGTCGCCCCGGTGATCGCGGTGCCGTTTCGCAGCCACTGATACGTCAGGACGACTCCGGGCGGCGTCCACGTGCCAGGTATGGCGGTGAGGACGAAGCCGACGCGCGGGTTCCCGGAGATGACCGGGACGGCGGGTGTGATCGTTCCCGCCGTGACGACGACGCCCACCGACGTCGCGCTCGCCGGGGTGCCACCGGCCGGCGTCCCGGAGACCTGCACGGTCAACGTGGCGCCGACATCGGCGGCCACGGGCGTGTAGGTCGAGCCGGTCGCGCCGGCGATCGCGACGCCGTTCCGGAGCCACTGGTAGCTGAACGAGGCCGGAGCCGGGGTCCATGTGCCGGGGTTCGCGGTGAGCACCTGGCCGACCTGGGCGGTGCCGGTGATCGTCGGAGTGCCTGGCACGGTGGGCGTCGGTGCGCCGTTCAGGTCGTACAGCTCATAGTCGTCGGTCACGAGCTCGCCGTTGCCGATGAGGTTCAAACCGAAGCTGATCCCCGTGTACCCGGCCGGGATGGCCGGCGAGTCCCAGATGGCCTGCGCGTACGTGCTCGTCGCCGGGAAGTACGGGCTCGAGGTCCAGTACTCCCATCCGCCGACGGCGTTGCGCAGGTAGACGGCGAACTGGGTGATCGCGGTCGAGGTGTACCAGGTTCTCAGCGAGTACTGCTGCCCGGCGGTCACGGTCGGCGCGCACGTGCCGAAGTCCATCGTCATGATGGCCTTCGCATCGCCGTCGACGTAGTTCGACATGACGAGCTTCTCGGCCACGTTGCCGGTGCGACCCGGCGAGACCGTGCTGAACGCCGGGGTGTTCGACCCGAATCCGGCGAGGATGAAGCAGTCGGGGAGCCCATTCGTGCCGAGCGTCTCGAGACTCGGGTTCTTGATGCCGTTCACGCCCGGGCCCGGGGCCGGCGGATAGCCGGTGTCGACGATCGGCTTGACCGCGCCGCCGAATGCCTGCTGCACGGTCTTCACCGTGGTGTTGTGCGTCGCCGAGCGGGCCGCGAGCCACTGCGTGAACTGGGTGAACAGGCTCGTGGAGACGTCGAGACCTTCGACGTTGCAGTTGTCGCAGACGTGATGGAACGTGAGCCCAACCCAGCCGCCTGTGGAGTTCTCGGCGTTGATGACCGTGTTCTGCAGGTCGGCCAGCGTCCACGCGTTGGTCACCATGTCGGGGACCCGCAGCTCGAGTGGATCGGCGGGCGTCGGCAGCGACTCGGCGAACCCGCAGCCGGTGCAGCCGAACCTGGTCTCGATGTCGCCGAGGTTGCGAGCGGTGTTGTACCCGCAGTCGGCGATCGCCTGCTTGGCGGTCGGGCTCATCGAGGCGAACGGATAGGCGAAGCTCGTCACCTGGAACCCCCACGCGGTGAGCGTCTCGCGACTCTGACAGGCCTGGGCCTTCGCCTCCGATGCGTTGAGCGTGGCCATGTCGGGATGGGTCACGGTGTGCGACCCGATCTCGTGGCCGGCGGCGGCGAGCGCGTCGAGGTCGGCGCGGGTCTGGTAGCCGGGCTGGCCGATGAAGCCGCTCAGCGTGTAGAACGTGGCGTCGAGATTGCTGGCGTTCAGGATGTCGGCCGCGGCCATCTGGTCGGCGTTGGAGTCGTCGAAGGTGATGCTGACGACGGTCGGCGCGCCTTCGAGTGCGGCGGCCGGGGTGGCGGTGGCGACGAGCGAGACCGCGATCGCGGCTCCGGCGAGGACGGCTGACGTACGCAGGAGGATTCCTGGTCGTCGGGTCGGGGGCGTCATGGCGTACTCCTTGATGTGCAGCGCCGCGGTCAGTCGACCGTGACGGACTTGGCGAGATTGCGCGGCTTGTCGGCGTCGAGGCCGAGTTCCACGGCCAGTTCGAGCGCGAGTTGCTGCACGGGCACGGACGCCTCGATGGGCCCCCATGGCAGCCGGTCTTCGACCGGTGCCTCGATGCGACTGCCGACGCGGCCGACCGTGATGACGTTGCCGCCACGCGCCCGGACCTCGGCGATGTTCGTGGGCAGACGCACATCGCCGTCGTCGACGACGATGACGGGCGTGCCCTGCTCGACGAGCGCGAGCGGACCGTGTTTGAGCTCGCCCGCCGGATAGGCCTCGGCCCAGCGGTAGGTGAGCTCTTTGAGCTTGAGTGCGCCCTCGGCCGCGTACGGTACGGCCGCTCCGCGTCCGAGGAAGACGAAGCCTGAGGCGTTGCGGACCTCGGCGACGACGTCGGCGAGCGAGGCGTCTTGGACCGCCCGGGCGAGCCGGTCGGGTACGCGGCGGAGGTCGTCGGCGAGTCCGCGTGCGACGTCGCGGCCGATGAGCCCACGGTCGACGAGGGACGAGACGACGAGGCCAGCGCCGACCAGGATCTGGCACACGAACGTCTTCGTGGCGGCGACCCCGATCTCTGGCCCGGCCTCGCACCCGATCGCGGCATCGACCGTTCTCGCGAGCGTCGACTCGAGGTTGTTGACCAGCGCGAGAACGGGCACGCCCGCCGGGTCCTCGTCGACGGCGCGGAGCACGTCGGCGGTCTCGCCGGACTGGCTGATCGCGAGGGTGAGCGTGCCCGGCTCCACGAAGGTGCCGGATGCCTCGCTGGCGACCACCGGGTGGAAGGCACCGCCGCCGAGCCGCGTGAGCACACCGCCGATCACCTGCCCGGCGTTCAGCGATGTTCCGCAGGCCAGCACGCGGAGCCGCTGGAAGGGCGGCAGGCCGAGTTCGTGCCAGAGCCGGCCGTCGGCGATCCGATCGGCGATCGCGTCGACCGCGCGTGCCGCCGCGGCCGGTTGCTCGGCGATCTCGGCCGCCATGTGCCGGTCGTGCTCGGCGACCGAGGCGTATGACGCCCGCCCCGGTCCGGCCCGCAGCGCCGGCGGCTCGATCGTCGCACCAGCCGAGGTCCAGCGCACGCGTTCGCCGACCTCGACCACGTCGCCGTCGCCGAGCACACGGAAGTCGTCGACCCATGTGGCGACCGCAGCGATGTCGCTCGCCAGGAAGACGCCGTCGTCGGACTCGCCGAGGATGAGCGGCGACCGATGGGAGGCGGCGGCGAGGTGTCCGGTGGCCGCATCGAGCACGACGATCGCCCAGGACCCGCGGAGGCGAGCGACGGTCGATGTCACCGCCGAGATCAGCCCGCTGCCGGTCGCGAGCCCGTCTTCGACGAGGTGCGCGATGATCTCGCTGTCGACGTCGGAGGCGAACGCGTGCCCTGACCGTTCGAGGTCGCGGCGCAGTTCGGCGACGTTCTCGATGATGCCGTTGTGCACGACGCTCACCCGGCGGCTGCAGTCCTGGTGCGGATGTGCGTTCGCCACGGAGACCGCCCCGTGCGTGGCCCAGCGGGTATGCCCGATCCCCGTGCCGTTCAGCGTGGGTCCCTCCCAGGCATCGACGAGCTCGCTGAGCGCACCGACGCGCTGGGTGGTGCGGAAGACCGCGGTGCTGCCGTCGGCCGCCGAGAGCGCCACGCCCGCGGAGTCGTAACCGCGATACTCGAGCAGGCGCAGGCCTGAGACCAGCCGTTCCGCCGCCGGCGCAGGCCCCCGGCAGGCGATGATGCCGCACATCAGTGCACCTCGATCGCCGGTTCGCGCCCGAGCGACGGGATCGGCATGGCGAGCTGCATCGTCTCGGACGGGTGGCCGCCGTCGCGCGCCGTCTCGGCCACGCGGAGGATCACGTCGTCGAGCGGCGTGGTCGGCTCGAACCCGATGAGGGACCGCGCGAGGCCGTTGTCGGGGACCCGGCGCCGCATGTCCTCGTAGCCGGGCGCGTAGGCCTGCTCGTATGGGATGAACCGGATCTCGCTCGAGCTGCCGAGCACGTCGATGATGCGCATCGCGAGCTCGAGGATCGAGATCTCGCGCGCACCGCCGAGGTTCACGGCACGGCCGTATGCCTCGGGCGTCTCGGCGAGCGTGGCGATCGCGGGGACGACGTCGCCGACGTACGAGAAGCAGCGGGTCTGGCGGCCGTCGCCGAACACGGTCAGCGGCTCGCCGCGCAGCGCCTGGTTGACGAGGTTCGGCACCACCATGCCGTACCGGCCGGTCTGTCGTGGTCCGACCGTGTTGAACAGTCGCACGATCGCGACCCGCGTGCCGTGCTCGCTCCAGTACGCATGGGCGAAGGACTCGTCGATGCCCTTGGCCGCGGCGTAGGTCCAGCGGGAGGTGAGCGGCGAGCCGAGGACGCGGTCCGCGTCCTCGGCGAGCGCGTCGGACGTGTTCTTGCCGTAGATCTCGCTGGTCGAGGCCAGCAGCAGCGTCGAACCCGTCTCGAACACCGCGTGCAGCACGTTCTCGGTGCCGTGGATGTTCGTGCGGAGGCTCCGCAACGGGTGCTCGACGATGAGCTTGACGCCGACGGCCGCGGCGAGGTGGAACACCCGGTCGGTCGCACCGACGATGCGTTCGACGAGCGAACGATCGAGGATCGAGCCCTGGATGATCTTGAGCCGGTGGTCGTGCTCGAGGTGGGCGAGGTTCCGCCGCGAGCCCGTGGAGAAGTCGTCGAGGACGACGACCTCGTCTCCACGCGCGAGCAGGTGCTCGACCAGGTGACTTCCGATGAAACCGGCTCCGCCGGTGATCGCCGAGCGCATCATCTTCTCCGTTTCGTCCGTGGCCTACAGCAGGACCCGCTGGGGCAGGTCGGCGCCGCGATAGGTGGTGTCGAGCACCGTCGGCACCTCGGCGAGCCACGCCTGGTCGACGGTGGTGTGCGCCGTGTGCAGCACGACGAGGTCGGGCTCGAAGGCGAGCGCGTCGGCCGTGTCGACGAGCACGGTGCCGTCGCGGAGCCGGAGTTGCGCGAAGTGCGGGTCGTGGAACGCGACGGTCGCGCCGGCCTGATGCAGGAGGCTCAGGATCTCGAGCGCCGGGGACTCGCGGAGGTCGGCCACATCCGACTTGTAGGCGACGCCGGCCACGAGCACACGCGCGCCCGTGATCGGCTGGCCGCGATCCGCGAGCTCCTCCCGGACGCGCTCGAACACGCGGCGTGGCCGGACGGCGATCTCGGACATGGCCTGCTCGATGAGCGGCAGCATGATGTGCTCCTTGCGCAGCTGCCAGAGCAGGTAGTGCGGGTCGCAGGGGATGCAGTGCCCGCCCACACCGGGGCCCGGGAAGAACGGCATGAAGCCGTATGGCTTGGTCGCGGCTGCGTTCACGACGTCCATGACCGGGACGCCGAGCGAGCTGCACGCCTCGGCGAACTCGTTCGCGAGCGCGATGTTGACCGCGCGGAACGTGTTCTCGACGAGCTTGGTCATCTCGGCCGCCTCGAGCGACCCGACGGGGTGGATGAGCCGGGTGGAGCGGCTGAGCAGGGCCTCGCCCGCCGCGCGGCAGCTCGGCGTTGCGCCGCCGACGACCCGCGGGACGTCTTCGTGTTCGAAGCCCGCGTTGCCGGGGTCGATACGTTCCGGGCTGAAGGCGACGTGGATGTCTCGCCCGGCCTCGAAGCCGCGGCGCTCGAGCGGCTCCACCAGGAAGTCGCGCGTGCACCCGGCGTAAGTCGTCGACGTGAGCATGATGAGCTGACCGGCGACGGCGTGCTCGACCACCATCGCGCAGGCGGCGCGGAGGATGTCGAGATCGGGCGTCAGGTGCTCGTCGATGGGGGTGGGAACGCAGATCACGACCGCGGCGGCATCGCCCAGCCGGGAGATGTCGCCGTCGATCGCGAATCCCTCGTCGTCGCGCAGTGCGGCGGCGAGACGGGCGCGATCGAACTCGAGCAGATCCGCAGCCCCCGCGCGGATCTGCTCGAGTCGGCGCCCATCGGTGTCGATGCCGAGCACACGAGCACCGTTGGCATGGAAGGTCAGCCCGGTCGGCAGGCCGACGTAGCCGAGCCCGACGATCGCGACGTCGTAGTCGAAGACCACGCGAGGGATCACCTGGATGCGCTCGGCCTGGCGGCGACGGCGGGGCGGTGCCACCCGGGGACGCGGCGTGGCGATGGGTTCTGAAGTCATTGGGTCCTCGCAGTCGGGTACTGGTTGGCCGGCGGGCGGGCCGCCGGTGATGCGTCCGTCGCAAGCGGCGATGCATCCGTCGCCAGTGTGTGCCCGCACCGGCCGCCTCGGGAGGGCGCGGTGGCGAAGGTGTGGAAAACCGCACGTCATCCACACCCCCATGTGGTTCCGTGCCGGCGGGCCCGCATCCGCGGATACGTTCGAGTCGAGCTGAGGAGAGCCCCCGTGACCACATTCGTGATCCTCGTCATCCTCATGGTCGGGGTGAACACCCTGCTGTGGGCGAGTGCCGGCGCGCTGCGCTACGCGCGTTCACGCGCGATCGATGCGGCTCCAGCCGGGATCGGCGGGCGAGTCGACCCCGATCGGGTGGCCGTGCTCATACCCGCGCACAATGAGGCGCTCGTGATCGGCGAGACGATCGCCTCGGCGTGCAGCCAGGTCAGCGCCGATCACGTGTTCGTCGCCTCCGACGGCTCGAGCGACGAGACCAGCGACCTGGCGCGCGCCGCGGGCGCGAATGTGCTCGACCTCAACCCGAACCGCGGCAAAGCCGGCGCCATCGTCGCCGCGATCGAGCAGTTCGAGCTGATCCGGCGCTTCGACGTCGTGCTGCTGCTCGACGCCGACACCCGGCTCGACATCGACTACCTGGCCTCAGGGCTGCCGGCGTTCGACGATCCCGGCGTCGTCGCGGTCGCCGGCCGGGCGACGACGACGGTCGACCCACCGCCGGCCACGAGGTTCGGCCGGTTGCTGCTCGCCTATCGCGAGCGGTTCTACGTCGTTGTGCAGTATCTGCTGAAGTACGGGCAGGCCTCGAGGCCCGCCAACGTGGTGTCGATCGTGCCCGGCTTCGCGAGCATGTATCGCACGAGCGTGCTCGCCGAGATCGACATCAACGCGCCGGGTCTCGTGATCGAGGACTTCAACATGACCTTCGAGCTGCACAGCAAACGGCTCGGGCGGATCGACTTCAGGCCGAATGCGGCCGTGGCCCGCACCCAAGACCCCGACACCGTGCACGAGTACGTGAAGCAGATGCGGCGATGGACGCTGGGCTTCTGGCAGACCGTGCGGCGGCATCGGGCGAGGCGCGACCGGTTCTGGGCCGCGCTCACCCTCTACATCGTGGAGCTCGTCGTCTCGAGCGCGATGCTGCTGCTCATGATCGGCCTGCTGGTCACCGCCGGCGCCCTGTGGGCCTGGGCGGCGGCGACCGGCGATACCGTGCCGATGGAGGGGCTGTGGAACGTGGCGCCGCCCGTGGCCATCCTGCTCGGCATCTACATCCCCGACCTGCTCCTCACAATCGTCGCGGTGGTCGCCTCCCGGCGACCCGCCTACTTCCTCTACGCGCCGGTGTTCCCAGTGCTCCGTGCGATCGACGCGGCGATCTGCCTGCGCTCGCTCGCCGAGGCGGTTACCGGCCGGCGTACCGCGAGCGGCCGATGGACCAGTCCCACGCGGCGGCCCGCGGCCGAGACCGTGCGACCCGCGTCGTCGTGAACCGGCCCCGGGATCCTCGGGATCTCGGGGCCGGTCGTTCCCGTGGGCCGAGACCGGTCACCCCGATCGGGGGAGCAGTGCCGGCTCGGTCCCCGATTCGGCGAGCGCCGAGATGAGCTGTGCCCGGGAGCCGACCCCGAGCCGGTGGTAGATGCGGGTCAGCCGTACCTCGACGGTGCGCAGCGAGACGTAGAGCATCGCGGCGATCTCCTTGTTCCGCAAGCCCTGCCGCACGAGGTCGACCACGCGTCGCTCGTCGTCGCTCAGCGACGAGAGGATGGGGTGGGCCGGACGTGCCGTGACCGGTCGGGGGCGGTCCGTCCGGTCGATCCACTGCACCGTGCCGAGCTGCGTGAAGACCGCGCGCGCCGAACGACGTTGCTCATCGGCCTCGCCCGTGCGGCCGAGCTCGCTCAGTCGTTCCGCCCAGCTCATGAACGTGCGCGCGCGCTCGAACATGAGGTCGGGTGGGGTCGCGAGCCGCAGCGCACGGTCGAATGCGGCGAGCGACGCCTCGCCCGAGGTGAGCAGCGCCTCGATGCGGGCTCCGGCTTGGCGTGTCCACGGGGTGCGGAACCGTTCGGCGCGACGTGCGAAGTCTCTGGCCTGCATGAGGGCTTCGTCGTGGCGCCCGGTGAGGACGTACGCCTCGACGAGGTCGACGTCGTATCGCAGCAGGGACGGATTGGGGAACGCCGATCCGGCGGCCGCGGCGGTGCGGAGCACGGCGACCGCGTCGTCGAACCGGCCTTCGGCGAGTGCCGCCTGGCCTTGGTAGACCGCGAGCCGGGCAGCGATCGCCGGGTCGTCGAACGCGAACTCCCGGTGCAGTTCGGCGATGTCGAGCTCGACGTCGCCGAGGGCGAGCCGACGCCAGGCGAGCAGCAGCTGCGCGAGCGGGTGGTCGGCGCGGCCGCGTGCGTGGCGGTTGCGTTCGATGAGGGCTGCGGCCTCCAGGTGGCGGCCGGCGCGGATCTCGAGCTCGGTCAGGTAGGCCCGTGCATATTCCTCGAGCAGGGATGGCGGTGCGGGTTCGGCGCTCAGCACCGCGTGCAGCGCCTGTCGCGCGTCGTGGTTGCGATCGAGGAACGTGAGACTCCGGCCCAGCATCAGCAGCTCGATGGTGCTCGCGACCCCGGGGCGCCGCCGCCCACCGATGCGTGCGATGAGTGCCCTCGCCGGTTCGGCGTCGCCCTCGAGGGCCGCGAGTTGCATGCCGACGAGCTCGTGCAGGTTCGAGTTCGCTGGGACGTCGGGCGTCGCATGCGGCTCGGGTGCGGGGTCCCGGAGTGCGGTGGTCCGTTCGAGGAGGCGCCGGGCGTGGGCGTGTTCCCAGCGTTCGCAGTGCGCCGCGGCCAGCTGGGTGAGCTGGCTCGCGTCCTCCGTGCCGTGCGCGACGAGCATGGTGTAGTCGGCCGTGTCGACCGAGAGCCGCCTGGTGGCGACGAAGGTGCTGAGCACTCGCAGCAAGGAGACCGATGCGTGCGCCGCGTGATCGCCCGAGGCTCGCCTCGACCACCGCGCATAGCGTTCGGCGTAGGCGGGCTCGCCGTGCAGGAAGAACGCGCTCGCGAGATCGAGCAGCGGCGCCGCGAGCGCCCGTGTCGGCCGGCAGTGCGCGAGTGCGCGCTCGGCGAGTTCGATCGCCTGCCACATGTGGCCGGCGTGCGCGAAGCGGGCCGAGGCCGCGGCGAGCGCGGTGGCGGGTGTCGTCGATTGCTCGCAGTGACTCGCGTGCCAGCAGGCGAGGCCCGGATCGTGGTCGTGCTCGGCACGCTCGGCCTCGGCGTGCAGCACGCGTCGGCGGTCGAGTGGCATCGACCAGTAGATCCGCGCACGGAGCACGGGATCCGTGAGATGCACGTACCCGCGTTCGCGCGTGACCGTCCCGTCGGAGAGCAGCTCTTCGAGGGCATCCGCCTCGGCAGCGCCGAGCGCGGCGGACGAGTGCAGGTGCGCGCTCGACAGTCGCTCGAGCAGTCCGCCGGGTTCGGCGTCGCTTTGCGCAGGGGAGAGCCGGAACGGCAACTCGATCGGGGCGGCACGCACGAGCTGGTCCTCGGTCAGCCTCGTGGCGATCTCGGCGAGCGCCCTCGCATTGCCGCGCGCGGCGCCGACGATGATGTTGCGGACGGCGCGGTCGGCGCGGTGGTCGGTGAGTGCTGATGCCACGCGCATGGATTGTTCGGCGTCGAGCGACTCCAGCCGGAACCGGGGGATCGCCCCGAGCAGGTCGGCGCGCTGCTCCGAGTGCATCGCTGCGACGAGGTGCAGGCCGGTCCCGCCGAGTCGCCCGGCGATCATCGAGAGCACCGCACGGCTCTCGGGGTCCATGAGGTCGGCGTCGTCGATGAGGAGTACCGCGGGTGAGGGGTCGGTCGTCCGCAGCAGTGTGAGGAACGCGGCGGCGGCCGCCGACGGCGTCGGCCCCGTGCCGGTTCGCGCGAGCAGGGAGGCGGAGAGGTCGGTCACCGCTGGGTCGTCGAAGGAGGCGGCGATCGCGGACAGCCCGGAGTACGGGATGTCCCGCTCGGTCGGGCTCACCCGCGCGCGGTGCACGGCGTACCCGTCGGGATGGATGCCGTTCAGCAGCGTGCTCTTGCCCGAGCCGGACTCGCCGGTCAGGATCAGCGCACGCTCGTGCGGCTCGGCGACGATCGCGGCGAGCCGATCGAGCTCGGCACGCCGGATCGCGGTCACGGTGTGTTCGACGCGGTCGAGATGCTCAACTTGGAACATCGTCGCGTCCAAACGCGGGGTCGGTGTGGTCTCTGGCACATTGCGGGCACAATGCTTCGAACCGGGGAGCGGACATGGGGACTCGATTCGGGTTGGGTAATCGTCGCGCTCACGCTCATTGAGGGGGGCTCATGAACATGACACACGCTACGCCGGTTTGGATCCATCGGCGTGCCCCCAGTTCGGGTGGCCGAAATTCGAGCAATGCTCAGTGCGGTGTGCATTGTCTCGATGTCGAGATATCTCGTCGACGAGGTAAGCTGGTCCGCGGCGTGCCCGGCCGCCAGACGAGCCGGCCGCGGGCGCTTCCGGCACGGCCCGCATCGATCCAAGGCCCGCACTGAACCAAGGAGAGCCCCTGTTGTCGAAGATCAAGGTTGAAGGTACCGTCGTCGAGCTCGACGGCGACGAGATGACGCGTATCATCTGGCAGGCCATCAAAGACCAGCTGATCCACCCGTATCTCGACGTGAACCTCGAGTACTACGACCTCTCGATCCAGAAGCGCGACGAGACCGACGACCAGATCACGGTCGATGCGGCACACGCGATCCAGAAGCACGGCGTCGGCGTCAAGTGCGCGACCATCACGCCCGACGAGGCCCGCGTCGAGGAGTTCGGCCTCAAGAAGATGTGGCGTTCGCCGAACGGCACCATCCGCAACATCCTCGGCGGCGTGATCTTCCGCGAGCCGATCATCATCTCCAACATCCCGCGGCTCGTCCCCGGCTGGAACAAGCCGATCATCGTCGGCCGTCACGCGTTCGGCGACCAGTACCGCGCCACCGACTTCAAGTTCGAGGGCGAAGGCACGCTGACGATGACGTTCACCCCGAAGGACGGGTCGGAGCCGCAGTCGTTCGAGGTCTTCCAGTCGCCGGGCTCCGGCGTCGCGATGGGCATGTACAACCTCGACGAGTCGATCAAGGACTTCGCGCGCGCGTCGCTCAACTACGGTCTCTCGCGTAACTACCCGGTGTACCTCTCCACCAAGAACACGATCCTCAAGGCGTACGACGGCCGGTTCAAGGACCTGTTCCAGGAGGTCTTCGACGCCGAGTTCAAGGAGAAGTTCGACGCTGCCGGCCTGACCTACGAGCACCGACTCATCGACGACATGGTCGCCGCGAGCCTCAAGTGGGAGGGCGGCTACGTCTGGGCGTGCAAGAACTACGACGGCGACGTCCAGTCCGACACCGTCGCGCAGGGCTTCGGCTCGCTCGGTCTCATGACCTCCGTGCTGGCGACGCCCGACGGCAAGGTCGTCGAGGCCGAGGCGGCGCACGGCACGGTCACCCGGCACTTCCGTCAGCACCAGCAGGGCAAGCCGACGTCGACCAACCCGATCGCCTCGATCTACGCCTGGACGCGTGGGCTCGCGCACCGCGGCAAGCTCGACGGCAACCAGGAGCTCATCGACTTCGCGTCGACGCTCGAGGATGTGGTCATCAAGACCGTCGAGTCGGGCGCCATGACGAAGGACCTCGCGCTCCTCGTCGGTCCCGAGCAGCCGTACCAGACCACCGAGGAGTTCCTGAACTCCATCGATGCGAACCTGAAGGCGCGCCTGGCCGCGTAAGCACAGTTCATTCCCGGGAGGGCCGGATGCCACGAGGCATCCGGCCCTCTCGCGTCCGTGCCTTCTGCGGCCGTCCACGCACACGCCGACGGCCGCGCGAACGCGGGTGCCGCGATGAGCGAGCGCGCGTGCTCAGGAATCTCGGTCGGACACGCCGTACTGGGCGCGGCGACTCGCCGCCGAGCCCTTCGGTCTTCCTGAGCAGGACGCGAGGGGTTCTCCTGCGCGGGGAACAGGGGGCGGATGCCTCGCGCGCAGCGCCGCCCGCTTGGGTCGTTACCCAAATGAGTCTTGTCGTTTGATTGTTCGTAAGGTTTACTAACAAACGTGACGACGACGATCGAAACGGATGCCTCGCCCAGGGCGCTGCGACCACGCGGCAAGGTGCTCCCGGAGCATGCGAGACGGCACAACCGGTCGCTCGTCCTGCAGACGCTCTATTCCTCCGGCCCGCGCAGCCGAGCCGACGTGGCCCGCGAGACCGGCCTGACCCGGGTCACCGTCTCCGACCTCGTCTCGGCGCTGATCGCCGAGGGGCTCGTCATCGAGCTCGGTCCGCAAGAGGCCGGCCGCCCCGGCAAGCCGGCGACCCTCATCGACGTCGACCGCGGCGCCTTCCAGATCCTCGGGCTCGACCTCTCAGAGCACCACCGCTTCCGCGGCGCGGTCATGGACCTCGACGGCACCGTCGTCGCGCGCGCCGAGGTCGCGCTCGACGGAGCGACGGGGGCGGATGCCACGGCCCGCGTCGTCACGCTCGCCGAGCAGCTCGCGGGTCTCGCCACCGCGCCCGTCCTGGGTGTCGGCATCGGCAGCCCCGGTGTGGTCGACCCCGCCGGCGTCGTGCGCTCCGCTCCGAACCTCCGCTGGCACGACGAGCCGCTGCAGCACCGCGTCGCCGCGGCACTCGGCGCCCCGGTGCACGTGGCGAACGACGCGAATGTGGCGGTCCTCGCCGAGCACGGCACGTCCGACGGCCGCGACCTCCTGCTCGTGAGGATCGGCCACGGTGTCGGTGCCGGCCTCATCGTCGGCGGTCACGCCGTCGTGGGCAGTGCGTACGCCGCGGGTGAGATCGGGCATGTCGTCGTGGGCACCGACCGCGGACCGCGCTGCGCGTGCGGTAAGGACGGCTGCCTCGAGGCCTGGGTGGCCGTGCCGCGGCTGACGGCGCAACTCGCCGAGATCGACTCCGCCGGCGGCGAGGCATCCGCTCGCGATGACCTGCTGCGCGAAGCCGGCCGCAGGCTCGGCATCGTACTCGCGCCCGTCGTGGGCGCCCTGAACCTGGCGGAGGTCGTGCTGAGCGGCCCCGCCGACCTGCTCGACGGCGCGTTCCACGACGCCGCCGTCGACACGCTCCGGGACCGGACGATGGCGGAACAGCACCGCGGACTCCGGCTGCGGATGACCGAGCACGGGCAGGACATCGTCCTGCGCGGTGCGGCGGTCATGGTCCTCTCCGGCCAGCTCGGGGTCTCCTAGACCCCACCATGCACCAGGGTGCCGGCGCCGGCTGACACCTTCACCCCCACGAAAGGAAGCAACGACATGAGGAAGTCACTCGGTATCGTGGCGCTCGGCGCCGCGGCGGCGCTCACCCTCGCCGGCTGTGCCTCCGGAGGCAACGACGCCTCGTCTGCAGAGGGCGCCGAGATCCGCGTCTGGCTGGTCGGCACCGACACGCCCGACGAGGCTCGGGAGTACCTGAAGACGACGTTCGAGGCGGAGCATCCGGATGCCACCCTGACCATCGAGGAACAGTCATGGGACGGTCTGGTCGACCGGCTCACGACCAGCCTGTCGGGCTCCGACAGCCCCGATGTCGTCGAGATCGGCAACACGCAGGCCGCGGCATTCACCTCGGCGGGCGCGTTCCTCGACCTCACCGACGACTACGAGGCCCTCGGCGGGGACGACCTGCTGCCCGGGTTCGTCGAGGCCGGCTCGTACGACGGCAAGTTCTACGCGGCACCGCTCTACTCGGGTGCGCGGCTCGTGTTCTACAACAAGGAGGCGCTCGGCGCCGCGGGGCTCACCGTGCCGACCACGCTCGACGAGTATGCGGCGAACGGCGCGGCGCTCGCCGCGGCCAACCCCGGCAAGTCGGGCATCTGGTGGCCCGGGCAGGACTGGTACAACGCCCTGCCCTTCATCTGGGAGCACGGCGGCGAGGTCGCCGTGGCCGACGGCGAGGAGTGGGACGCGCAGCTCGGGTCGGCCGAGTCGGTCGCGGGCCTCAACCAGGTCCAGGAGGTCATGTCCACGGCGTCGCTCGCGCCGAAGGACGGCAATGAGACGAACCCGCAGATCGGGTACTGCGACGGCACGACGCTGCAGCTCTCGGCGCCCAGCTGGGTCAAGTGGTCGATCCTCGCGCCGGCCGATGCCGAGACGCCCGGATGCCCCGAGCAGGAAGCCAACCTCGGCGTGTATGCCCTTCCGGGCATGGACGGCGGCGCGGCCCAGGTCTTCGCCGGCGGATCGAACATCGGCATCTCGGCGAACTCGGCCAACCCCGACCTCGCGAAGGACGCGCTGGCGATCATCCTCTCCGACGAGTTCCAGACGATCTACGGCGAGAACGGCCTCGTGCCGGCCAAGATCTCGCTCGCGGACACCCTCGGCACCGACGAGGTCGCGCAGGCGATCGCGGCGGCCGCGGCCAACGCCAAGCTCACCCCGGCCTCGCCCAACTGGGCCGACGTCGAGGCGGCGGGCATCCTGCAGGACCTCTTCGTCAAGATCGCGCAGGGCGGCGACGTCCAGACGCTCGCCGACGAGGCGGACGAGAAGATCGAGGCCATCCTCAACGGCTGACGCCGCCAGCAGCCTCGCCGGATCACCGCGGTGCGGCGGCCACCCCGCCGCCGCACCGCGTCCCGCCTCGACCCTGAGGAGATGCCATGACCACGGTCGACCGCACCCCCGGCGCCGCGCCGAGCGCCGTCGAGGGTGAGCGACTCGTCGCCCCTGAGCCACCGCCCGCGCGGAACCGGCGGCGCAGCCGCCGCCGCGGCGGCTTCACCCCGTACGCGCTCCTCGTGCCGGCGAGCATCGTGCTGGCGGCCATCGTCGGCTGGCCGCTGATCCAGCTCCTGGTCACCTCGTTCCAGGAGTTCGGCCGGGCGCAGGTGTTCGGTGCGCCGCCGACCTGGGTGTGGTTCGAGAACTACACCGACGTCCTGACCGATGCGGCGTTCTATCAGGTGCTGATCCGCAGCCTCGTCTTCGCCGCGGTGTGCGTGGTCGTGACGATGCTGCTCGGCACGCTGATCGCGCTGCTGCTGACCCGGTTGCCGAAGGCCTTCCGCATCCTGCTCTCGGTGGGCATGCTGCTGGCCTGGGCGATGCCCGCGCTGACCGCGACGATCGTCTGGGGCTGGATGTTCGACTCCGCCTACGGCGTCGTCAACCACGTGCTCGTCAACGCGTTCGGGCTCGAGGAGTTCCGGCAGCACCCCTGGCTCATCGAACCGCTGAGCTTCTTCTTCGTCGCCGGGATCATCGTCGTATGGGGCGCGGTGCCGTTCGTGGCGTTCACGCTCTACGCGGGCCTCACCCAGGTGCCCGACGAGGTGCTCGAGGCCGCGCAACTCGACGGGGCCGGCGGGGTCCAGCGGTTCCGCCTCATCATCTTCCCGTACCTGAAGCCGATCTTCCTGATCACCACGATCCTGCAGATCATCTGGGATCTGAAGGTGTTCACGCAGATCTTCGCGCTGCAGGACATCGGCGGCATCCGCGAGCAGACCAGCACGCTCGGCGTGTACATCTACCAGATCTCGATCGCGGGCGGCGACTTCGGCTCGGGCGGTGCGATCGCCGTGATCACCGCGATCATCGTCATGTCGATCTCGCTGTACTACGTCCGCCAGGTCGTCAAGGAGGAGGAGCTGTGACCGTCACCGCCACCGCCGCCACCACCGCCGGCGCCACCACCACCAGGGGCGGTGCGGTGCGCCGCCGCGGCTCGCTGCGTCGCCGTGGTGCAACCGTCGTCTACTGCGCCGTGTCGATCGTGTTGTTCGCCGTGTTCGTGTTCCCGGTCTACTGGATGGTGAACACCTCGCTGCAGCCGAACAACCAGATCCGCGGCTCCGAGCTGCACTTCTGGCCCGACAACTTCACGCTCCGCAACTACGAGACCGTGCTGTTCGATCCGGGCCGTACCCCGTTCCTGCCCGCGGCCGGCAACTCGCTGGTCGTGACGCTCACGACGGTCGTCGTGGCGCTGCTCTTCGCGTTCGCCGCGTCCGTCGCGGTCACGAGGTTCCGGTTCACATCGCGCCGCGCGTTCATCATCACGATCCTCGTGATCCAGATGATCCCGGGCGAGGCCATGATCGTCTCGGTGTTCCGGGTGATCGACGGCTGGCAGCTGCTGAACACGATCATCGGTCTGACGCTCGTCTACATCGCGACCGTGCTGCCGTTCACGATCTGGACCTTGCGCGGCTTCGTCAACGGGGTGCCCGTCGATCTCGAGGAGGCCGCCATGATCGACGGCTGCTCGAGGTTCGGTGCCTTCTGGCGGGTCACGTTCCCGCTGCTCGCGCCCGGGCTCGTCGCGACGGGTGTGTTCGGCTTCATCCAGGCCTGGAACGAGTTCGTGTTCGCACTCGTGCTCAACGCCCGGCCCGAGATGATGACGCTGCCGGTGTGGCTGCGCACATTCCTCGTGGCGAACGGAACGACGAACTGGGCCGCGATCATGGCGGGCTCGACGCTCATGGCGATCCCGGTGATCGTGTTCTTCCTGATCGTGCAGGCGCGCATGACGAGCGGGCTCGTGAGCGGGGCGGTGAAGGGATGAGCGCGCAGGCACCCACCGCACCCGCAGCCGACGGCGCGCTGCGCCGCGACATCCTCGCGACCCTGCTTCCGGGCTTCGAGGGGCCGGATGCCCCGGGCTGGCTGCTCGGCCTCCTCCGTGACGGGCTCGGCGGCGTCTGCCTGTTCGGATCGAACGTGGCCTCGCCTGGCCAGCTCCGGGGGCTGGTCGCGGCGCTGCGCGAGGCGGGGCCCGCGTCGGTCGTCGCGATCGACGAGGAGGGCGGCGACGTCACCCGTCTGCACGTCGCGACCGGCTCGCCGTATCCGGGGAACGCGCTGCTGGGCCGGCTCGACGACGTCGAGCTCACCGAACGCGTGGCGCGGGCCGTGGGGGAGGCGCTCGCCTCGGTGGGGATCACGATGACCTTCGCCCCGGATGCCGACGTGAACAGCAATGCGGCGAACCCCGTCATCGGGGTGCGCAGCTTCGGCGCGGACCCGGCGCTCGCGGCTCGGCACACGGCCGCGTGGACGCGCGGCGTGCAGTCGACCGGTGTCGCCGCGAGCGCCAAGCATTTCCCGGGCCACGGGGACACGGCGGAGGACTCGCACCTGGCGCTTCCCGTCGTCGATCTCCCGCTGAGCGAGCTGCGGTCGCGCGAGCTGGTGCCGTTCCGCGCCGCGATCGAGGCCGGGACGCGTTCGATCATGACGAGCCACATCCTGCTGCCGCAGCTCGATGCCGAGCTGCCGGCCACGCTCTCACCACGCATCCTCGGCGGCCTGCTCCGGGATGAGCTCGGCTTCGAGGGCGTCATCGTCTCCGACGCGCTCGACATGCGCGGCGCCAGCGGCGGGCGCGGCATCCCGGAGGCGGCGGTGCTCGCGCTCGCGGCCGGGTGCGATCTGCTCTGCATCGGCACGGATGTCTCGGAGGAGACCATCGAGGCGATGGTGGCCGCCGTTGCTCGTGCGGTCGCCGATGGCCGGCTGTCACGTGCGCGCGTCGCCGACGCGGCCGGGCGGGTACGTGCGTTGGCGACGACGGCTCCGCCGGTGCCGGCGACCGCGGCGTCCGCGGCCGTGCCGGCTGAGCCGGCCGCCGCCGAACCGATCGTGCCGCCGGAGGCGATCGCCCGCGCGTTCGACCTCCGTACCGGCTCGCTCGACGTGCTCGCGGGCCGGCAGCGGATCGGCACGGTCGTCCGCGTGGACACGGTCGCGAACATCGCGGTCGGGTCGGTGCCGTGGGGGCCGTTCGCGGCCGAGGCGGGCGCGAGCCGCCCCTCCTGGCTCAGCACCGCCCGGGTGCTGGCCCTCGCCGACGTGGCGCCGCTCGCGGACCCGGAGGGGCTCGCGGGTCCGGTGCTCGTGATCGGCAAGGATCTGCACCGGCATGCGTTCGCGGTCGCCGCGGTCGACGCGCTCCGCGCGGCGCGGGACGACGTGGTCGTCTGCGATCTGGGCTGGCCGGGTGAGGACCGCGCCTACGCCGACGTCGCGAGCTTCGGCGCGTCCCGCGTTGCCGGCGCGGCCCTCATCGCCACGATCGGTCAGGCGCTCACCGGCGCGGCATCCGCTCCCGACCGTCCGGCGGTGACGGAGTGAGGCTCGGCATCGACATCGGTGGCACGAAGACCGCCGGGGTGCTGCTCGACGCCGACGGCCGGATCGGCGAGCAGATCCGCATGCCGACGGGGTTCGGAGCCGACGACGTGGTCGCGACGGCGCTGTTGGCCGTCGAACGCATGAGCGAGCTCGCCGGTCTCGAGGCGACCGCGTTCGGGTCGATCGGCATCGGCATCCCGGGCGCCGTCGATGCCCGGACCGGGCGCGTGCAGCACGCGGTGAACCTCGGACTCGACGGGCTCGACCTCGGCGACCGCATCGCCGACCGGCTCGGCGTCGCCGTGCGGATCGAGAACGATGTGAAGGCCGCAGCGCTCGGTGCCCATCACCTGCTCGCGGGCGCCGGTGGCGCGCCGCACGCGATGGCCTTCCTCAACCTCGGCACGGGGCTCGCCGCGGGCATCGTGCTCGACGGTGCGCTGTTGCGCGGCGACCGCGGGATCGCGGGCGAGATCGGCCACATCCCGGTCGATCCGGCCGGCGAACGCTGCAGCTGCGGCCAGCAGGGATGCCTCGAGACGATCGCCTCGGGCTCTTCGATCACGAGGGCGTGGCCGACGAGGCATCCGTTGCCCGCGCTCGACCTGTTCGAGCGCGCCGCCGACGGCGACCTGCGCGCCGTCGAGGTGCGCGACCGGTTCCTCACCGGTGTCGCCTCGGCCGTGCGGATCCTGGTGCTCACGACCGATGTCGACACGGTCGTCATCGGCGGAGGACTCTCCGCTCTGGGCGATAGGCTCGAGGAAGGCGTGCGCCGGGTGCTCGATGAGTGGTCGGCCGTATCGCCGTTCCTTGCGTCGCTCGACCTGTCGAGTCGCGTACAGATCGTCCCGCCGGGATTCCCGGCCGCCGCAGTCGGTGCGGCGCTCGTAGGAGAGGTTGCATGGCAGAGGTCGTGATCGTGCCCGGAGAGGCCGAGGCCGGGGAGCTCGTCGCCGGCGCCATCGTCGCACTGATCCGGGAGAAGCCCGACGCCGTGTTGGGCCTCGCCACCGGATCGACACCCATCGCGACGTACCAGGCGCTCGCCCGCCGCATCCACGACGACCGCGTCGACGTGCGTGGCGTGCGCGGGTTCGCGCTCGACGAGTACGTGGGGCTCCCGCCGGGGCATCCGGAGCACTACCGCGCGGTTATCACGCGCGAGGTCGTCGAGCCCCTCGGGCTCACGCCTGAGCTCGTGCGCGTGCCGAACGGTGACCCCGCGGGCATCGAGCATGCCGGCGCGGACTACGAGCGGGCCATCGTCGCCGCCGGCGGCGTGGACCTGCAGATCCTCGGCATCGGCCGCACGGGGCACATCGGGTTCAACGAGCCGGGTTCGTCGCTGGCGTCGTTGACCCGGGTCAAGACCCTCACGGAGCAGACCCGGACCGACAACGCGCGATTCTTCGACTCGCCGTCGGACGTGCCCATGCACTGCATCACGCAGGGCATCGGCACCATCCTCAGGGCGCGACACCTCGTCCTCCTCGCGTTCGGCGAGGCGAAGGCGCCGGCCGTCGCCGCGGCCGTCGAGGGGCCCGTGTCCGCGAACCAGCCCGGGTCGGCCATCCAGCTGCACCCGCACACGACCGTGATCGTCGACGAGGCCGCGGCCTCCGGCCTGGAGCACCTCGACTACTACCGCCACGCCTGGGCGAACAAGCCCGCCTGGCAGGGCATCTGACCTGAACGCATCTGACCCATCCCGTCGCGATGGAGGACACTTCTCGTGTCCGAGGTCGAACGGTTCCGACCTCCGGTGCGAGAAACGTCCTCCATCGCGCGGTCGATGCGTTCAGTGCGGGAGCGTCTCGGCGAGCGCTGAGAGGTAGGCCTCGTCGTCGAAGTCCTCGACGATCGCGCGCTGCACCATGAAGCCCGGAGCGACCGCGAGGACGACCGGCGCGACGCGCCGCGCCCACGCCTCGGGGTCGCCCTCGCCGCGGCGAGGGTCGGCCGTGGCCCATTCGGTGAGGTGCGACACGACGGTGGCGCGAAGGCGTGCGAACACGACGTTCGCCAGTCGTCTGATCTCGGGGTCGATCGCGGCCTCCGCCCACAGCTGGACGACCACGTGGCTGAACGGCTCGCGACGGAACCCGTCGAGCAGCGTGCGCATGAGCTCCCCGGGGCTGAGCGGCGTGCCGTCGGGGTGGCGCGTGTTCAGATCCTCTTCGCGTGCCGCGAGCACCTGTTCGGCGACGGCGGCGAACAGTTCCTGCTTGCCGTCGAAGTGTCCGTAGATGGCTCCGGCCGACAGGCCGGATTCGTCGATGATCTCGCTCATCGACGTGCCGCGATAGCCCTTCCGGGCGAAGCAGCGCACGGCCGCGCCGAGGATCTGCGTGCGCCGCGCGGCACGGTGGGCGTCGGACACCTTGGGCATGGGGCCTCCTTGCTTGACAAGCATAGGCCGCGGGAGGACTATAAAGAACGAGGGTTCGTTTTTTATGGAGGATCGGATGTCTCGACACGACACGTCGCTCGCGGCACAGCCGGCCGATGACGGGCCCGGCCGGGCGCACGGCCCGGACCGTGGCTCGGGCCATGGCCCGAGCGGCGGCTCGAGTACGGCGCCGGGCCCGGGGCATCCGCCGACCACAGCGACGCACACGCCCATCGCGCGCGTGATCGCGCTGGGAATCGGGCTCGCCGCACTCGTCTCCGTGATCGTGCTCGCGTTCTCGTGGCCGTCGATCACGGCCGCACCGCGCGACCTGCCCATCGCCATCGCCGGACCGGCCGAGGCCGTCACCGCGGCCGAGCAGGCGGTCGACGACGCCCAGCCCGGTGTGATCGCGTTCGACACGGTCGTCGACCGCGACGCCGCGGTCGACGCCATCGAGGCCCGCGAGGTCTACGGCGCGATCGTGCTCGGCCCCGAACCGGAGGTGCTCACCTCGTCGGCGTCGAGCCTCGTCGTCGTGCAGCTGCTCACCGCGCTCGGCGGCCAACTCGAGCAGGGCGTCAACGCGCAGGCCGCCGCTGCGGCGCAGGCCGCCGGGGCGCCGTCCGCGCCACCGCACATCGACGTCGCCGTGACCGACGTCGTGCCGCTCGCCGACACCGACCCGCGCGGCACCGGGCTCTCGGCAGCGCTGTTCCCGCTCGTGCTCGGCGGCATGATCGGCGGCATCGCGATCTCGGTCGTCGTGATCGGCGCGCTCCGGCGGCTGCTCGCGGTCGGCGTCTACGCGCTCGTCGGCGGGCTCGCGCTCGCCGCGATCCTCGGCCCGTGGTTCGGGGCGCTGCAGGGCGAGCTGTGGCTGAACACGGTGGCGATCGCGCTCGCCCTCGCCGCGATCGCAGCGCCGATCACCGGGTTCGTCGCGCTCTTCGGCCGGGCCGGCATCGCCGTCGGCCCGATCGTCATGCTGTTGTTCGCCAACCCGATCTCGGGCGTCGCATTGCCGAAGGAGTTCTACCCCGTGCCGTGGGGCGAGGTGGGGCAGTGGTTCCCGCCGGGCGCGGCCGCGACGCTCGTTCGCGAGCTGTCGTACTTTCCGGCGGCCGACATGACCTTCCCCTGGCTCGTGCTCGTCGCGTGGGCCGTGGGCGGCGCGCTGCTCTCGGTGGTCGGGCACTTCCGCACCGCCGGTGCGGCGGAGCCCGACCCAGAGGCCGCGCTCGCGACCTGACCGCGCCGCGCCGTGCGAGCTCAGCCCGCGAGTTCCTTGCGGCCGTTGATGATGCCGCTCACCGCGGCGACGACGGCGGTCAAGATCGCGACGATCGGCTGTCCCATGGTCCACCACGCGATCGCCGTCGCCGAGAACACGGCGATCTCCACCAGCGCCTTGCCGAACGGGTCGACGCGGAACACCGCCTTCGGCGAGACGAAGAGGGCCCAGAGGAGCACCGCGGCGAGCGGCGCACCGATGCCGATCAGCACACCGGGCCACGGCAGCGGGAACGCCAGGAACCCCCACAGCGCGAGCGTCACGAACGCGAACAGCTCCAGCAGGAAGCGCAGGACATCGTTCGGGCCGATCTTCGGCATGGGCGGTGGTGCGGGGTCGGTCACGACCGTCAATCCTACCGAGGTGCTCAGCGGAAGATGATCGTGCGCGCACCGTCGAGCAGCACGCGGCGCTCGGCGAACCACTTCACCGCCTGGCTGAGCGTGCGGCTCTCTTCGTCCTGCCCGATCGCGACGAGCTCGGCGACGTTCCGGGAGTGGTCCACGCGGACCACGTTCTGCTCGATGATCGGGCCTTCGTCGAGGTCGCTCGTGACGAAGTGCGCCGTGGCGCCGATGAGCTTCACACCGCGCGCGTGCGCCTGCCGGTAGGGATTCGCGCCCTTGAACCCCGGCAGGAACGAGTGGTGGATGTTGATGCAGCGGCCCGCGAGTGCGTCGCACAGCTCAGGGGAGAGGATCTGCATGTACCGGGCGAGCACGACCAATTCGATGTCATGCTCCTCGACCGCGTCGAGGATGCGCCGTTCGAACGCGGCCTTCGCATCCGGGTCCGTGACGGGCGCCGACTCGAACGGTACGCCGTAGAAGTCGACCAGGTCGCGGAGCGTGCCGTGGTTCGACAGCACGAGCGGGATCTCCACGTGCAACTGACCGGCCCGCTGCCGGAACAGCAGATCGTTCACGCAGTGCCCGGCGGTCGACGCGAGCACGAGCGTGCGCAGGGGGCGGCCGACCTCGTCGAGATGCCAGGTCATGTCCCACTGCTCGACGACGGGCCGAAGGGCCGCCTCGAACTCGGCCCGGTCGGCGGGGGACTCGACCTGCACCCGCATGAAGAACCGGCCGGTGTCGAGGCTCGCGAACTGCTGGCTCTCGGTGATGTTGCCGCGCGACGCCACGATCGCGCCGCTCACGGCGTGCACGATGCCCGGGCCGTCGGCGCAGCTCAGGGTGAAGACCCAGTGGTACAGATGGCCGTCGGCGGGGGCGGTGGTCATCCGCCCAGCGTACCCGCGCGGTAGACTGCTTGCGGTCGCTGGTCACCGGCGGCCCTGGGCGCGCACACGAGCGCGTAGTCGACCCGACGCGAGAGCCGGCTCATCGAGTTCGATGCTCGCGACCGTCGGGGAACGCCGTCGGAGAGACATCCTGATGTCCGTCACCGAACCCGCGGGCGAGCGCACGGTGCGCAACCACCCTGGCGCCGCGCTGCCATGGCCCGGCCTGCTCGCGCTCGCCGCGGCCGTCTTCCTCTCGATCACCATCGAGCTGCTGCCCACCGGCCTGCTCCCCGAGATGGGCGAGGGCCTCCGCGTGCCCGAGACCCTCATCGGGCTCACCGTCTCCGTGTACGCGTTCACGGTGGTCCTCACCTCGGCGCCGCTTGTCGCCGTGACGAGCCGGATCCCCCGAAGGGCACTGCTGATCGCGGTGCTCATCGTGCTCGCCTGTTCGACCGGGCTCTCGGCGCTCGCGCCCGAGTACTGGATGTTCGTCGCCGCGCGCGTCGTCGGCGGCGTCGCGCACGGGGTGTTCTGGGCGCTCGTCGCCGCGGCCGCCGCGCGGTTGGTGCCCGACCACCTGATCGGCCGTGCCGTGGCCGTCGTGCTCGGCGGCGGCACACTCGCCCTCGTCCTGGGGGTGCCGGCGGGAACCGTGCTCGGGCAGGCCATCGGCTGGCGCGCCGCGTTCGGCCTCATCGCCCTGCTCGCACTCGTCGGGGCGGTCGTCGTGCGTCTCGCGGTGCCGGCCGATCACGCGGGCGCCTCGCCGACCGCAGCCAGGTACCGCGTGCGCGACGCCGGGTTCTGGCAGGTGATCCTCGTGTGCGCCGTCACGGCGGTGACCATGCTCGGTCAGTACGCGGTGTACACGTACGTCGCGCCGCTCATCACCGATCTCATGGGATTCGACGCCGGCGCGATCGGGCCGCTGCTCTTCGTCTACGGCGTGGCCGGAGCGGTCGGCCTCGTGATCGCCGGCTCGCCGCTCGCGCGGCATGCCGTGGGCACCATGATCGGATCGATGGCGATCGCCGCGGCGGCCCTGGCGACGATTGCCCTCGACCTCGCACCCGCGGTCTCGGTCGCGGCCTTCGCGGTCTGGGGCGTCGCGTTCGGTGCGATCCCACCGCTGCTGCAGACGCGGCTGCTGCAGGCCGCGCCCGCCGGGCATCGCGACGCCGCGAGCGCACTCTTCACGACGGCGTTCAACGTCGGCATCGGCGGCGGGGCGCTCATCGGATCGATCCTGTTCGGCGTCCTCGGCGTGGCCGCGCTGCCGTGGCTGTACGCGGCCGTGCTCGTCGTCGCCGCCACGGTCGTGGCCGTCGCGACCGGGCGTGCGACGAGGCGTCAGAGCGCCGAGCGGAGCGCGGGCGACGCGGCGCCGACCGGGCCCACCCCGCCGCCCAATGTTTCGGCCTAGTCCCATGCGGCGATCTCCGACCGCCACCGCGCCGGCGGGGAGCGCACGTCAGCGCGCGGCAGGGGCCTCCGGACCGACCCGCACGTCAGCGCCCATGACGACGTAGCGGATCGTGATGTCGGCCGCCCACCACCAGGCGTAGCCGGCGGCGTGCCCGTTCGCGTCGAGCGGCACCATGCCGAGCGGCGCGCCGTTCATGAATATCTCCACGACGGCGTTCGCCGCACCCTCGATTTCGGCGTACCCCTCGGCGAGGGTGATCACCGGGGCGAGCAGGTCGACCGACTGCACGGTGGCATCGGACGTCCGGCCGCCCGCATCGGACTGCGTCACGGCGAGATCCGAGGTGCCCGCGGGCAGGCCGTCGACGAGGATCGACCACTCGCCCGCGTCGCCGGCCGTGGTGGTGAGCGAGCGGCCGTCTGGCGTGCCCACGGTCACGAGTGCGCCGGGTGCAGCCGTGCCCGAGAGGATGGGGAACGCGAGGCCGTTCGCGGTGTTGGGCGCATGCAGAAAGGGGGCGTCGGGACGTTCGGGTTCGGGTTCGGGTTCGGGTTCGGGTTCGGGTTCGGGTTCCGGCTCCGGTTCCGGGGTGATGGGACGTTCGGCCGTGCCCGCGCCGGGCGGCTGTGCCGCCGGTTTGCCGGGGCTGGCCGGCGCGGCCGGCGGGGCCGCCGGCTCGGTCGTGTCGTCCTCGGTTCGAGCCCCGGGCTCGGGCTCTGGCTCGAGCTCGTCGACGTCGACCACGGGGTCGACGGCCGGGAGCGGGCCGGATGCCTCGGGGACGGCCTTGTTCACCGGAGCCTCGGGTTCCGCGGCCTCGGCCGCGATGCGGGCGTCGGGACTCGCACCGGACTGGATCCCGGGCAGCACAACGACGGCGCCGACCGCGACGGCCGCGACGAGCACGCTTGCCGCGATGGCGGTCACGACTCCCGCACCGATGCCGGCACCCGCGGCCCCGGCGGCGCCCGCAGCTGCGCCCGCAACGCCGCCCGCCGCGCCGGAACCGCCCGCGCCTGCGCCGCCGGTCGCTGCGCCGGAGCCGCCTGCGCCTGCGCCGCCGGTCGCACCCGCGCCCGGCGCGGAGCCGCCGCCTCCGCTCGCGGCACCCGCGGCACCCGCGCCACCCGCCGCACCCGCCGCACCCGCCGCGCCCGCCGTGCCGGCGGTGCCTGCCGTCACGGCCGCCGACGTGGCATCCGCCGCGAGCACCGTGACCGGCACCGCACCCACCGCGAGCTCGGCGACCGGCACCGCACCCACCGCGAGCTCGGCGACCGGCGCGCCGTCGCGCACCCACCCGGCGTAACTCGCGGCGCCCGCGAGGCCCGCTGCGAGGGGGAGCAGCACCAGCGCGAGCCGCGAGCCGACGTGCCTCGCCTCGGTCGCCGCCGCGGTGCAGCTCGCACAGCCGTCGAGATGCGCGTCCAGTCGTCGCGCGTCGCGCGCACCGAGGCGCGTGCGGGTGTGCGCGCCGAGGTGCTCGAGCGTCCAGCGGCAGTCGGGCGTCTCGGCGCTGCGCACGTGCGCCTGGATCCACGCCTGACGCAGCCCCTCGCGCGCCCGATAAGCGAGTGCCGAGGTGCTGTTCGCGCTCATGCCGATGAGTGGTGCGATCTGGCGGGGGCTGAGCTCTTCGACCTCGCCGTACCAGAGCACCTCCTGCCAACGCGTCGGCAACGAGCGGAACGCCTCGGCGACGAGACCACGGTCGAGGGCGTCAAGCTCTGCCTCCTCACCCGTGCCGGGGTCCTCGAGCACGTCGAGGGTGTCGAGCGGCGTCTCCTGGGGTGCGCGCCCCCACGACGCGGCGGTGTTGCGGATCGTCGTGAACAGATACGGCCGGAACGCACCGGTCGGCCCGCCGCCCTTGCCGATCGCCTCGTAGATGCGCACGAACGACTCCGACACGAGGTCGTCGCTGTCGAGCGTGCTGAATCCGCGCGCGACCGCGCGCCCGGCCGAGGCATGGCGTCGCCAGAGCTCCGCGTACGCCTCGTCGTCGCCCTCGCGCGTGCGCATGACGAGGACCGCGTCCGGATCGGCGGTCGCGTCGGGGTCGGCGTGCGGGGCGGTCGGCGCGGAGGTCACCGGCCATCTCCTCGGGTTCGGGTGTGCGGGCATGCTGGAGTTCGATTCGAGCGTTCGAACGGCGCTCGTGCGGGGCGCGAGCCGGGTGAATCGGGTCACGCCGGTGGGGAAACCGGACGCACTTCACACATTCCAGCAGAAATTCTCCGATTCCGGCGTCATGAAACGACCCGTGCAGCATCTCTTCAGGTGAGGCCACCACGCCGGACACCCGAAGTCCGACGTGAGGGCGCCGGCCACCCACCGGCGAGCCTCCCGCTCGCGCAGCGAGCGTGCGGGACCGGCCGCCGGCGTCGGGGGAAACAGACGCCCGCGGCCGGTCCTCCCGACCCGCCGGCGCAAGCCTCCCTCCCTCCCTCCCTCCTTCTCCTCACCGTCACCAGTCGTCGGGATAATCCGACGACGCGCCGTTCCACGCTGCCGCCGCGTGGCGTGTCGTCGGATTATCCCGACGACTCGCACGCCGGTCGCGAGCGACCCAGGTGCCGAACCTCGCGCGCGGAGCATCCGTTGCTATGCTTTCCTCGTCGCGACTGGCGTTGAGATGGACACCCATCGGGGAGCGACTGGCACGGACCGACCGCACGCCTGGGCCGGGACGACTGCCTCGTGGCGCTCGTCGCTCGAGGCAGCAACCGCTTTGGTCCGTGTACCCAGAAGGAGCCAGTCTTGGCCGAGTCCGTCTTCAATCAGCCGCTTTCCGAGGTCGATCCCGAGATCGCCGAGGTGCTCGAGCTCGAGCTCGGTCGCCAGCGCGACTACCTCGAGATGATCGCGAGCGAGAACTTCGTGCCCGTCTCGGTGCTGCAGTCGCAGGGCAGCGTGCTCACCAACAAGTACGCCGAGGGCTACCCCGGTCGCCGCTATTACGGCGGCTGCGAGTACGTCGACATCGCCGAGTCGCTCGCGATAGAGCGCGCGAAGTCGCTGTTCGGCGCCGAGTACGCGAACGTCCAGCCGCACTCGGGTGCGACCGCGAACGCGGCCGTGCTGTCGGCCATCGCGACGCCGGGCGACACGATCCTCGGCCTCGAGCTCGCGCACGGCGGCCACCTCACGCACGGCATGCGCCTGAACTTCTCGGGCAAGCTCTACAACGCAGTCGCGTATGGCGTCGACCCCGAGACGTTCCTGGTCGACATGGACCGGGTGCGCGACGCCGCGCTCGAGCACAAGCCGCAGGTCATCATCGCCGGCTGGTCGGCGTACCCCCGCCACCTCGACTTCGCGTCGTTCCGGGCGATCGCCGACGAGGTCGGCGCCAAGCTCTGGGTCGACATGGCGCACTTCGCGGGACTCGTCGCCGCGGGGCTGCACCCGTCGCCCGTGCCGTACGCCGACGTCGTGTCGTCGACCGTGCACAAGACCATCGGCGGCCCGCGCTCGGGCTTCATCCTCTCGCGGGACACCGAGCTTGCGAAGAAGCTCAACTCGAACGTGTTCCCCGGCCAGCAGGGCGGCCCGCTCATGCACGTGATCGCCGCGAAGGCGACCGCGTTCAAGATCGCGGCGTCCGACGAGTTCAAGGACCGCCAGGAGCGCACCATCCGTGGCGCGCAGATCCTCGCGTCGCGCCTGACCGCCGACGACTCGCGCGCCGCGGGCGTCGACGTGCTCACGGGCGGCACCGACGTGCACCTCGTGCTCGCCGACCTGCGCAACTCGCAGATCAACGGCCAGGAGGCCGAAGACCTGCTGCACGACGCGCTCATCACCGTGAACCGCAATGCCGTGCCGTTCGACCCGCGTCCGCCGATGGTCACGTCGGGCCTGCGCATCGGCACGCCCGCGCTCGCGACGCGCGGCTTCGGCGACGCCGAGTTCACCGAGGTCGCCGACGTCATCGCCGAGGTGCTGAAGGGCGGGGCGGATGTCCCCGCGCTCCGCGCGCGTGTGCAGAAGCTCACCGAGGCGTTCCCGCTCTACCCCGGCCTGCAGCAGTAGCGGCGTGGCGCCCGCGGCGGCTCATGGCCGCTGCGCGGCGCCGCATCCGCCCCCATCACCCACAACCCGCCCGCCGTCGCCCCCGTCGAGATCGTGACTCAGGAAGAATCGGGCGACACGGCGCGAACGGATGCTCCGGGCTCGGCGTGTCTCGCAGGAACTCCTGAGTTGCGGCCATGCCGGACCATGGTCGGGGTCGGCCCGGCCGCCCCGTCGGAGCGCCGGGCCGCAATCTCAACGCAGGAAGAATCGGACGCGCGCCGAGAATGGATGCCTCGGGCGCCCCGGCGTCACACCGAAGTCCCTGGATTGCGGCCCACGCGGACCGGGCGCACACTCGAACGACTTGGAGAATGAGACATGACCGCGATCAAGCTCGACGGCGTCGCCACCGCGGCGGCCGTGAAATCGGAACTCGCCGTGCGGATCGCGCAGCTTCGCTCGAACGGCATCGTGCCCGGGCTCGGCACGCTGCTGGTCGGCGACGACCCCGGCTCGAAGTCGTACGTTGCGGGCAAGCACCGCGACTGCGCCGAGGTCGGCATCGAGTCGATCCAGGTCGAGCTGCCCGCGTCGGCGTCGCAGGCGGACGTCATGGCGGCGATCGCCGACCTGAACGCCGCGCCCGAGGTGACCGGGTACATCGTGCAGCTGCCGCTGCCGGCCGGGCTCGACGAGCACGCCGCACTCGAGGCGATCGACCCGTCGAAAGACGCCGACGGCCTGCACCCGACGAACCTCGGCCGGCTCGTGCTCGGCATCGAGGGCGAGCTGCGCTCGCCGCTGCCGTGCACGCCCGCCGGCATCGTCGAGATGCTGCAGCGCTACGAGGTGCCGATCCACGGCCGGCACGTGACCGTCATCGGCCGAGGCCTCACCGTGGGGCGCCCGCTCGGGCTGCTGTTCACGCGCAAGGGGCTCGACGCGACCGTGACGCTCACACACTCGCGCACCGTGGACCTCGCGGCCGAGGTGCGCCGGGCCGACATCGTCGTGGCTGCGGTCGGCGTGCCGCATCTCGTGAAGCCCGACTCGGTGAAGCCGGGCGCCGCCGTGCTCGATGTGGGCATCACGCGCGTGCACGACGAGGAGACCGGCAAGGGCAAGCTCACCGGCGACGTCGACCCGGCCGTCGCGGCCGTGGCCGGCCACCTGTCGCCGAACCCGGGCGGTGTCGGGCCGATGACCCGGGCCATGCTGCTCGCCAACGTCGTGAAGGCGGCCGAGCTCCGCCTGGCGCCGTAACGCTCGCTGCGCCGCGCATGCAGAAGGACCCCGGCCACAGGCCGGGGTCCTTCGCAGTTGCGGGCCGGGCGGTCGTCGTCGTGTGCTGCCCGTGTCGCGCCACTTCTGCACCGCTGCGCCAGCACTGGTGGCGCAGCAGTGCAGAAGTGGCGCGGAGCGGATTCAGCGAAGCCTGTGGAGAGCGAGCGTCGCCGCGCCGGGGTTCGCCCTATCGTGCACGGATGAGATACGAGGTGCGGCGACGGACTGACGGCTCTGGCGGTGGCCGGGGCGCGCTTCGCCTCGTCGCCGCGCTCGGTGTGCTGGCTCTGACCGGAGCCGGCACCGGGTGCGCGCTGCGAGATCTGCAGGATCTGCGTCCGGCGGCGCCGACCGAGGTGCAGCCGGTATTCGCCTCGGACGAGGAGGCGCTCGATGCGGCGGTCGCGACCTACGAGCGGTACCTCGTTCTCGAAGCCGAGATCGTCGCGGCCGGCGGGGCCGGCGCGGAGCGGGTGCTCGAGGTCGCGACCGATACCTACGGGCTCGATCTGCTGGCCGGGTTCCGGGAGATGCGGCAGACCGGTGAGCGCGTCGCAGGGGCGGTGGTGCTCGCGGACTCGCGGCTGGTCGAGATCGATGCGCACCGCACGCGGCTGCGCGTCGCGATGTGTCTCGATGTCGGTGAGCTGCGCGTCGAAGAGCCGGGCGCCGAGGGGCCGCACGCGCGCGATGAGCAGGTCGCGGTCGAGGTGGCGTTTCGCTCCGCGAACGCCGCCCGCATCCTGCTCGACGGCAGCAAGCCGTGGAGCGGCGAGCCGGTCTGTGGATAAGTCGGTCTGCCCTACGCTCGCTGGTCGTACGGTGGGCGCATGTTCTTGAGGGGTGCGCGGCCGGGTCCGCTTGTGCGGCGCGCGCGTTCGTACTTGTGCGCGGTCGGCGTCCTCTTGGCCCTCGGCCTGAGTGCGTGCGGTCCGGCGGGTGCGGTGCCGTCGCCCTCGGCCTCGCCGAGTGAAGCGCCGGTCTTCGGCTCCGACGACGACGCTGTCGCGGCCGCTGTCGCCACCTACGAGCGGTATCTCGTCGTGAACGCGGAGATCAATGCGGATCAGGGGGCCGATGCCGAACGGATCCTCGAGGTGACCACAAACCGGTACGGCACGCAGCTGCTGGCGGACTACCGGGACATGCGCCAGGCCGGTGTGCACATCACGGGTGCGGCGGTACTACGGTCATCTCACCTTGTTGAGATCGACGGCGACAGGAACGTGATCGTGCTCGGCATGTGCGTCGATGTCGGCCCGACGCGATACATCAACGAGGACGGCGTCGACGTCACGCCGGAGGGTAAGGATCTTGCTTCGCTGGAAGTCACCTTCAATGTCACCGACAACTCACGAGTCCTTCTGAACGGAAGCGAACAATGGTCCGGCGAAGCGCTCTGCTGATCACTCTCGTGGCTGGCGCTGGCGTGGCGTTGAGCATGAGTGGGGCAGCCTCAGCATGGGCGTATGGAGGTTGTAACGCGAATCAAACCAGAATCTGCGGAGACATCAGCAATGGAACCGTTGAGCTCGGCGGTTGGGAGAGAATCGGCGGAAGGACCGGGGGTGAATCGACCGCAGACCGCAGGTCACCGGCCCGAGAGTCGCCGGGCGCAACCGACGGCGACTCGCGTGGCACGCCCGACTGGTGCGCGGCGGGGGTCTGCGGGTGGGCGCCGCCCACTCAGGCGCCCGCCGAGCCCGGTTCGCCGGGGGTCACGCTCGAGGATGTCGCGTCGTTCGTGCCCGCGGTGCCGGAGGGGGCGATGGAGCCCGGGCCGGGCATCGCGGTGCGGCGGTTGCCGGCGAACTTCGTCAGTCACGCGACCGAGCAGGTCGTGTCCGCGCCGTTGCTCGGCCGGCCGGCGGAGGTCCGCTTCACGCCGGTCGCGTTCGCCTGGGACACCGGTGACGGCGACCGGATCGAGTCTGCGTCGCCCGGCAGGACCTGGTCGCAGTTGCGTGCCAAGGAGCTCACCGACACCGCCACGAGTCACCGCTACCGCGAGCGCGGGTTCTACGACGTACAGCCGACCGTCACGTTCGAGGCCGCCTATCGGTTCGACGGCTCCGGCTGGACCACCGTCGGTGAACTCGACGTCGCGGCCGAGCCGATGCGGGTCCGCGTCGTCACCGTCGAAACGCGCCTCACCCGCGGCACCTGCCTCGAGTACCCGAACGACCCAGGCTGCAGCTAGGGTCGCGTCACGGACGCGTGATGAACGGCAACGGAGCCTCGGCGTTCCGCGCTCGATTGGCGCGGCTTGAGGCATGGAGCGGTTCGCGTTCCTACGGTGTGGCGCAACTCAGAGAGCTCGGCCTTGCGACCGAGGAGATGTGGGATGCGATGGCGTTCGTCGAAACGTTGAACCCTCCGGGACTCGCTGGTCAGGCGCTGCTCGCGGATCGCGTGCGCCCGTCGGAGATCGACCGAATACCGTCTTCCACAAGGCTCAAACGGCTCGAGAACCTACATCGGGAGCTCCACAGCCACTCGTCGACGCTGTGGTTCTCCGAGCGCCCCGGCCCGCCGCGTCCCGAGAGGTTCGGGCTCGCGTCATACGCATCATGGGCCGGGAAGCCTGCGGCCGCGTTGTTCACCTCGACGGGAACCAAACGCAACCCAGGCATGTGGGCGGCGTATATGGCGACGTTTCGAGGGAGCGCAAACGGACCGCTCTTCGCGTGGACGCTCGGAGTCACGCCGCATAGCGAGATCGTGATCGACTCGGCTGTAGCCTGGTGCGAGTTTGCAACGAGCCACTTCGACCGTCACGGCCTTGTCGACTGGCCGTCGGTGGCGGAGCAGGTCGACGCGGTACGAGTCACACCGCGGGGGGTCGCGGCGATCGAGGGATTTGAGTTCGAATATGCGGGACAGACCGTCCCAGCCGCGTACTGGACGGTGGAATCCACTGCTTGGCTCCGGTGGAAGTTCGACTCGGTCACCGGACTCGACCTCTCGAGAGCCCGGCTGTCGGTAACCCGGGCCCGGTACCCTGCGTGACGTGGCCGGTGACCAGCCCTCCCTCGCACGCCGTCTGATGTTCTTGATGCCGTGCTTTTCGCCGCTGGGCACCGGGTGAGGATATCGGATCTTAGTCTCGGATCGTCGGGATTTCGAGCGCGCGATCGGGACGCTCGGGCGCTGGGTCCGACCGACTGCGGTGACGGCTGAAGCATGCCCGGCTTCGTGTGCCGGGAGGTTCCGAAGCCGCCCTTCTGCGTGGGATCGAGCGGCTCATTACCCTGTGGAGAACGCGTGCGGAGGCCGCGCCGAGTGGTCTACCGTCGGTCCCCATGTGCAGCCTCAGAAAACGTTTAAGTCAGTTCGCCGGTGCGCTGACCGCTGGTGCCGTTCTTGCGCTGGCGGGGTGTGCGGGTGAGTCGCGATCGGCCGGGTCGGTGCCGTCGACGCCGATGTTCGCTTCGGACGATGTCGCGCTCGGGGCCGCCGTCGAGGCCTACCTCGGATATCTCGAGATGTCCTCGAGCATCAGTGCCGAGGGAGGTCGAGATCCCGCCCGAATCTTGGACGTCGCCGGAAGGGCTCACGCCGGGGAGCTCCTCGCGGAGTTCCGTGCGCTGCGTGAGGCCGGGGCGACGACGACTGGCACCCCGGAGATACTCGACGCCGCGCTGCGCTCGATCGATGCGTCTCGCGCAGCCATGGAGCTCGACGTGTGTCTCGGGATAGGCGACCGCCGCATTCTCGATGCTGCCGGCAACGATGTCACACCGAACCGTCCAGATGAGACGCCCCTCGTCGTCAAGGTCATCGCCTTCGCGCCCGACAAGCTGCTCGTCACCAGGAGCGCGCGCGGAGTTGACGAGGCATCGTGTTGAGTGGTCTGCTCGTCAGAGTCTGACGTGGCGGGTTCTGTGGCGGCTCAGGCGCAGAGAGAGGCGGTCGCCCGCTGCGCGGCGCTGTCGCTGTCCTTGCGGTCGAGGCCCAGCCGCTGCAGCTCGTCGCTGAGGCGCGCGAGGGCTGCCGGGGTCGGGCAGATCGGGCCGGCGGCGAGCTCGGTTACGATCGTGGCCGTGGCCGACGAGATCACGCCCCGGGCGCGGTCGAGCGAGGGGGAGGCCGGCGCCGGGGCTCCCGCGGCCCAGAGCCGCTGGAAGCCCTCCTGCACGATCTTGCTCGCGGCGATCTGATCGGTGACGACACCGCGGGCCAGGTCCTCGTCGACGCCGTGTTCTGCGGCTGAGGCTGCGGCAGCGGCAACCACCTCGGCCTCGCGCGCCGGGTCGGAGATGGCCAGATGGTTCGCGGCCTTGTAGGCGGCGACTTCTTCGCCGGCGATGAGGCGCGCAGCGATCGCATCGACGAGGGCCTGCTGCGCGGCGGTCTCTTCCGGCGCCGCCGATGGAGCAGGCTGCTGGGCCTCGCCCGGGGAAAGCGCGATGTCGTGCATCGGCGCGCAGCCGCCCAGCGTCATCGCGACGAGTAGGGGTACCGCGAGGAGCCGTCGCGACACGCGTCCGTCGACCAGACCCGCCCGATTCGCACCACTCATCGCCGCTGCCCCCAACATCCGTGCCCCGCCCACCTGACGGTCCGCCCCAAGTATGGCGCGTGCTCGAATGCCCGAGGCTGAACGCGCGATTCGTGAGGGCTGTGGAGAGCGTCGGTCGGCGCATCGCGGATCGGCCTATCGTGCACGCATGACACGCACCATGCAGCGGCGGCCGGGATCAGCGCCGACGCGTTGCCGCATGATTCGGCTGGTTTCGGCGATGGCGCTGCTGCTGGGCATGACCGCGACATTTGCGGGCTGTGCGCTTCGGGATCTGCGCCCGGCGGCGCCGACCGAGGTGCAGCCGGTCTTCGCCTCGGACGAGGAGGCGCTCGATGCGGCGGTCTCGACCTATGAGAGATACCTCGTTCTCGAAGCCGAGATCGTCGCGGCCGGCGGGGCCGGCGCGGAGCGGGTGCTCGAGGTCGCGACCGATACCTACGGGCTCGATCTGCTGGCCGGGTTCCGGGAGATGCGGCAGACCGGTGAGCGTCTCATCGCGCCGGCGTCGTTGACGGCGTCACGGCTCGTCGAGATCGACTCCCACCGCACACGCCTGAGTGTTGCGATGTGTCTGGACATCAGGGGGACGCCCGCCGAGGACCTCAGGACCGCGGCGCCCGCAGACGCCGAGGATCTCGTCGCCGTCGAGGTGGCGTTCCGCTCCGCGAACGCCGCCCGCATCCTGCTCGACGGCAGCAAGCCGTGGAGCGGCGGGCCCGTCTGCTGATGAGCGCGCTCCGAGCCTGACGCTGTGGATAACTCGACCCAGGTGTGGGCGCGGTCGCCTACGTTTTGGTGGCATGCGATGGAGGTGTGGGACGCCGTGGGCTCGGCTCGTATTGTGTATCGGCATCACCGCTTTGGTTCTTGCATCGAGCGGGTGCGGCGTGCCCGCTGAACTCGGGCCTCCGACGAAGTCGGCTCGGCCGGCTGCGAAGTCTGGTTTCTCGTCCGACGAAGCGGCGCTCGCCGCGGCGAGCCGGGCGTACGGACGCTACCTCGAAGTACTGGATGGTCTTTCCGCACCGGAAGATGTCGGGCGTCTGGGGGAGGTCGCTACGCCCGACTACGCCGAGGAACTCGAGAGTTCACTCGCTGGGCTGCTCTCCGAGGGGCGTCGCTTCGAGGGGCAGTCCTCATTCGATTCCATGCGTGTGTTCGAACGATGGAGCCAACGCGGTGTCGAGTTCGTGTCGACCTACGTCTGCTTCGATTCGAGTGGCGTGCGGGTGCTCGACGCAAGTGGAGCCGATGTCACGCCTCCTGACCGGATCGATCGACTCCCGGCCGTCGTTCGTTTCCAGTCGGCCCCCGACGATCGATGGCGGCTCATCGCGAAAGGTTCCGACGCGTGGCGCGGCAACGACTTCTGCAACTGACCTGCGTTGCGGTCGCATTGATCACTGTGTTCTGCTCGAGGCTGCCGGCCGGGGCGTACGCCAACGAGCTGGACTGGAAAGACGCCAAGGTGAAGAACGGCCGCGTTGACGTACGAGCGGGAGAAGGTTCTCGGGGCCGCTCCGCGGATGACGGCCGTGTCGATCGAGAGCATGCAGGCGGTAACGAGGGAGGCGGCGACTCGCGTGGGACACCGGACTGGTGCGCGGCGGGGGTCTGCGGGTGGGCGCCGCCCACTCCGGCGCCCGCCGAGCCCGGTTCGCCGGGGGTCACGCTCGAGGATGTCGCGTCGTTCGTGCCGGCGGTGCCGGAGGGGGCGATGGAGCCCGGGCCGGGCATCGCGGTGCGGCGGTTGCCGGCGAACTTCGTCAGTCACGCGACCGAGCAGGTCGTGTCCGCGCCGTTGCTCGGCCGGCCGGCGGAGGTCCGCTTCACGCCGGTCGCGTTCGCCTGGGACACCGGTGACGGCGACCGGATCGAGTCCGCGTCGCCCGGCAGGACCTGGTCGCAGTTGCGTGCCAAGGAGCTCACCGACACCGCCACGAGTCACCGCTACCGAGAACGCGGGTTCTACGACGTGCAGCCGACCGTCACGTTCGAGGCCGCCTATCGGTTCGACGGCTCCGGCTGGACCACCGTCGGTGAACTCGACGTCGCGGCCGAGCCGATGCGGGTCCGCGTCGTCACCGTCGAAACGCGCCTCACCCGCGGCACCTGCCTCGAGTACCCGAACGACCCAGGCTGCCGCTAGGGTCGCGTCACGGACGCGTGATGAACGGCAACGGAACACTCCACTGGTGACGCGCGAAATTGCCTGCTGGCGCAAACGGCTGCCGGTAACCCGGGCCCGGTACGCTGCGTGGCGTGACCGGTGACCAGCCCTCCCTCGCGCGCCGTCTGACGTTCGGCGGGGCCGTGGCGATCGGGCTGGCCTCGATGATCGGCGCCGGCGTGTTCTCCGTGTTCGCGCCCGCGGCGGCGGCCGCCGGGGATCTGCTGCTCGTCGGGCTCGCGCTGGCCGCGTTCGTCGCGTTCGCGAACGCGGGGTCCACGGCGCAGCTCGCCGCGCGCTACCCCGAGTCCGGCGGTGCGTACCGGTACGGTCGCGAGCGGCTCGGCGAATGGCCCGGATTCCTCGCCGGGTGGGGGTTCGTCATCGGCAAGACCGCGAGTTGCGCCGCCATGGCGATGACCGCGGCCGCCTATCTCGTGCCCGCCGAGTGGCAGCGGCCCGCCGCGATCGCCGCGGTGCTCGTCATCGCCGCGATCAACCTGCGCGGCATCACGCGGACCTCGCGAGCCGCGACCATCATCGTCTCGATCGTGCTCGCGGTGCTCGTCCTCGTCATCGTCGCGGGCATCGTGGTCGCGACGACGAGGGCGACGACCGGGCTCTCGTTCGGGTTCGTCGCCGGCACCGATCCGAGCGGTGCGATCCTCACGGCCGAGCGTGCCGACGAGACATCCGTCTGGGGTGTGTTGCAGGCCGCCGGCCTACTCTTCTTCGCCTTCGCAGGCTACGCACGCGTCGCAACACTCGGCGAGGAGGTCGTCGACCCGGCACGCACCATCCCGCGCGCCGTCCAGACCTCGCTCGGCATCGTCTTCGCCCTGTATGCCGCCATCGCGGTCACGCTGCTCGCCGCGCTCGGCGCGCCCGCGCTCGCCGCATCGACCGCACCCCTCGCCGACACCGTCGAAATTGCCGGCTGGACCTGGGCCGAGCCCATCGTGCGCGCGGGCGCGGGGCTCGCGGCGCTCGGCGCATTGCTCGCGCTTATCGCAGGCATCGGGCGTACGACCCTCGCGATGGCCCGCGACCGAGAGCTCCCCGCGCCGCTCGCGGCGGTGCATCCGCGCTTCCGCGTCCCGCACGTCGCCGAGGCGGTGGTCGCGGGGGCGATCGTCGTACTCATCCTCGTCGCCGACCTGCGCGGCGCGATCGGTTTCTCGAGCTTCGGGGTGCTCGTCTACTACCTCGTCGCGAACCTCGCCGCCGTCACCCAGCCGCGCGGCGAGCGGCGGGTGCCGCGCGCGCTCTCGGTCGCGGGTGCGATCGGATGCCTCGTGCTCGTAATCACCCTCCCGTGGACCTCGGTCGTGGCGGGCGTCGCCGTCTTCGCGTTCGGCGCGGGGATCCGGCTCGTGGTGCAGGCTCGCCGCCGTAGGCTGGCGGCATGAGCGCAGACCCCTCAGCCCGGATCATCCAGCTCGCCGGCGTGCCGGCTCCCGAGATCGCCGACACCGCCTTCGTCGCCGCGGGCGCGGTCGTGGTCGGCGATGTGCGGCTCGAGGCGGGTTCGAGCGTCTGGTACAACGCGGTGTTGCGTGCCGAGGCCGAGCCGATCGTGCTCGGCGCGAACGCGAACCTGCAGGACACGGTCGTCTGCCATGTCGACGCCGGCTACCCGCTCACGGTCGGCTCAGGCGTCTCGGTGGGTCACGGCGCTGTGCTGCACGGCTGCACGATCGAGTCCGACAGCCTCATCGGCATGAGCGCGACCGTGCTCAATGGCGCCCTCATCGGTGCCGGCTCGCTCGTCGCGGCCGGTGCGGTCGTGCTCGAGGGCACCGTGGTGCCGCCCGGCTCACTCGTCGCCGGTGTGCCGGCCAAGGTGCGTCGCGAGCTCACCGATGAGGAGCGAGCGGGACTGCGTCGCAATGCCGAGGCGTACGTGCGGCACGTCGCGACGCACACGGCCCCGGTCGACTGACCCGCGGGGTCCGTTCGTCCGTGACACCGCGGCCGACGGCTTCGGAGAACGGTCATGGAACCCGGATGAGTTGGGTCCAGCCCTTGGTTTTCGAACTCGTACAGAACATCGTGACCGAGAATCCGCGATTGTTGAACGCATCGTGATTCCAGGGCACGAGCGTCGTGCCCTTGTAGATCACCTCGTTGAAGCTGAGCTGCTCGCCGATCCGGGCGCCCGGATCCTCGACCACCGTGACGCCTGAGTCCACCCCGACGACGAGGCCCCTTCCGACGCTGAGCCCGGGGGTGCCCTGGGTGGCGTCGAGGTAGGGGAAGTCGTCGGGGCAGTGCGCATCGATGCGCTTGGGGCCCCAGCCGATGCCGTCGTTGAAGACTTCGCGCTTGTAGGAGTCGCCGTCGATCTGCGTGCCGACGACGACCCAACCGTCCGCGTCGCCGTTTGAGCCGCCTTCGGCGGCGAACGCCGAGGCGGGGGCGAGCGCGAGCGCGCCCGCGATCGCCATGGTCAGCCCGACGGCGGGCACGGTTCGAGACATCACTGATCGCTTGGTCATGCGAGCAGTATACTACAACTCCAGCGTGAACGTGATCAGCGTGTCACGCGCTCGGCGGCGCGCGACTCGGCGACCGGCTGCGATGGGTCGACGGCCGCAACGCCCGTGAGCGCCCTGCGCACCCGCCGCACCGTGCGCACGACGCCTCGCACGGGCACCGCCACGAGCACGGATGCCCGCCCGGCGAACGTCCGGTCGTGCGACCCGAGCATCTTGCGCCGCTCGAACGCGCGCCGGAGTGCTCCGCCCGTGCGGTTGTGACGCCGTGCCAGCACGGGCAGCGGCGCCGCCGCTCGAGCCGCGAGCAGCTCCTCGAGCCGCTCGACCCAGTCGTCGGCCGCCGGCCCGTGGAAGTAGTTGTCGTCGAGCCAGGCCGGGTCCGGCTGTCGCCAGGCGCCGGCCGCGAGCGCTGCGCCGTCGCCGAACAGCCCGCTGCCCTCGAACACCACGTTGAGCTGCCTCGGCCCGACGCCGTAGTCGTCGAGCAGCAGGGCGGGCACATCGGCCGCGATGGCCTCGAGCACCGCGGTCGAGCTCACGGTCACGAGCGCGGCCGCGCGCTCGAGATGCGCCGACATCGGTCCGTCCGCGACGAGCAGGTTCGGCGGCGGCGTGAAGCCGAGCTCTCGCGCGATGGCGGGGTCGCGAACGAGCTCGCCGAGGTCGTAGGTCTCGGCGTGCGTCTGCGCTTCGCCCGCCCGGGCCCGCACCTTGACGATGAAGCGGCGATGCGGCTGGCGTCGCGCGGCCTGGGCGAGCACGCCCACGAGATGCACGCGTTCCTCCAGGCTCGAGGGCACCTTGGCCTGCACCGCGAAGACGACGTCGCCGTCGGGCAGCGTGCGCCGCGAAGCATCCGTCGTTCGACTCGGCAGGAACGGCAGCGTCGCGAGCCCGAACCGTGGAGCCGCGGGCAGGTCGGCGGCGAGCCGCGCGAACTCGCGCACCTCGCGCCGGCTGTGCAGCACGACGAGGTCGACCTGCTCGCGGTAGATGATCGCCTTCGGCACGGCCGGAATCGTGAGACCCGGGAACCCCGCGATGAGCACCGGCCGGTCGGGCACCGCATTCAGCAGGCCGGCTGTCACCCGCACGAGCGGCCCGCGGAACGCGAGCAGCACGGCGTCGGCCCGCATCTCGCGCACGAGGTCGACGAGTTGGTCGAGGTGGACATACCTCGGTCGCGCGGTGCTCGGCACGGACCGCGAGTTCGAGGCCGCCGATTCGTATGTCAGTTCCGCCTCATCGTGAGGCGGAACTGGCATACGCCTATCGGCCGCCGTGGCCTCCGTGGTTCGAGCGGTCTTGGCGGCTTCCGTGACCTGATCGGTCTGAGAGGCCTCCGTGGTTCGGGCGGTCTTGGCGGCCCCTGTGGACTCCGTCGCGTCGTTGGTCTCCGTCGCGTGCGCGGTCTCCGTGCCCAGGGCGGTTCCCACGGTCCCAGCGGCCTGTGTGGGCGCGGAGGCTGTGGCCTCGGCCTTGTCCCGCGACGTTCGTGCCGCGGCTGCCGTGACGACCCGGTCCGTCTCGGATCCGGCCGGCGCAGCCCATCGCGACCCTGCGAGCGCCGCCGCGAGTTGACGCTCACTCGGCAGCACGTCGCTGAGGAGCAGCGCGAGCTCGGTGTGCCAGGCGTCGGGCAGGGCCGAGGCCAGGGCGGCGCCCCACTTCGTGTACGAGTCGGAGTCGCTGACGACGAGCAGTCGGCGCACCGCCGGTGTGCTCGGAGCGCCCGCGCCGCCGGTCGCGTCGGCGCCCGTCACACAAGCACCCGGCGCAGCTTCGCCTTCGGGGCGAGCTCGCCGGGGAAGACCCGCTTCACACCGTCGCCCATGGCCTCCTCGATGATGCGGATGTCGCGCACGAGGTGCTCGATACCCTGCGGTTCGAGCGACGCCGCGTGGTCCGATCCCCACATGGCGCGGTCGAGTGTGATGTGGCGTTCGACGGCGACCGCGCCCAGCGCGACCGCGGCGAGTGAGATCTGCAGTCCGCGCTCGTGCCCCGAGTACCCGATCGGCACGCCCGCGTACCGCGCGCGCAGCGTGTCGATGGTGCGAAGGTTCGCCTCCTCGGTCGGCATCGGGTAGCTCGATGTGGCGTGCAGCATGACGAGCCGTTCAGTGCCGAGCGTCGCGACGGCCTGATCGATCTCATCGATGGTCGACATGCCCGTCGACAGGATGACCGGCTTGCCGGTCGCCGCGATCGCGCCCAGCAGCGGCAGATCGGTCACCGATGCCGACGCGACCTTGTACGCGGCCGTGCCGTGCTCCTCGAGGAACCCGACCGACGGCTCGTCCCACGGCGACGCGAACCAGTCGAGCCCGGCGAGGTCGGCGTGGCGTGCGATCTCGAGGTACTCCTCGCTGCCGAACTCGACGCGACGACGGTAGTCGAGGTAGCTCATGGTGCCCCACGGCGTCTCGCGCGGGACATCCTTCATGTGCTCCGGGGTCGCGAGCTCGGGCGTGCGCTTCTGGAACTTCACCGCCTGGCAGCCCGCGCCCGCGGCGACGTCGATGAGCTGCTTGGCGAGCTCGACGTCCCCGTTGTGGTTGAGGCCGATCTCGGCGATGACGTACACCGGCAGGCCGGTGCCGATCTCGTGGCGACCGAGTCGAACAGACATGTCAGGCTCCTTCGAGGGTGATGATGACGGTCGACTGGGTGCCCGTCGGCCGGGTGGCGGTCGGCTCGTCGGCGATGGGTTGGATGGCACGCGCCTGGTCTGCGGGCGTCCGGTCGCGCTCGGCGCCCCGGCGCCCGGCGAGCACGGCATCGGCGAGCTCGCGCACAGCGCCGTGGCCGCCGGCGCGTTCGAGCACGACCCGCGCGACGCGCCGCACCTCGGGGATGGCGTCGCGGACCGCGACGGGCCAGCCCACTATGGAGAGCGCGGGCAGGTCGCCGCGGTCGTTGCCGAGATAGGCGACGCGGTCGAGGCGGATGCCTCGCTCGGCGGCCCATTCGCGCAGCGCGGTGGCCTTGTCGGTGACCCCCTGCCGCACCTCGACGCCGAGCTTCGCCCCGCGCGCGGAAACCACCGGGTGCATCTCGGCGGACAGGATCAGCACCGGCACGCCGGCCTCGCGGAGCCGCGCGACTCCCGCCCCGTCGCTCCGGCTCACCCGCACGAACTCGACGCCGGCCTCCCCGACGATCGCGCTGTCGTCGGTGTGCACCCCGTCGAAGTCGGTGACGACCGCGTCGACGTCGACGCCCTGTGACGCATGGTCGATGAGGTTCGCGAGCGCCTGGGCGACGACGAGGTCGGAGGCGGTGTCGATCTCGACCGAGTGCAGCTCGGGCACCAGCTGCACGCCGATCCGGCCGAAGAAACGGTGGCGTGCCTCACGGAACCCTTCGGTGCGCATGGCGTAGAACGCGCCGGTCTCGCGGTACTCGGCGGCGCGGTCCTGCCGTCGCGGGCGGAACCCCGGGTCGTGGTTCACGCCCGCCGCGCCGCCGCCCGCGCCATCCGTCCACAGGAACGCGTGACTGGGCACGGCAGAGAACACGCTGTCGCGCTCGCCGGACGCGATCTGCGCGACGGCCGCGTCGAGGTCGGTGGGCGAGAGGAAGGGCGAGGTCGCCTGGATGAAGACCGTGACGGATGCCTCGGGGCGGCCGTCGGCGCCGTCGCAGCCGTCGGCGCCGTCGCAGCCGTCGATGCCGTCGCATCCGCCGCCCTCGTTCAGCTCATCGAGCGCGTGCAGCAGTGCCGACTCGCTGGAGGCTGTGTCACCCGCGAGCTCGGCCGGCCGGTGCACGACGGTCGCGCCGGCGTCGCGTGCGACCCGCGCGATCTCGTCGTCGTCGGTCGTGACGACGACGAGTCCGATCGACCGGGCCGCTCGCGCGGCGGCGATGGCACGCGCGACGAGCGGCACGCCGCCGACCCGCATCACGTTCTTGCCGGGCAAACCCTTGGACCCGCCGCGTGCGGGAATGATCGCGACGGCGACGCCGTACGTCGCGGACGATGCCTCGGTCATGCGGGCACGCTACGAGACCGGGGTGGCGGGCCGGTTGCCGCGCGATGAACACTCGGCCGGGCGGCGTGCGCGATGTCGGCCGGGCGCGTGCGCGATGTCGGGCGGCTGGCGTGCGCGATGAAGGACAGATTTCGCAGTGGAGGTCGGATCTGTCCGACCTCCACTGCGAAATCTGTCCTCCAACGCGATCAGGGTGGTGGTGGGTACGATCGGGGCATGACCTCGCCCTCGCACCCCGCCGTCGACCGTGTGTCCGAGGCGCTCCGCGCCGCGGGCGTCGAACCCCGCATCACGTGGTTCGGTGACGCGGTGACGACGGCCAAGCTCGCCGCAGACGCGCTCGGCATCGAGGTCGGGCAGATCGCGAACTCACTCGTGTTCACGCTCGACGACGAGCCGATCCTGGTCCTGACGTCCGGCGCACACCGGGTCGACACCGACTGGCTGGGGGCCGAGCTCGGCGGCACCATCGCCCGCGCGTCGAAGGAGACGGTGAAGGCGGCGACCGGTCAGGTGATCGGCGGCGTCGCACCGGTCGGCCACCCGGCACCCGTGCGCACGTACGTCGACGTCATGCTCGACGAGTACGACGAGGTCTGGGCCGCGGCCGGCCACGCGAAGACGGTGTTCCCGACGACGTTCGCCGAGCTCGTGCGCATCACCGGCGGCACCCCGCGCGAGGTCGAGCCGGCGCGCGGCAGCGACGCCGAGGCATCCGGCGCCGCCTGACCCGCCGCCCGCCGCCCGCGGGGCGCCCCGCGCCCCCGCGCCCCCGCCCCGCGCACCCGCGACACCACATCGCTGTGTAGCGCACGCGGTCGCATGCGGGATGCCGTGCGTGCATGTTGCGCGACACCGCGTCGTGGTGATCGCCGAACGGCAGGCGCGGAATGAACGCGGCAGCCGCGCGCTTTCAGGCGCCGACGTAGTCCGCGAGGTGCCGGCCGGTCAGCGTCGAACGATCCGCGAGGAGTTCGGCAGGCGTTCCCTCGAAGACCACGCGGCCGCCGTCGTGTCCGGCGCCCGGGCCGAGGTCGATGATCCAGTCGGCGTGCGCCATGACGGCCTGGTGGTGCTCGATCACGATGACCGATTTTCCCGCGTCGACGAGTCGATCGAGCAGGCCCAGCAGGTTGTCGACGTCGGCGAGATGCAGACCCGTCGTCGGCTCGTCGAGGATGTAGACGCCGCCGCTCTCGGCCATGCTCACGGCGAGCTTGAGCCGCTGGCGCTCGCCGCCCGAAAGCGTCGTGAGCGGCTGGCCGATCGTGAGGTAGCCGAGGCCGACGTCGACGAGCCGCCTCAGGATCGCATGCGCGGCGGGGAGTTTCGCGTCGCCAGCGGCGAAGAACTGCTCGGCCTCGTCGACCGGCATCGCGAGCACCTCGCTGATGTCGCGTCCGCCGAGCGTGTAGTCGAGCACCGACGCGTCGAACCGCTTGCCCTCGCACACCTCGCAGGTCGTCGACACGGTCGCCATCGGGCCGAGGTCGGTGTAGATCACGCCCGCGCCGTTGCAGTTCGGGCACGCGCCCTCGGAGTTGGCGCTGAACAGCGCGGGTTTCACGCCGTTCGCCTTCGCGAACGCCTTGCGGATCGGCTCGAGCAGTCCCGTGTACGTCGCGGGGTTGCTGCGACGCGACCCCCGGATCGCGCCCTGGTCGACCGCCACCACACCCTCGCGGCCGGCCACCGAGCCGTGGATGAGCGAGCTCTTCCCCGAGCCGGCGACGCCGGTCACCACGACGAGAACCCCGAGCGGGATGTCGACGTCGACGCCCTGGAGGTTGTGCGAGGTCGCGCCGCGGACCTCGAGCGCGCCCTTCGCCGGCCGAACCGAAGCCTTGATCGTCGCCCGGTCGTCGAGGTGCCGCCCGGTGAGCGTGTCGCTCGCGCGCAGCGCATCGACCGTGCCCTCGAACACGATCTCGCCGCCTGCGGCGCCCGCCCGCGGGCCGAGGTCGACCACGTGGTCGGCGATCGCGATCGCCTCGGGTTTGTGCTCGACCACGAGCACCGTATTGCCCTTGTCCCGCAGCTGCACGAGCAGCCCGTTCATGCGCTGGATGTCGTGCGGATGCAGGCCGATCGTCGGCTCGTCGAACACGTACGTCACATCGGTGAGCGACGACCCGAGATGCCGGATCATCTTCGTGCGCTGCGCCTCCCCGCCCGAGAGCGTGCCAGACGGCCGGTCGAGCGAGAGATAGCCCAGCCCGATGTCGACGAACGAGTCGAACGTCTCGCGCAGCGACTTCAGGAGCGGCGCGACGGATGGCTCGTCGAGCCCACGCACCCACTCGGCGAGGTCGCTGATCTGCATCGCGCACGCGTCGGCGATGCTGACGCCGTCGATTTTCGATGAGCGCGCACCCTCGTTGAGCCGCGTGCCGCCGCAATCGGGGCACGCGGTGAACGCGACCGCGCGCTCGACGAACGCCCGGATGTGCGGCTGCATCGCGTCGACGTCCTTCGTCAGCATCGACTTCTGCACGCGTGGTACGAGGCCCTCGTACGTGATGTTGATGCCGCTGACCTTGACCTTCACCGGCTCCTTGTACAGGAAGTCCTGCAGCTCGGCCTCGGTGTAGTCGCGGATGGGCTTGTCGGCGTCGAAGAACCCCGACTCGGAGTACATCTTCACCGACCAGCCGTCGGCAGTGTAGCCGGGGATCGTGATCGCGCCGCCCGCGAGCGACTTGCTCTCGTCGTAGAGCTTGGTCAGGTCGATCTCGGAGACCGACCCCATGCCCTCGCAGCGCGGGCACATGCCGCCGATCTGGGTGAACTCGGCCGTGATCGGCTTCTGGTTCTTCTGGTCACCCTTCTCGATCGTGAGGCCGCCCTTGCCGTGCACGGTCGGTACGTTGAACGAGAACGCTTGCGGCGAGCCGAGGTGCGGTCGGCCGAGCCGGCTGAACAGGATGCGCAGCATGGCGTTCGCATCGGTCACGGTGCCGACCGTCGAGCGCGAGTTCGCGCCCATGCGCTCCTGATCGACGATGATCGCGGTCGTCAGCCCGTCGAGCACGTCGACGTCGGGCCGTGCGAGCGTGGGCATGAAGCCCTGCACGAACGAGCTGTAGGTCTCGTTGATCATGCGCTGCGACTCGGCCGCGATGGTCTCGAACACGAGCGAGCTCTTGCCCGAGCCGGACACGCCGGTGAACACCGTGAGCCGGCGCTTCGGGATCTCGACGCTGACGTTCTTGAGGTTGTTCTCGCGGGCGCCTTCGACCCGGATCAGGTCGTGTCGGTCAGCGGGGTGGGCAGTACTCGTGGTCGAGGTCTCGGCCAGGGTCATCCGTGCTCCATGGTTCGATCAAGCGGTTGTGCCGCGGCCGGACCCGCGGCGGTCCGGCGCGGTCGGGTGAGCGGCCTCAGCTCGGCTGCTGGATACGAACCATATTGCCCGCCGGATCGCGGAACGCGCAGTCCCGGACGCCATACGGCTGATCGATCGGCTCCTGCGCGACCTCGGCGCCGCTCGCCTGCACGGCATTGAACGTGCCATCGACGTCACTCGTCGAGAGCACGATGCTCGCGTACGTGCCCTTCGCGATCATCTCCTCGACGACCCGACGCTCGTCGTCGGTGATGCCGGGGTCGACGGCGGGCGGCGTGAGCACGATCGAGGTCTCGGGCTGACTCGCCGAGCCGAGGGTGAGCCAGCGCATGCCGTCGTAGCCGACGTCGTTGCGGAGCTCGAAGCCGAGCACGTCGCGGTAGAACGCGAGCGAGGCCTCGGCGTCGGTGTGCGGGAGGAACGTGTACTGAATGTTCAGGTCCATGGCCGCTACGCTACTGACGCCGCGTGACCGCGGCTTCTTGATTCCTGACCGGTCTGGTCGCGCGCTTGGCCAGCACGGACGGCACACCCTCGAGCGGATGCCTCGCCTCACGGCGGTACACGCTCGGGGGCACTCCGACGAGCTCGGTGAACCGCGTGCTGAACGTGCCGAGTGACGAGAAGCCGACGGCGAAGCACACGTCGGTGACGCTCAGCTCGCCGACCTGGAGCAATGCCATCGCGCGTTCGATGCGCCGGGTCATGAGGTACGAGTAGGGCGATTCGCCGTACGCCCGCTTGAACTCGCGGCTCAGGTGCCCGGCCGACAGGTTCACGCCGCGCGCGAGCGCCTCGACGTCGAGCGGCTGCGCGTACTCGCGGTCCATGCGATCCCGCACGCGCCGCAGCAGCGCGAGATCGCGCAGCCGCTGCTCGTGCCCGACGCGCCCCTCCACGTGACCCATGCTGCCACGCGCCGGTGCCGCCGGCGACGCGCGCCTCCTAGCGAGGCCTGCGGGTGCAGTGCAGCACGATGCTGATGGATTGCGCGGTGCCGGCGTTCGTGATGAATGCGGATGCGATCCCCGAGGGGTGGACCCAGCCGTCCGCCGTCCCCCGATACGTGGCCAGTGCGGTGGCGACCACCAATGCATGGGGTGCACGGATCTCCACTCCTCTGGGAATGCCCCACCCAGAGTTCTTGTGGAACTCGTGATCGATGTGGTTCGGGCGGTGCGAGGGGCACTGGACCAGCCCGAAGGGGTGCGACGCGAGGACGCCGAAATCAGCCCGATGCGCCACCCTTTCGATCGTCTCAGGGTCGCCGATCGCCGCCGCTTTCGCGAGTTCGGCCGTCGGGGTAGGTGGTCCGAACGAGAGTGACGCGGTCAGGGCGCCGGCCAGCATCGCGAGGGTGATGTTCATGGATTGCAGTATATCGAACCCGTGCAATCGTTCAACCGTCGCGGCGTGCCCCCTGCGCGGCGGCGACGGCGAACACGGTCGGCTCGCGGAAGCCCCGCGCCGCGAACGCGGCGCGCACGGACTCGGTCACGTCGGGCACGAGGGCGTCGGCCACGAGCGCGATCGCGGCGCCGCCGAAGCCGCCGCCGGTCATGCGCGCGCCGACCGCACCGGCGCCCTGCGCGGCCTCGACCGCGGTGTCGAGCTCGGGCACCGAGATCTCGAAGTCGTCGCGCATCGACACGTGCGACGCGTCGAGGAACGGTCCGATCGACGCCGGCCCGTGCTCGCGCAGCGAGCGCACGGCGTCGAGCACGCGCTGGTTCTCGGTCACCACGTGCCGCACGCGGCGGAAGGTCTCGTCGTCGAGCTCGGCCTCGGCGCGCGCGAGGTCGGCGACGCGCACGTCACGCAGCGAGTCCACCCCGAGCGCGCGTGCCCCCGCCTCGCATGAGGCCCGCCGGGCGGCGTAGCCGCCGGTCGCGTGCGCGTGCGACACGTGCGTGTCGATCACGAGTACCACGAGACCCGCGTCGCGGAACCCGAGCGGGATCACGTCGGCATCGAGGCTGCGGCAGTCGAGGAACACGCCGGCGTCGGCCTCGCCGAGCAGCGACGCCGACTGGTCCATGATGCCGGTCGGCGCGCCGACGACACGGTTCTCGGCGAGCTGCCCGGCCTTGGCGAGGGCCGGCCGGTCGAGGCCGAGTCCCCAGTGCTCGTTCAGCGCCACGGCGACGGCGCACTCGATCGCGGCCGACGATGAGAGGCCGGCGCCGATCGGGACATCCGACGCGAGATGCAGGTCGACGCCGCGCACGTGCGCGAGGTCCGCGCCGGACTCGCGCAGCGCCCATGCGACGCCGAGCGGATATGCGGCCCAGCCGCTCACCGCGTCGGGCGCGAGGTCGTCGAGGTGCACCGACACCGGGTCGGGCGCGAAGGTCGAGCTCACGCGCAGCACCTGGTCGTCACGGTCGCCGAGCGCGACGACCGTGCGCCGGTCGATGGCGAAGGGGAACACGAACCCGTCGTTGTAGTCCGTGTGCTCGCCGATCAGGTTGACCCGGCCGGGGGCGCTCCACACCCCACCGGGCGCGCGCCCGTAGTACTCGGTGAACCCGCCCGCCGCCTCCGCGGCGTCGAACCGGTCGCTCATGGCTGAACCCCCTCGATCGCGGCGCGCAGCGCCTCGGCCTGTGCCTCGGGTGCGACATCCCCGATCCATGCTCCCATCGCCGCCTCGGAACCAGCGAGGAACTTCAGCTTGTCGGCCGCGCGACGAGGGCTCGTGAGCTGCAGCGTCAGCCGCACCTCGTCGCGTCGCTCGTGCACGGGCGCCTGGTGCCACGCCGCGATGTAGGGCGTGGGGGAGTCGTAGAGGGCATCGACGCCGCGGAGCAGGCGCAGGTACAGCGAGGCGAGCTCATCGCGCTCGCCGAGCGTCGTCTCGGCGAGATCGGGCACGTGCCGGTGCGGGACGAGGTGGACCTCGATCGGCCAGCGCGCCGCGAACGGCACGTAGGCGCTCCAGTGCGCACCGCGCAGCAGCACACGCGGCCCGTCGAGCTCGCGCTCGACGAGGTCCGCGACGAGCGTCGGGCCGTAGGCGTCGATCGCGTCGAGCAGGCGCTGCGTCCGGGGCGTCACATACGGATACGAGTAGATCTGGCCGTGCGGATGCCCCAGGGTGACGCCGATCGCCTCGCCCCGGTTCTCGAACGGGAAGACCTGCTGCACGCCGGGCAGCGCCGACAGCTCGGCGGTCCGGTGCGCCCAGGCCTCGATGACGGTGCGGGCGCGGGACACCGACTGCGTGCCGAACGACCCCTCGTGCTCGGGTGAGAAGCACACGACCTCGCAGCGCCCGAGCGACGGCAGCGTGCGCTCGAGCCCGATCTCGCGGGTCGCGGCGAGCAACGCGGCCGGCGAGGCATCCGGATCGGCGAGGTCGGGACCGAACGACGGCGAGCGGTTCTCGAAGACCGCGACGTCGTAGCGGCTGGGGATCTCGGACGGATTGCCCGGGCTCTGCGGGGCGAGCGGGTCGAGGTGGGTGGGCGGCAGCATCACCCGGTTCTGGCGTGCCGCCGCGATCGAGACCCAGTCGCCCGTGAGGGGGTCCTGGCGCATGTGTGCGGCCGGGGGGCGCGGGGCGAGCTCGCGTTCGTCGACGGCGCGCTCGGGCCCGAGCGTCGTGTCGGCGTCGTCGAAGTAGATGAGCTCGCGACCGTCGGCGAGGCGGTCGCGGCGCACCGCGATACGCGGGTCTTGGGGGTCCACGCGCGACACGATACGCGGCTTTCGTTTTGCAAACAAGTTGCTTTCGTATTGCAAAGCGGATGCCTCGGGGAGGACAATCGGCGGTATGACCGACGTGCCCGGCGCCGCACGACGTCGCGAGCTCACACTCGCGCTCGTCGCCGAGCGCGGCTTCGTACGCGTCGCCGACCTCGCCTCGACCTTCGGCGTCACGCCGGTGACCGCCCGCGCCGACCTCGACGCGCTCGAGCGCGGCGGTGCCATCCGGCGTGTACACGGCGGCGCCGTCCCGATGAACGGCGCCGCCGGCACGGGCGACCGGCCCGAGCGTGAGCCGACGTTCGAACAGGCGCTCGAGGCGTCGGTGCGGCCCAAGCAGGCGATCGGCGAGGCCGCCGCCGCGCTCGTGCGCAGCGGGCAGAGCGTCATCCTCGACGTCGGCACGACCACCCTGCAGATCGCGCGGGCCCTGCGCCGGCGCACCGACCTCGACGACGTCACGATCTTCACCAACGGGCTGTCCATCGCGCTTGAGCTCGAGCCCGAGATCCCGCGGTTCACGGTCGTCGTGACGGGCGGCACGCTGCGCCCCAAGCAGCACTCGCTCGTGCACCCGCTGGCCGGGTCGATGTTCGATGAGATCCACGTCGACCTCGCGTTCATCGGCGGCAACGGCGTCGACGCCGCACACGGCGTGACGAACGCGAACCTGCCCGAGGCGCAGGTGAAGACGCTCATGCTCCGCGCGGCCGCTCGCGTCGTGATCGTCGCCGACGCATCGAAGCTCGGCGAGGTGCACCTCGGCCGGATCGCGCCGGTCGACGCATTCAATCTCTTGATCACGGATGCCGCTGCGCCCGAGGTGCTGATCGAGGAGTTCGAGGCGCTCGGGCTCCCGGTGCTCGTCGCCGGAGCGGAGCCCGGATCGCCCGCGGACCCTCCGCAGCCGACCACATAGAGTGGAGGGCATGACGCTGCCCACCGGTGAACAGCATGTGCTCGAGACGTCCACGGCCAGCGGTGAGCTCCGCGCGACCATCACGGGCGTGGCCGCCGCGATCCGCACGCTCAGCATCGACGGAGTCGACCTGGTCCCCGCATACGGTGAAGACCAGACACCGCCGTTCGGTGCCGGCATCGTGCTCGTGCCGTGGCCCAACCGCATCCGCGACGGTCGCTGGTCGCACGACGGCGTCGACCACCAGCTCGCGATCACCGAGCCGAAGTTCCACAACGCGATCCACGGCCTGCTGCGCTACACCGAGTACCACGAGGTCGAGCGCGCGCGCGACTCGATCACGCTCGCCGCGACGGTCTACCCGCAGCTCGGGTACCCGTACCTGCTCGCCACGGCCGTGAAGTACGAGCTCGTCGCCGACGGGCTGAAGGTGACCCACTATCTCGAGAACCGGGGTGGCGCGCCGGCGCCCATCGCGGTCGGCACGCACCCGTTCGTGAAGATCGGCGGCGTCCGCACCGAAGACCTCACGCTGCGGCTCGACGCCGCCAGCCACATCGAGGTCGACGACCGGTTGCTGCCCACGGGCGAGGTGCCGGTCGACGGCTCGGTCTGGGACTTCCGCGAGGGCCGCCGCGTGGGCGACGTCCAGCTCGACGACGCGTTCGGCGAGCTCTCGACGGACGACGACGGATGCGTCGAGCACACCTTGACCGCCGAAGACGGCCGTTCGGTGTCGGTCTGGGCCGACGACGAGTTCGGGTTCGTGCAGGTCTTCACCACGCGCGAGTTCCCGGGCGAGAGCGGTGACGTCGCGATCGCCGTCGAGCCGATGACTGCACCGGCCGAGGCGTTCAACTCGGGTCGCGGTCTGCGCTGGCTCGACCCGGGCGAGGAATGGCACGGCAGCTGGGGCATCCGGTTCCGCGGGTTCACGGCTGGGGAGTGAGCGTGCGGTGACGCGTCAGCGCACGCACGACCCGGAATCGACCGGGGTCGAGAGCGTGCCCGCCGTCGCCGCGAGCGGCTCGAGCGTCGTGATCGGGATCGCGTAGCCCACGTTCTGCACGGTCTCGCTCTTGGCGAAGACGACGCCGCCGATCTCCCCGTCGAGCGTCAGCACCGGTCCGCCGGAGTTGCCGTGGTCGACCTTCGCGGCGAGCGTGGCGACCTCGCGCGTCGACTGGGTGCCGTTCTCGACGATGGTGAGCGGGCCCGTGGTCAGGATCTGCGCGGCACGCAGCTGGTAGGGGCCGCCGAACGGGTACCCGGCGACGGCGACCTCGGTGCCGTCGGCCGGACGCGCGGCGATCGCGAGCGGCGCCACGTCGAGCCCGTCGACCGCGACCAGCGCCAGGTCGTGCTCGGGCTGGAACGCCACGACCCGGCCCTGCACCGGGGCCCGGCCGGGCGCCTCGACGATCGGCTCGGTGACGCCCGCGACCACGTGCGCGTTCGTCACGATGCGGTTCGGCGCGACGACGAACCCCGAGCCCGACATGCTGCTGCCGCACTCGAAGGCGTTGCCGGTGATGCGCACCACCGAGGCGCTCGCGCGAGCGAGCTCGGGATCGTCGAGCGAGCCCGAGGGGAGCTGCGGTGGCTCGGTCGGACCGCCCAGGACCTCGCCGAGCCAGGGGATGGCGCCGCCGATCGCCGCGGTGCGCAGCTCCGCCATGAGCGTGCGGGCCGGCGCCGGCGTGGCCTGGTCGATGCCGCGCACGATGGTGGATCCGGCCACCGCGGGCGACAGCACCGGCACGCCGAGCGCCGTGACGCCCGACCCGACGAGCGCGATCACGAAGGCCGCGACGATGGTGTTGCCGATCGCGCCGAGCACCCGATCGAGGACGCCCAGCTTCACCGCCTTCGCACCGCTCCGCAGCGCGCGGCCGACCAGTGCACCGAGCCACGAGCCGCCGATGAGCAGCACGATCGCCGCAGCGATGGCCGCTGGCGCGCGCCACTCGGGCGCCGGTACCACCGAGGTCACCCACGGCATCACGAAGTACGCGGCGATGCCGCCGGCGACCAGACCCGCGAGGCCCGCGGCGGTGCGCAGCAGTCCGGCCCGGAACCCGTTCACGAGCGCGCCGATCAGGACGAGCACGAGCACGATGTCCAGCAGAAGACTCCAGGTCATCCCACCACCCTCTCGTATGCGGCTTCGAAGCCGCTGTGGGCTCGTCCGCCGCGTCTGGGAACACTCGGCGTTGGGTAGGGTGGGAGGCCCGCGCGGGCGCGCGGCCTGGCACACGGCGAGGGCCGTACACACGATGAGGAGTGGCGGATGCGCGTCGGGATGTTCCTGAACTACGCGGGCGGGTTCCGCGAGGTGGCCGACGAGGTCGCCGAGCTCGAGGCCTCCGGGGTCGACCTCGTCGCGGTGCCCGAGGCGTACTCGTTCGACGCGGTCAGCCAGCTCGGGTTCCTCGCGGCGCGCACCGAGCGGATGACGCTCATGAGCGGCATCCTGCAGCTCTACACCCGTACCCCGACGCTGACCGCCATGACCGCCGCCGGCCTCGACTACGTGTCGGGCGGGCGGTTCGAGCTCGGCATCGGCGCGTCAGGCCCGCAGGTCATCGAGGGCTTCCACGGCGTGCGCTACGACGCGCCGCTCGGCCGCACCCGCGAGCTCATCGCGATCTGCCGTCAGGTGTGGCGGCGTGAGCCGGTCGTGCACGAGGGCCGGAACTACCGCATCCCGTTGCCGGAGGGCGAGGGCACCGGACTCGGCAAACCGCTCAAGCTCATCAACCACCCCGTGCGCGATCGGATCCCGATCACGGTCGCCGCCCTCGGATCGAAATCCGTCGAGCAGACCGCCGAGCTCGCCGACGGATGGCTGCCCATGTTCTTCCACCCCGAACGCGCCGCCGACGTCTGGGGCGATGCGCTCGCCGCAGGCCGCGCGAAGCGCGCACCCGAGCTCGGCGCCCTCGACGTGTTCGCGAGCCCCGCACTCGCGATCACCGATCGCCCGGAGGAGGTGCTGCCGCTCGTGAAGCCGCAGCTCGCGCTCTACGTCGGCGGCATGGGCGCCAAGGGCAAGAACTTCTACAACGACCTCGTCGCGAGCTACGGCTTCGCCGACGAGGCGGCGCGCGTGCAGGAGCTCTACCTCGCTGGGCGGAAGGCCGAGGCCGTGGCCGCGGTGCCCGACGAGCTCGTGCGCGCGGTGTCGCTCGTGGGGCCGGCCTCGGAGGTCGCAGAACGGGTTGCGGCCTTCCGTGAGGCGGGCGTGACGACCCTGACGGTCACGCCGCTGGCCGAGGCATCCGCCGATCGCGTCGCCCTCATGCGCGCATTCCGCGACCTCGTCGGCTGACGCGCCGCATCGCGGCGTTCAGGCGGTCGGAACGCCGGTGCCCGTTCAGCCCGGGAACATGCTGAGTCGCGTGGCGATGGCGCGGAGCGCCGAGTCGAAGTCGTCGTACTGGTGGACCACGCCGGGGCGCGGGTGCATCCAGAGCATCTCGAACTCGGTGCCGCATGCCTGGAGGTAGCCGACGATGTACCCGCGCTGACCCGGCGTGGCGGTCGAGTCGCAGACCCGCCACGTCGCGTCGTCGAGGTGTACGAGCTCGACCCGCTCGTCGGTCGCCCGGCTGGGCGCTTGCGCGTGCTGCGCGATCGGGCGCGCGGCGGCGGGAGTCGGTGCCGCTGCGGTCTGCGTGGCCCGCACGCGCGCGTGTGTGAGCGTCGGGGCGGACTTCGGGGCGATCGGAGCCGGTGCCATCGTCTGCGTCATCATTCCTCGCCCCTCCGCGTGTAGGACGGATCGAACGCTGCCCCACTGACACGTCATCCCGTTCCCGGTGACGATGCGAGCCGTCCGATCCGTCTGCGGGATCTGACGATCCCAGCAGCACAATCCTCTCCGCTTGACGCGCCGCAAAGGAGGGACTTGACAGGGCGGTGCCGCTGTGCAGGATCACCCGAAACAGGTGTAACCCATCAACCGAAACACTGTTACCACACACCCGAATGCCGAATGGCACCGCTCAGGCGAAGTAACACAGCTCGACGGTGGGCCCCGTGGGGCTCGAACCCACGACCCGCGGATTAAAAGTCCGCTGCTCTGCCAACTGAGCTAGAGGCCCGCCGAATCAGGATAGCCTGCTCGCGCCCGGCGTTGTGCGCGGCCGGCACCGTCCGGGCGGCGCCGCCGGCCTGCCCGGGTGCAGGCTGCACGGAGGTAGGGTGGCCGGGATGGCCGCCGACTACCACCGACCCACCAGATTCCCGCCCGGCATGTTCGAGGCATACCAGGGCGGCGATGACCCGGCCCAGCTCAGCCGCATCGCGCACGACACGGCCGCGGCGCTGCTCGCGCGCGTGCGCGCGAACCCGGACCCGGAGATCGTCGAGCGCCTCATCTCGTACACCGATCGGCACGGCATCGACACGATCGCCGAGCTGTGGGCACAGGCCTCGCCGAAGAGCCTGCCGGGCGCGCTGTGGCGCCTCTACCTGCTGCGCACGCTCATCCGCCAGGACCCTGCCGGCATCGCCCTCGCCTTCCAGCGCGGCGCAGAGGTCTCCCGCACGATTGACCAGGTGGTCGCGGGGGCCGCGATCCCCGCCGGACCCGACGAGGTGCGCGAGCTCGCCGACACGATCCTGCACGGCGTGTTCGCGGGCGACTTCGCAGTCGCCCTCGAACGCGCGGCCGCCTTCTGCCGGGTCACCTCGGCCGGCTTCGCCGACCTCGCGGACGACGCGGATGCCACGGATGCGGTCCGCCCGGAGCGCCCCACCGAACTCACGCGGCGGGCGCTCCGACTCACCGAGCTCGCCGCCGAGCTCTCCTCCTGCGCCCGCCTCTGGCGTCACGACTCGCTCGAATAACCGAGCCCGGCGGATTCGGCAACCCCGGAATACCTCGCAGAAGCGCCGGGTTACACTCGTATGGCCGGGCCGCAGTAACCCCGGGCTCCAATATTCGCCGCTCCGAGCGGCCTCGCGCCGAGAGGCGTTCTGCGGCCCGGTACTTCTTTGCCCGCTGGCTGAGGCCAGGGCCCGGCTGCCGGCGGCCGTTTTGCCGGCGGCAGGGCGCATCGCGGCTACGCTCGGAGCATGGCCCTCATCGTGACCCTGCTCATCGATCCCGTGCCCGCCGACGCCGAGCTCGGCGACGCGTCGGCGACGTTCCGCGAGGTCGACGCGAGCGAGCCGGCGCTGCGTGTGGGGGAGTTGTCGACGCAGCGCGGCGACGGCATCTTCGAGACCATCGGCGTGGTCGACGGGCACGCGCAGGAGACCCGGCCGCACCTCGAACGGCTGCGCAACTCGGCACGCATCTGCGACCTGCCCGAGCCTCACCTCGGCCAGTGGGAGGCGGCAATCGCCACTGCGGTGGACAAGCTGCCGCAAACGGGCGAGTTCTCCATCAAGCTCGTGCTGAGCCGCGGCGTGGAGCACGGCCCGGCACCCACAGCGTGGCTCGCGGCCTCGCCCGTCGCCGACTTCAGTGCGCCGCGCACGCAGGGCATCCGTGCCGTGACGCTCGACCGCGGCTACGACCGTGGTGCGGCCGAGCGCGCGCCGTGGCTGCTGCTCGGTGCCAAGACCTTGTCCTACGCCGTGAACATGGCGGCGATCCGCGAGGCGAAGCGGCGTGGCGCCGATGACAGCGTCTTCGTCTCCTCAGACGGCTACGTCATGGAGGGCCCCACCTCGAGCGTCATCCTGCGCCGTGACGGGGTGTACTCGACGCCGGCTCCCTCGGGTGCGATCCTGCACGGCACGACCCAGCAGAGCCTCTTCGACCACCTCGCGGCGCTGGGGGAACGCGTCGAATACCGAGACATCCCGGTCGACGAGCTGCACACCGCCGACGCGGCCTGGCTGGTGTCGAGCGTGCGCCTCGCCGCCGGCATCCGCGAGCTCGACGGCGAACCCCTGCCCTTCGACGCCGACACGACCGCCGCCTTCAACGCCTACCTGCTCACCCCGCGCGACTGACGCGCAACGGGCCGGCGCCGCTGTCCGCGGACCGCGAGGCCGAGGCATCCGCTCGCCCGCCTGCTCGCGCGCCCTCCGCTCGTGCTCAGGAATCTCGGCCGCAATGCCGGCGTGTCTGCGCTGCGTCTCCGGCGCGTCGCGCGAATCTTCCTGAGCAAGGAGTCGGTGGGCCGGGGTCGCCGGATGGCCGGGGTCGGCGGGTGGCCGGGGTCGGCGGGTGGCCGGGGTCGGCGGGTGGCCGGGTCGGCGGGCGGGCTGGGGCAACGCGGTAGCCGAACGGCGCCGCGGTCGTGCAGACGGTGGGGCCGAGGCATCCGCTCGCCCACCTGCTCGCTCGCCCTCTCCCGCTCTTGCTCAGGAACCGTGGCCGTGATGGCGGCGTGTCGGCGCCGTGTCTCCGGCGCGTCGCGCGAATCTTCCTGCGCAAGGAGTCGGCCGACGGGTTCGGCGGGTGGGCGGGTGGCCGGGTGGCCGGGTGGCCGGGTCGGCGGGTCGCCGGGCTGCGGGGGACGCGTGCGGCCCGCGGTCCGAGGACCGCGAGGCCGAGGCATCCGTCGCCGCAGCGCCGATCAGGCGCGACTCAGCCGAAGCGACCCGACACGTAGTCCTCGGTGGCCTTGACGGTCGGGTTGGAGAAGATCGTCGTGGTCTGGTCGTACTCGATGAGCTTGCCCGGCTTGCCGGTGCCCGCGATGTTGAAGAACGCGGTCTTGTCGGACACGCGCGAGGCCTGCTGCATGTTGTGGGTCACGATCACGATCGTGTACTCCTGCTTGAGCTCCTCGATGAGGTCCTCGATCGCGAGGGTCGAGATCGGGTCGAGGGCCGAGCACGGCTCGTCCATGAGGATGACCTCGGGGGAGACCGCGATCGCCCGCGCGATGCAGAGGCGCTGCTGCTGGCCGCCCGACAGGCCCGAGCCCGGGCGGTCGAGCCGGTCCTTGACCTCGTTCCAGAGGTTCGCGCCGCGCAGCGACTTCTCGACGAGCGCGTCGCCGTCGGACTTCGACATGCGCCGGTTGTTGAGCTTCACGCCCGCGAGCACGTTCTCCTTGATCGACATCGTCGGGAACGGGTTCGGCCGCTGGAAGACCATGCCGACCTGACGGCGCACGAGCACCGGGTCGACGTCGGGGTCGTACAGGTTGTTGCCGTCGATCAGCACCTCGCCCTCGACGCGCGCCCCCGGGATGACCTCGTGCATGCGGTTCAGGGTCCGGAGGAAGGTCGACTTGCCGCAGCCCGACGGGCCGATGAACGCGGTCACGCTGCGGGGCTCGATCTCGAGCGAGACGCCCTCGACCGCGAGGAACTTCGAGTAGTAGACGTTGAGGTCGCGAACCTCGATGCGCTTGGACACGTTCGTTTCCTAACTGGGGGGATCAGCGGCCGAACTTCGGCGCGAAGAGGCGGGCGATGAGCCGGGCGAGCAGGTTCAGCGCCATGACGATGAGGATGAGGGTGAGCGCGGCGGCCCACGCCCGGTCGAGGTACGCCTCGGGCGGGTTGCCCTGGTTGGCGTACTGCGTGTACACGAAGACCGGCAGCGACTGCATGCGGCCGTCGAACTCGTTGTAGTTCATGCTCTGCGTGAAGCCGGCCGCGATGAGCAGTGGCGCCGTCTCGCCGATGACCCGGGCGATGGCGAGCATGATGCCGGTCGTGATGCCGGCGATCGAGGTGGGCAGCACGACCTTCACGATCGTGAGCCACTTCGGCACGCCCAGGGCGAGGGATGCCTCGCGCAGCTCGTTCGGCACGAGGCGCAGCATCTCCTCGCTGGAGCGGACGACGACGGGGATCATGAGCACCGCGAGCGCGACGGCGCCCGCGATGCCGAGGCGCACGCCCGGCCCGAAGAAGATCGCGAACAGCGCGTAGGCGAACAGGCCGGCGACGATCGAGGGGATGCCCGTCATGACGTCGACGAGGAAGGTGATGCCGCGCGCGATCTTGCCGCGCCCGTACTCGACCAGGTAGATCGAGGTCATGAGGCCGATCGGGATCGAGATGATCGCCGCGGTGCCGGTCATGATCAGGGTGCCGACGATGGCGTGCAGCGCGCCGCCGCCCTCACCGGTCACGTTGCGCATCGACGAGGTGAAGAACTCGGCGTCGAAGCGGGCGAGGCCCAGGCTCAACACGGTGTAGATCAGCGAGATCAGCGGGATCATCGCGAGCAGGAACGCACCGGTGACGAGCGCGGTCACGAGGCGGTCGGTCGCCCGTCGGCGGCCCTCGACGATCGAGGAGAACAGCCAGATGGCGGGGATGTACAGGATCGCGCCGACCACGATCGCGCCGACCCAGTTGTACTCGCCTGCGCCGAGCGCGATGACCCCGAAGAGCACACCGGACACGGCGAGCGCGGCGCCGAGCAGCATCCACGGTGCGCCGTTCGGCAGCCGGCCGGCGGTGAGCGAATTGGCGATGGGGGTGCTGACGCGCGGCGTCGTCTCAGGGGGCGTGGACGTGACGGTCATCAGTTGGCTCCCGAGAATTCCTTGCGGCGCGACACGATCCAGCGCGCGACCGCGTTGACCGCGAAGGTGACGATGAACAGGATGAGGCCCGTGGCGATCAGCACGTTGACGTTGAGACCGTAAGCCTCGGGGAAGCTGAGGGCGATGTTCGCCGCGATCGTCGTCGGATTGACCGAGGTGAGCAGCTCGAAGCTGATGACCTGCGAGGCCGAGAGCACCATGGCCACCGCCATGGTCTCACCGAGCGCACGGCCGAGACCGAGCACCGAGGCGGAGATGATGCCGGGCCGGCCGAACGGCAGGACCGACATGCGGATCATCTCCCATCGGGTGGCGCCGAGGGCCAGTGCCGCCTCTTCGTGCAGCACGGGCGTCTGCAGGAAGACCTCGCGGCAGATGGCGGTCATGATCGGCAGCACCATGACGGCGAGCACGACGGCCGCGGTGAGGATGGTACGGCCGGTGGCCGAGACCGTGCCGCCGAAGAGCGGGATCCAGCCCATGTTGGTGTTCAACCACTCGTAGACGGGCACGATCGCGGGGGCCAGCACGCCGATGCCCCAGAGGCCGAACACGACCGAGGGCACCGCGGCGAGCAGGTCGACGATGTAGCCGAGCACCGAGGCGAGTCGCCGCGGTGCGTAGTGCGAGATGAAGAGCGCGATGCCGATCGAGACCGGGACGGCCATGAGCAGCGCGAGCGCGGCCGCCCAGATGGTGCCGAAGACGAGCGGACCGACGTACTGCCAGAAGTTCGTCGGCAGGATCGAGGCGTCCTCGTTCGTGGCGAACAGCGCCGGGATCGACTGCACGATGAGGAAGATCGCGACGGCCGCCAGGGTGATCAGGATCATCGACCCGGCGAAGAGCGCCGATCGCGAGAAGACGAGGTCACCGAGGCGGATCTTCGCCTTGATCGGTGCGGGGGCGGTGCTCATCTGGCCGGGTCCTCGGTTCTGTCGGGGGAAGAGAGAGGCTGGCCGTGCCCGGCCCAGGATCCATCAACGCAGATCTCAGGGCCGGGCACAACCGGGATGTTTACTTGATGGCGTCGATCGCCGCGGTGACCTGCTCGCGCAGCTGCTCCGAGATCGGCGCGGAACCGGCGGCCTCGGCACCGGCCTGCTGACCCTCTTCGCTCGCGATGTACGAGAAGTACGACTTGACCAGCTCGACGTTGTCGGGCTCGGCGTACTCGGCGCAGCCGATGAGGTAGCTGATCAGCACGATCGGGTAGACGCCGGCCTCTTCGGTGGTGCGGTCGAGCTCGATGGCGAGGTCGGTCGAGGCGCGGCCCTCCACGAGCGGCGACGCGTCGACGATCGCGGCGGCCGCCTCGGGCGAGTACTCGACGTACTCGCTGCCGACCTGCACCGCGACGGTGCCGAGGTCGCCGGCGCGCGAGGCGTCGGCGTAGCCGATGGTGCCGGTGCCGTTGGTCACGGCGTCGACGAGGCCGGAGGTGCCCTGAGCGGCCTCACCGGACTCGAGCGGCCACACACCGTCGGCCTCCCACGTCCACACGTCGGGCGCGACGGCGTTGAGGTACTCGGTGAAGTTCTCGGTGGTGCCCGAGTCGTCCGAGCGGTGCACCGGCGTGATCGCCGTGGCGGGCAGCTCGACACCCTCGTTCTGGCCGGCGATCGCCGGGTCGTTCCAGGTGGTGATGGTGCCGTTGAAGATGCCGGCGAGGGTCGCCGCGTCGAGGTTGAGCGAGTCGATGCCCTCGAGGTTGAAGATGACCGCGATCGGCGAGATGTACAGCGGCAGCTCGACGAGGTCGCTGTCGGGGGCGCAGGCGGCGAAGCCGCCCTCGGCGATCTCCTCGTCGTTGAACGCACGGTCCGAACCGGCGAAGGCGCTCGCGCCCTCGAGGAACGTCTCGCGACCCGCGCCGGAGCCCGAGGGGTCGTAGTCGATGGTGACCTCGGGGTTCGCGGTCTGGAAGCCCGCGATCCAGGCCTGCTGGGCGGCGTCCTGCGACGACGCGCCGGCGCCGACGAGGTTGCCGGAGAGCGACGAGGCCGACTCTTCGGGAGCGGCGTTGCCTTCGTTCGAGGCGCAGGAGCTGAGCGCGAGCACAGCGGCGGTGGCGATGACGGCGGGGGCGCCGAAACGCTTGACGTTCACGTTCACGTGAAGTGTCCCTTCAGGGGTCTGATTGCAGGGGGTTCGGGCCGGTGCTCGGCCCGCCTGCGACGCTATGCAGCTCGCCTTACGAGCTTCCCCCGCGATGGTGAACGGCAAGTGAACGACTGCTTGCCAGTGCGCCCTGCGGCTCGACCCCGACTACGCGAGCGACGGATGCGTCTCGATCGCGACGATGCCCGAGCTGGGGTTGCTCGCCGACAGATGCACGACGCTGTACGCGCCGGTCTCGAGCGAGGCGGCGTCCTCGACGTAGCCGCCGAGCGGCGTACCGGTCGCGAGGCCGATCTCCCGGATGATCGCGGGCAGCACGGGATTGTGGCTGCAGAGCACCGCGGTCTTCCCGACGCGCACACGCTTGCCGACCACCCGGCGGACCTCGCTCTCGCCGTCTTCCCACGCCTGCTGGCTGATGCCCTCGTCGCGCTTGACCGGGATGTCGAGCGCGGCCGACAGCGGTGCGACCGTCGAGACGCACCGCACCGCGGGACTCGAGACGATGCGCTTCGGGGCCCACGCCCCGAGCACGTTGGACAGCGCGACGGATTGCGCGACGCCGCGAGCGGTGAGCGGACGCGCCGCGTCCTCGCCCTGCCAGCCACCCTTGTCCACGGCCTTGCCATGCCGCACGACGAGCAGCGCGAACGTGTTCGTGACGCCCTGGTCGACCAGACGCGCGAATGCGTCGAGGATCGCGACATCCGGCTCGTAGCTGAGATAGCCGCGCGCCTGCTTGATCGTGAGCCACTCGAGTGCCGCGATCTCGGCGTTCGGCCGGAAGGTCGATCGCTGCACCGCGCGGTCGCTGACCTCGGCCGCCCAATAGTGCACGACCTTCTCGCGGCCGCTCGGCATGGCGTAGCGCGACTCACCGAGCGGCACGCCGAGGGCGACCTGCAACCCGGTCTCCTCGGCGATCTCGCGCACCGCGGTCTGCGGCAGCGATTCACCCGGGTCCACCTTGCCCTTCGGGATGGTGACGTCGCCGTAGACCGTGCGGTGCACCACGAGGATGTGGATCTTTCCGTCGATCACGCGCCAGCACACCGCGCCGGCCGCATAGACCGCCGTCTCGACCGCGCGCGTCATCGACGCTTCCCGGGGCGTGGCCTGGCCCGCTGCGCGGTCAGCTGCATCATGCGGTCCTGCAGGTCGACGAGCGGGCGGCCGTCCTCATCGGTCGAGTGGCGTTCCCAGGTGCCGTCCTCGCCGAGATGCCACGAGCTCGTGTGCGGGTCGAGCGCCTCGTCGAACAGCGCGTCGATCTCGGCCAGGTGGTCTGGGTCGGTGAGGCGGATGAGCGCTTCGACGCGACGGTCGAGGTTGCGGTGCATCATGTCTGCCGAGCCGATGAACACCTGCGGGTCGCCGTCGTTGCCGAAGGAGAAGATGCGAGAGTGCTCGAGGTAGCGGCCGAGGATCGATCGCACCCTGATGTGCTCGCTCAGTCCCGGGATCCCGGGCCGGAGACTGCAGATGCCGCGCACCCAGACGTCGACCCGCACACCCGCGTTCGAGGCCCGATACAGCGCGTCGATGATGGCCTCGTCGACCATCGAGTTGACCTTGATGCGGATGGAGGCCGGGCGACCGGCCTCCGCGTTCCGGGTCTCGGTGGTGATGAGCTTGAGCAGCCCCTTCCGAAGGTGCAGCGGCGCGACGAGGAGCCGCTTGAACTTCTTCTCGATCGCGTAGCCGGACAGCTCGTTGAAGAGCCGGGTGAGGTCTTTGCCGACCTGGTCGTCGGCCGTGAGCAGGCCGAGGTCCTCGTAGATGCGGCTGGTCTTCGGGTTGTAGTTGCCCGTGCCGATGTGGCTGTAGTGCCGCAGCCGACCCTGCTCCTGCCGGATCACGAGCGCGAGCTTGCAGTGCGTCTTCAGACCCACGAGGCCGTACACGACGTGCACGCCGGCCTTCTCGAGCTTGCGCGCCCAGGTGATGTTCGCGGCCTCGTCGAAGCGGGCCTTGATCTCGACGAGGGCGAGCACCTGCTTGCCGGACTCGGCCGCGTCGATCAGGGCCTCCACGATCGGGCTGTCGCCCGACGTGCGGTAGAGGGTCTGCTTGATGGCGAGCACGTTGGGGTCGGCGGCGGCCTGTTCGAGGAAGGCCTGCACGCTCGTCGCGAACGACTCGTACGGGTGGTGCAGCAGCACGTCCTTGCGCGAGACGGCCTCGAAGATGTCGGCCTGCCGGTTCGGCTCGGACGGCTGCAGTTGTGCGTTCGTCGTCGGCACGGCGGTCGGGAAGTGCAGATCGGGCCGGTCGATGCGGGCGAGATCGAACAGCCCACCGAGGTCGAGCGGCGACGGCAGCCGGTACACCTCCCGCTCGGAGATGTCGAGTTCGCGCACCAGCAGACCGAGCGTCACGTCGTCCATGTCGTCGGTGACCTCGAGCCTGATCGGCGGCCCGAAGCGTCGCCGCAGCAGCTCCTTCTCGAGGGCCTTGATCAGGTTCTCGGTCTCGTCCTCCTCGATCTCGACGTCTTCGTTGCGGGTGACGCGGAACACGTGATGGTCGAGGATCTCCATGCCGGGGAACAGGTCGCCGAGGTGGTTCGCGATGAGGTCCTCGAGCGCGATGTACCTGACGTCGTCGACCTTCTCGGTCGCGCTGACCTGCACGAAGCGCGGCAGCATCTGCGGCACCTTCACGCGCGCGAACTCCTGCCGCCCGGTCCGGCTGTTGCGGACGCGAACGGACAGGTTGAGCGAGAGCCCCGAGATGTAGGGGAACGGATGCGCGGGATCGACGGCGAGCGGCATGAGCACCGGGAAGATCTGCTGCGAGAAGTAGCCGCGCAGGTGCTCTTGCTCGGCCTCGTCGAGCTCGGCCCAGGCCACGACGTGGATGCCTGACTCGGCGAGCGCCGGCTTCACGAGTCGCTGGTACGCCGCCGCGTGCCGCTCCTGCAACTCGTGGGCGGCCCTGGAGATGTCTTCGAGCACATCGATCGGGGCGCGGCCGACGTTCGTCGGCACCGCGAGCCCGGTCGCGATCCGACGTTTCAGCCCGGCGACCCGGACCATGAAGAACTCGTCGAGGTTCGACGCGAAGATGGCGAGGAAGTTCGCCCGCTCGAGCACCGGCAGCCGCGGATCCTCGGCGAGCTCGAGCACCCGCTGATTGAACGCGAGCCAGCTGAGTTCGCGGTCGAGGTATCGCTCGGTCGGGAGCTCAGGCGCGCCCTCGACGTCGAACGGCTCGAAATCATCGTCGAAGTCGCTCGAGGTGCGATCGTCGTCGAGGGTGTCGGTCATCTCCTCATCATGCCACCGGGCCGCGACGAGGAGGTGTCCGGAAGGTCAACGGGAGGCGACCTGCGACGGCTCGTCCTCGTCGTGCACGTTGAACCGGTAGCCGACGTTGCGGACGGTGCCGATGAGACTGTCGAGATCGCCGAGCTTCGCGCGCAGCCGCCGCACGTGCACGTCGACGGTGCGGGTGCCGCCGAAGTAGTCGTACCCCCACACCTCGCTGAGCAGCTGCTCGCGCGTGAACACTCGGGACGGATGCGCCGCGAGGAAGCGCAGCAGCTCGAACTCCTTGTAGGTGAGGTCGAGCGGCCGGCCGCGCACCTTCGCCGAGTAGCTCGCCTCGTCGATCACCACGCCGGACGTCTGAATGCGCTCCGAGGGCTGCGTCGACTGCGCACGCCCGATCGCGAGCCGGATCCGCGCGTCGATCTCGGCAGGGCCCGCCTGCTCGAGCACGACGTCGTCGACGCCCCAGTCGGGCGTCACGGCCGTCAGGCCGCCCTCGGTCACGATGAGCACGAGCGGTGCTGACAGCCCGGTCGTGCGGAGGATCTGGGCGAGCGCCTTCGCGCCCGCGAGGTTCGTACGCGCGTCGAGGAACACGAGGTCCGACTCGGGCGCGCGGACGAGCTGATCGGGCGACGCAGGAATCACACGCGTCCGATGGGTCAAGAGCGAAAGAGCGGGGAGGACGTCTTCGTCGGCCGCCGGCGACAGGATCAACAGCTGCGCCACGGGAGCACCTCCTCGGCAGTCACACGCCTCCAGTAGTAAGGTGCGGTCAATACTACGGGACGGTGAACGGATGCCTCGCCCGAGGCGGACGCCGGACACCCGGCGCGGAACAGGGGAGTGATGGAGACGAGTTCGTCCACGGCGTCGGGCGTCGCGATCGGCGCGGCCTGGCTGGTCGCGCTCGCAGGGTCGATCGCGGTGGTCGCCGGCGCGGTCGCCGGCGATGCCTGGATGACGGATGACTCGGCCCTGGGCCGGTACGGCGCGCTCGCCGTCGTGTTCGGTCTGGCGGTGCTCACCACGCTCGTCGCCCAACTCGTCACACGGCGCCCGGAAGGGTTCGTCTCGCGCGCCGGGACGTCGGTCGGCGGTTCGGCCGTCATCGTGGGCCTGGCAGCGCTGCTGCTCGCGCCGCTGGCCTAGCGGGCCGGGGTAGACTCGGCAGCATGTCAGAGCTGCTCGCCCTCGAACTCTTCTTCATCGGCCTGCTCGGGCTCGCGAGCCTGGCGATCGCCTGGATCAGCGGCGTCGTCGTCTACAAACTGTTCAAGGGTCAGCGCTAGGCGTTGATGCAGCCGTGGCGATGATCGAGCTGCCCGTCGGCCTCCCGGCCGAGCTGGTTCCGCTCTCCTGGCTCCTCGGGGTCTGGGAGGGCTCGGGCGTCATCGACTACAAGATCGGCGAGGAGTCGGTCACGCACGAGTTCGGACAGCGGGTCTCGTTCAGTCATGACGGGCTCCCGCATCTGAACTACACGTCGTACACCTGGATGTTCCCGGCCGAACCCGGCGGCGACCCGCGTCCGCTCACGACGGAGACCGGGTACTGGCGCCTTGCCCGGCCGCTCGGCGAGGGCGATCCCGGCCCGGCCATGCTGCCCGCGGTCGGCGAGCCGACGTACTCGACCGCCGACGACGTCGAGCAGCTCCGCAACGCCGACGGCGGGTTCGACCTCGAGGTGCAGATCGTGCACCCCGGCGGCGTCAGCGAGCTGTACCTCGGCCAGGTGAAGGGTCCGCGGATCGATCTCGCGACGGACGCGGTGATGCGCACGAGCGGCGCGAAGGACTACGCCGCCGCGACCCGTTTGTACGGCCTCGTCGACCAGCACCTGCTCTGGGCGTGGGACGTCGCCGCGCTCGGGCAAGACCTGCGCACGCACGCATCCGCGCGGCTCGCGAAGGCCGACTGATGAGCGCGTCGCCGTTCCTGTCGCGGCCCGGCGCGGTGCCCGCTGAGGGCATCGACGCGGGCGTGCCCGCGCATTACGGCAATCCCAACGTCGAGCAGCGCCGGCTCGAGTCCGGCCGCGCCATCGTCGACCTGTCGAACCGCGGCGTCGTCACGGTCACCGGCCCCGACCGGCTCACCTGGTTGCACTCGATGGCGAGCCAGGCCCTCGCACGCCTCGCCGCCGGCGAGAGCGCCGAGGCGCTCCTGCTCGACGCCAACGGGCACATCGAACACGTCGCGCACGTCGTCGACGACGGCACGACCGCCTGGCTCATCGTCGAAGGGCCGGATGCGTCGGCGCTGGCCGCATTCCTCGACCGCATGCGGTTCATGTTGCGCGTCGAGGTGGCCGACGTCAGTGCGGACTGGGCGGTGCTCGGGGCCATGGGCGCCGAGCCGCTCGATCTGGCCGTGCCCGCCGGTGCTCCGAACGGCGTCGCGCTCGACTGGGTCGACCCGTGGCGAACGGCGTCGGGGCATCAGTACGCGCGTGCGGCGGGGCATCCGGCCGCCGACTGGCGCTGGGTGGAACGCCTCGTACCGCGTGCCGCGCTCGCCGACGCCGCGGCCGCGGTCGCGGCCGGCCGCGTGGAGGCGGCGGGCGCGCTCGCCGCTGAGGCGTTGCGCATCGCGGCCTGGCGCCCGCGTCAGGCGACCGAGGTCGACGAGAAGGCCATCCCGCACGAGCTCGACTGGCTGCGCAGTGCCGTCGACCTCGGCAAGGGCTGCTACAAGGGCCAGGAGACGGTCGCCAAGGTGCTGAACCTCGGCCGGCCGCCGCGACGGCTCGTGCTGCTGCACCTCGACGGCAGCGACACCGTGCTGCCGGTGCCCGGCGAGGTCGTCGTCGGTGAGAAGACGCGTCCCGAGCCGGCGGCGGGCGAGGCGCCCGAGCGTCGCCAGGTGGGCCGCATCACCTCGAGCGCGATGCACCACGAGCTCGGCCCGATCGCCCTCGCCGTCGTGAAACGCGCGGTCCCCGCCGATCTGCCGCTCATCGTCGAGAGCCACGGCATCGACGTCGCCGCCGCCCAGGTCGAGATCGTCCCGGCCGACGCGGCGTCCGCGGTCGACGTCCCGCGCCTCCCGCGCCTCGGCGTGCACCGCCCGTAGTCCCCGCTACTCGGCCGGTGGTTCGCGCACGAGTGTGGTGAGGGTGGGCGTGGCACTGGCGACCGGATGCGCCATGGTGATGAGCAGGCCCTCGTAGGTGAAGGAAAGGAACAGGAATCGGCCCAGCGTGGATGCGCTCGCCGTGACCGAGGTCCCGTTCACCAGCACCGTGGTGTCGTTCGCGTCTGTCATGGACTCCGCGCCCGCACCGACGTTCGAGATCAGGTCAGCCAGGTGCGCGTTGATCGCTTCGCGCGTTCCGCCGGGGGCTGATTTCCAGGTTCGGATGCGAATTGGGCCTCCCGTATCGGTCACATAGCCCGCTTCACCGAAGATCGGTTCGTCGTTGTGAACCTCCCAGCTCCACCCGAGCAGGCGAGGTGCTTCATCGGGCTCGATGACGTAGAGCGGTGCGTCGAACGCCGCCATACGCTCAGCGTCGATCTGTGCCGGATCGAATGACCACCCAGGTTCGTAGTTCATAGGTCTCCCTCGCTGCGGTGAAGGCGAACCGTTCAGGAGGCGACTGGGCCGGCTGAGGAACAGGTTGCGCCGCTGCTCAAGAGCACTGCGCCGGTCGCACCCTCTATATTAGAGTACTCAGTTCGGGGCGACCGCGGGCCAGTCGAGGGTGAGTTCGCCGAGGCGCCAGCGGCGGGCGTCGGCGTGCACGGGCCATCCGTCGGCCTTGAGGGTCTCGGCGACGCGGATGAAGCGCTGACTGGGCCCGTAGACCGACTGCGGCGCGTGGACGCGCCAGGCGCGGTCGAGGTCGGCGAGCAGTGCGTGCACGGGTTCGCCCGGCACGTTCCGGTGGATGAGCGCCTTCGGCAGGCGCTCGGCGACGATCGAAGGGGCGTCGAGGTCGCGCAGGCGCAGGCTGATCGAGAAGGTCACGGGTCCGGATGCCTCGAGGCCGACCCAGCTTGAAATGCGCCCGAGCTCGTCGCAGGTGCCCTCGACGACGAGTCCGCCGGGAGCGAGCCGTTCGCGCAGGCGCGACCACGCGTCGTGAACGGATGCCTCGTCGTATTGCCGCAGCACATTGAACGCCCGGATCACCGCCGGCCTGCGGCCTGCCTGCGTCGGCACCTCGAAGCCGCCGACGCCGAAGGACACGGGCAGGTCCGCCGGGAAGGGCGTGCCTCCGGCGCGGACCGCGGCGAGCTGCTCGGTCGCGGTGCGCACACGCGCGGGATCGATCTCGAGGCCGAGGACCTCGACGTCGGAACGGACCCGGCGGAGCCGTGCGGCGAGCTCGAAGGCGGTCACCCCGCTCGCCCCGTACCCGAGGTCGACCACGAGCGGGTCGGCGGCGCGGCGCAGCGCGGGATGCACCGCGATCCACCGGTCGACACGGCGGAGGCGATTGGTGTTCGTGGTGCCGCGGGTGATGGAACCGACGGGCATGGCCCAAGTCTGGCAGGCCATAGGCTGGACGCATGCCTCACACCCTCGTGCTGCTCCGTCATGGCAACAGCGAATGGAATCAGAAGAACCTGTTCACCGGTTGGGTCGACGTGCGCCTCTCCGAGCTCGGCCGCGGCGAGGCCAAGCGTGCGGGTGAGCTGCTGGCCGAACAGGGTGTGCTGCCCGACGTGCTGCACACCTCGGTCCTCACCAGGGCCATCCAGACCGCCGACATCGCCCTCGAGGAGGCCGACCGGCTCTGGATCGACGTGCGCCGCTCCTGGCGGCTGAACGAGCGCCACTACGGCGCCCTGCAGGGCCTCGACAAGGCCGAGACGCTCGAGAAGTACGGGCCAGAGCAGTTCCAGCTCTGGCGCCGCTCGTTCGACGTGCCGCCGCCGCCGCTCGAGGACGACGCCGAGTTCTCGCAGGTCGGCGATCCGCGCTACGCGAACCTCGCCGACGACGAACTGCCGCGCACCGAGTGCCTGAAAGACGTCATCGCGCGCATGCTCCCGTACTGGGAGAGCGACATCATCCCCGACCTCGCCGACGGCAAGACCGTGCTCGTCACCGCCCACGGCAACTCGCTGCGCGCACTGGTGAAGCACCTCGAGGGCATCAGCGACGACGACATCGCCGAGCTCAACATCCCGACCGGCATCCCGCTGGTCTACGAGCTCGACGACGACTTCCTGCCGACGAAGCCCGGTGAGTACCTCGACCCCGAGGCCGCCGCCGCGGGCGCCGCAGCGGTCGCCGCGCAGGGCAAGAAGTAACCCACTCGATCTTCTCGCCGAACGGTCGCGGATGGCGGGTGTTGCGCAGCAACACCCGCCATCCGCGACCGTTCACGGAGCTGTCCGCCACGAACGACAGGACGAACGACAGCACGGGCCGGGAGCGACGCTCCCGGCCCGTGCTGTCGTTCGAAGCGCGTCAGTTGACGGGCTCGGGCACCCAGTCGCCGGTGGCGAGATACTGGACCTTCTTCGCGATGGAGACCGCGTGGTCGGCGAACCGCTCGTGGTACCGGCTGGCGAGGGTCGCGTCGACCGTGTCGACCGCCTCGCCCTTCCAGGTCTCGCCGAGCACCTTGTCGAACACGCTGAGGTGCAGCGCGTCGATCTTGTCGTCGTCGTTGCGGATCTCCTCGGCGAGGTGCACGTCCTCGTTGTCGAGCAGCCGCGCGAGCTTGCGGGCGATCTCGACATCCAGTCGGCCCATCTCGGCGAAGGTGCTGCGCAGCGACTTCGGCACGACCTTGTCCGGGAAGCGGTATCGCGACAACTGCGCGATGTGCGTCGACATGTCGCCCATGCGCTCGAGCGAGGCGCTGATGCGCAGCGCGCTCACGACGATGCGGAGGTCGCGCGCGACCGGCTGCTGCCGGGCCAGGATCGTGATCGCGAGCTCGTCGAGGGCCACCGTCGCCTGGTCGATGCGCGGATCCTCCGCGATGACCTCTTCGGCGAGGCTCACGTCGGACTCGTTGAACGCCCGAGTCGCCTTCTCGATCGAATCGGCGACGAGGCCGGCGATCTCGACGAGGCCGTCCTGCACCTCCCGCAGTTCCTGCTGGAACACCTCACGCATGACACGAATCCTTTGATCTCGTAGGCCCGCACGCTGCGCGCGGGCACGCCGGTTCGGTCCGGCCCGGCAATCCTCTCGGTGGCCGGTGAACACCAGGTGCCGCGAACCTGAACACTTCCTAACGTACCGCCGTACGAGGCCACTGTGGTGCTGGCGGGCTTCACGCATCGTTATCGTGGACCTCATGGAGTCCACCTGGCTGGTGCTCGCCGCGCTGGCCTTCGGCGTCTTTCTCGGCGCTGCGTTCATGGTCGTGTTGCACATGGCCGAGCGCCGCGGAAGCGCGGCCGCTCGAGTCGTCGCACCCACCGTCCCCGACGGGATCGATCAGGTGCTCGACGTGCTCGAGTCGGCGGGGATCGTGCTCGACCCGTCCAACAATGTGCTGCGCGCCTCGCCCGGAGCGCTCTCGATGGGTCTCATCCGCGGCCAGAGCCTCGTGCACGACGAGCTCATCGACCTCGCCGCGGGGGTGCGCCGCACCGGCGAGCCCGCCGACGAGGAGCTCGTGCTCGCACGCGGCTTCGCCGCCACCGCGCAGCTGCGGCTCCGGGTGCGCATCGCGCGGCTCGGCACGCGATTCGTTCTGCTGCTGGCCGAGGACCGCACTGACGCGTATCGGCTCGACGAGGTGCGGCGCGACTTCGTCGCCAACATCAGTCACGAGCTGAAGACGCCGATCGCGTCGGTCAGCCTGCTCTCCGAGGCGATCGATCTGGCGGCCGACGAGCCCGAGCAGGTGCGGCGCTTCGCCAACCGCCTGGGCGTGGAGTCCGCCCGTCTCGCGCACATCACCCAGGAGGTGATCGAGCTGTCCCGGCTTCAGGCGCGGGACGCCCTTCGCCCCGACGAGCTCGTCGATGTCGACGAGGCCTGCCGCGCCGCGGTCGAGCACAATCGCGTCCTCGCCGGCGCCAAGCACATCGAGGTCGCGATCAAGGCGAAGAGTCGCGCCAAGGTCTGGGGCGACCGCGCACTGCTGACCGTCGCGATCGACAATCTCGTCGCGAACGCCATCGCCTACTCGAACGACGGCGGTCGCGTCGGCCTCGGCGTCCGTACCGACGCCGACGCCGGAATCGTCGAGATCGCCGTGACCGACCAGGGCATCGGGCTGGCCGAGGAAGACCTCGAGCGGGTGTTCGAACGCTTCTATCGCGTCGATCAGGCCCGCGCCCGGAACACCGGGGGCAGCGGGCTCGGCCTCAGTATCGTCAAGCACACCGCGCAGAACCTCGGCGGCGATGTCCGCGTCTGGTCGCGTCTCGGCCACGGTGCGACCTTCACCATCCGGTTGCCGATCGCCGATGAGGGCGAGGCGATCGAGCAGGCCGCGGAGACCACCGAGGCCGGCGCCGCCGGCGAGGCATCCGTCACCCCACCCGAGGCCGCCACGGCCGTTCCGACCGGAGGAGCATCCGAGTGAGCACCACCCGCATCCTGCTCGTTGAAGACGAGACCGCACTGAGCGAGCCGCTCGCCTTCCTGCTCGAGCGCGAGGGCTACGAGATCGAGGTCGCGGCCGACGGCCGCGACGCGGTCGCCGCGTTCGATCGCGACGGCGCCGACCTCGTGCTGCTCGATCTCATGCTGCCGGGCATTCCCGGCACGGAGGTGTGCCGTGAGATCCGCACGCGGTCGAGCGTGCCGATCATCATGCTGACGGCCAAGGACTCCGAGGTCGATATCGTCGTGGGCCTCGAGCTCGGCGCCGACGACTACATCACGAAGCCGTACTCGACGCGTGAGCTGCTCGCCCGGATCCGTGCGGTCCTGCGCCGTCGCGTCGAGGCACTCGAGTACGACGAGGCCGTGCTCGAGGGTGGCCGAGTGCGGATGGACGTCGACCGTCACACGGTCGAGGTCGACGGGTCGGCGGTGCAGATGCCGCTGAAGGAATTCGAGCTGCTCGAGCTCCTCATGCGCAACCCCGGCCGGGTGCTGACGCGCGGCCAGCTCATCGACCGGGTCTGGGGCTCCGACTACTTCGGGGACACCAAGACGCTCGACGTGCACATCAAGCGCATCAGGTCCAAGATCGAGCGCACCCCGTCGGACCCGGTGCAGCTCGTGACCGTGCGCGGACTCGGGTACCGGTTCGAGGCGTAGCCCGCATCCGGTCGGGGAACGACGCCCATCGAGGCCGCTGACCAGGTCTCGATACGCGCGTGAGCGCTTACGGGACGAGCTTGCGGTACTCGGGGAGTCGCCCGTCGAGCACCGGCACGCGGATCTCGACGCCCTCGGCACCGTCGGCGTGGAAGTAGATGTCGAGCATGGCACCCGGCATGGTGTCGATGCCCTCGAGCAGGAGCGCGTCTTCGTCGCCGGTGCCGAGCACGATCTGCTCGCGCGACCCGACCTCGAGCACGACCGAGTCGCCGCTCGCGGGCTCTGCCGTGAGCTCGGCGGCCTCGGCCGAGTTGGCCACCGTGAAGATGAGGTTGCCCTCGTCGGCGCCCTCTTCCATGATCACGAGGATGTTGCGCAGGCTGAGATCACCCACGTTCGCCGCGACGCCGTCGCTCGGGTCATAGACCTCGGTGGTCGCCTGGTACGTGATCATCGAGCAGCCGCTCGCGCCGACGACGATGCCGAGTGCCAGGGCGGCAGATGCCGCGAGACGCGCCTTCACAGAACCTCCAAGTGCGGGTGCGCGCGCACGGAACGGCCGGGGCGCGCGGGATCGTGTCGAGCATAGCGTACGGCGATGGCCGGAACTGGAGGCGGAACCTTAGCAGGAACTTGGTGTGATATCCTGAAAGTTGCCGAAAGGACACCGATTCATGCTTTTTGAGGTTGGCGAGACCGTCGTTTACCCCCACCACGGCGCCGCAAAGATCGTCGAAGTCAAGAAACGAGTTATCAAGGGCGAGGAGAAGCTGTACCTCAAGCTGAACGTCACCCAGGGCGACCTCGTCATCGAGGTTCCGGCCGAGAACGTCGACCTGGTCGGCGTTCGCGACGTGATCGGCAAAGAAGGCCTCGACCGTGTCTTCGAAGTGCTGCGCGCACCGTTCACCGAGGAGCCCACCAACTGGTCGCGCCGCTACAAGGCGAACCTCGAGAAGCTCGCCTCGGGCGACGTGATCAAGGTGTCCGAGGTCGTGCGCGACCTCTGGCGCCGCGACCAGGACCGCGGCCTCTCCGCCGGCGAGAAGCGCATGCTGGCGAAGGCGCGTCAGATCCTGATCTCCGAGCTCGCGCTCGCGGAGAAGACCGACGAAGAGCAGGCCTCGGTCGTGCTCGATGAGGTGCTGGCCTCCTAAGCGCTCGACCACGCTCGGTTCCTCGACCGGCGGCACGGCCGCTGGTCGAGGGCCGAGCGTAGGCGATCACATCGAGACCCCGCAGGCGATCGGGCATAGGCTCGCACTGTGAGTGCATCGACCGTCGCCGTGATCATCGTCGCCGCCGGGAGCGGCTCACGACTGGCCCACTCCGAGCCGAAGGCGTTCGTGCCGTTGGCCGGTCGCACCATGCTCGAGCTGGCGGTGGATGCCGCGCTCGGCATGCACGAGACGCCGCACGTCGTGCTGGTCGTCCCTGAGGGGCGGGTCGAATCGGCGCGCGCCATGATCGGCCCCGTCGCCGAGGCGGCCGGCGCACCGCTCGACGTGGTCGAGGGCGGCGTGAGCCGCCAGGACTCGGTGGCCCGCGGCCTCGCGCTGCTGCCGCGTCTCGTCGACACCGTGCTCGTGCACGACGCGGCCCGGCCGCTCACCCCGTCACTCGTCTTCGACGAGGTGGTGCAGGCGGTGCGCTCGCGCGGACACGGCGTCATCCCGGCGCTCGACGTGGTCGACACGATCAAGCGCGTCGACCCGTCGCATCGCGTGATCGACACGGTCGACCGGTCCACGCTCGCGGCCGTCCAGACTCCCCAGGGCTTCCCGCGCGAGGCGCTCGACCGCGCCTACGCCACGGCCGGAGCCGAGTTCACCGACGACGCCGCGCTCGTGGCATCCATCGGCCTCCCCGTCGACGTGGTCCCGGGCGACGCGCGCGCCTTCAAGGTCACCGTGCCCGCCGACCTGCACCGGGCGGAGCAGCTCGTGCACGATCGGCTCGCGCGCGAGGGTCGGGCGGCGAACCCGGTCGCCGGCGCGCCCGCGCCGATGCCGCGCGTCGGCACGGGTGTGGATGTGCACGCCTTCAGCGACGATCCCGGCACACCGCTGTGGGTCGCGGGGCTCGAATGGCCGGACGGTCGTGGCCTCGCGGGCCACAGCGACGGCGATGCGGCGAGTCACGCGATCGTCGACGCGGTGCTCGCGGCCGCCGGACTCGGCGACCTCGGCTCGATCTTCGGCACCGATGACCCGGCGCTCGCGGGCGCGCACGGCACCGTGCTGCTCGGCCGGGCGCGCGAGCTCGTCGAGCGTGCCGGGTACCGCATCGGGAACGTGAGCGTGCAGGTCATCGGCAACCGCCCCAAGCTCGCGCCGCGCCGCGCCGAAGCCGAGTCCGTGCTGAGTGCGGCGCTCGGTGCGCCCGTGAGCGTGTCGGCGACCACGACCGACGCGCTGGGGTTCACCGGCCGGGGCGAGGGCGTCGCCGCGATCGCGACGGCCGTCGTCGGCCCGGTCTGACGCGCTCGGCGCCGTGCGCCGCCGCGCTCGGCGCCGCGCGCCGCGCCGCTAGGCTTGACGGGTGACGCTCCGACTGTACGACACCAAGGCGCAGGCCCTGCGTGACTTCGTGCCCCTCCGAGAGGGGCACGTCGGCATGTACGTCTGCGGTCCGACCGTGCAGTCGAGCCCGCACATCGGCCACCTCCGGAGTGCGCTCGTCTACGATCTGCTGCGCCGCTGGTTCAGCTATCGCGGGTTCGACGTGACCTTCATCCGGAACGTCACCGACATCGATGACAAGATCCTCGCCGCCGTCACCGGTGAGGAGTGGTGGGCGCTCGCGTACCGCGTCGAGCTCGAGTTCACCGCCGGCTACCGGGCGCTCGGCATCCTGCCGCCCACCTACGAGCCGCGCGCGACCGCGAGCATTTCGCAGATGCAGGCGCTGATCGCGCGCCTCATCGAGCGCGGGCACGCCTACGCGGCGCCGGATGCCTCGGGCGATGTGTACTTCGACACGGCGAGCTGGCCGTCCTACGGCGAACTCACACGGCAATCCCGCGACCACATGGAGGCCGCACCCGATGCGGACCCGCGCGGGAAGCGCGACCCGCGCGACTTCGCGCTCTGGAAGGGCGCCAAGGCCGGCGAGCCCGAGTCGGCCTCCTGGGCTTCGCCCTGGGGCGGCGGGCGGCCCGGCTGGCACATCGAGTGCTCCGCGATGTCCGCGAGATACCTCGGGCCCGAGTTCGACGTGCACGGCGGTGGCCTCGATCTGCGCTTCCCGCACCACGAGAACGAGCTCGCCCAGACGACCGCGGCGGGCGATGCGTTCGCCCGCTACTGGGTGCACAACGGTCTGGTGAACGTCGGCGGGCAGAAGATGTCGAAGTCGCTCGGCAACTCGGTGTACGCGAGTGAGTTGCTCGAGCTCGGGTCACCGCTCGCCATCCGTTATCTGCTCGGCGCCGCACATTATCGGTCGACGCTGGACTACAGCCCCGCGTCGGTCACCGAGGCCGAAGCCGTGATCGACCGTATCCGCACGTTCCTCGCGCGGGTCGAGCGGCGGCTGGCCGGCACGCGGTTCGCCGGCGTCGGCAGCCCCGTCGTGCCCGACGCGTTCGCCGCGGCCATGGACGACGACCTCAGCGTGCCGCAGGCACTCGCCGTGCTGCACGACACCGTGCGGGCGGGCAACCAGGCGCTCGACGCCGAACAGCTGCACGACGCGGCGGCCGCGCACGGGCACGTCGTCGCGATGGTCGGCGTGCTCGGCATCGACCCCCGCGACCCGCACTGGGCGACGGGCGACGCCGGCCCCGCGGCATCCGCTCTCGGTGCGCTCGTCGAGCGCCGGATCGAAGACCGCCATGCCGCACGCGCCGCGAAGGACTACCAGGCCGCGGACCGGATCCGCGCCGAGCTCGCCGACGCGGGCATCACGATCGAAGACTCGTCTTCAGGAACGCATTGGAGCCTCACCACATGAAGGGCAGCAGCGGCAAGGGCCGCCCCGGCGCAGTGCGCAAGGGCAGCAAGGGCAAGCAGGTCGGCACGGGCGGTCACGGGCGCAAGTCGCTCGAGGGCAAAGGGCCGACGCCCAAGGCGGAGGACCGGGCCTGGCACCCCGCCGGCAAGCGCAAGGCGGCCGAAGAGCGGTACAAGGCGTCCGGCGGCAAGGGGCGTCCCGGCGCGTCGCGCGGCGGCTCCGGCGCCCCGCGCGGGGCATCCGGTGCCGCGAACCGCTCGCGCTCGGGCGACGAGTCGGAGATCGTGACGGGTCGCAACTCGGTGGTCGAGGCGTTGCGCACGCGCATCCCCGCGACCACGTTGTACGTCGCGACCCGCGTCGAGATGGATGACCGGGTCCGCGAGGCGATGAAGATGGCCACGAACCGCGGCATCCCGATCCTCGAGGTCATGCGGCCCGAGCTCGACCGGCTCGCCGGCGAGGGCGGCGTGCACCAGGGCCTCGCCCTCAAGGTGCCGCCCTACGAGTACGCCCACCCGATCGAGCTTCTCGACGAGGTGCTCGCCGATGACGCGACGCCGTTGTTCGTCGCGCTCGACGGCGTCACGGACCCGCGCAACCTGGGTGCGATCATCCGGTCGACCGCCGCCTTCGGCGGGCACGGCATCATCGTGCCGCAGCGCCGGTCCGTCGGGGTCAACGCCGGTGCCTGGAAGACCTCGGCCGGCGCGGCGGCCCGCGTGCCCGTCGCGATGGCGTCGAACCTGACCCAGACGCTCAAGGCGTTCAAGGAACGCGGCGTGTTCGTGCTCGGTCTCGACGGCGGCGGCGACACCATGCTGCCCGGTCTGTCGTTCGCCGACCGCCCGATCGTCGTCGTGGTGGGTTCGGAGGGCAAGGGGCTCTCGCGCCTCGTCACCGAGACCTGCGACGCCGTCGTGTCGATCCCGATCAGCTCCGCGACCGAGTCCCTCAACGCCGGCATCGCCGCATCGGTCACCCTCTACGAGATCGCCAAGCTCCGCGCCGCCCACTGACCCGCCCGCCTCGCCCGCCCCGCCCCGCCCCGCCCGCCCCCGCCCCGGCCGCCGAGTGATGACGATCTGCGCCGAATGATGTCGAAATCCGGCCATGCCCGGCGCAGATCGTTAACACTCGGCGGGGCGGACGGCAAGGGGTCGGCGACGGGGCGTGCGGTGCGTAGCGTCGAAGCCATGGACAACGACGCGCTGGACCGTATTTCCGACATCGTCACCTCTGCGGACGTGGCCATGCTGACCACCGAAGGGGGCGACGGCTCCCTGCACGCCCGCCCGCTGGCGGTGCTGCAGAAGCGCTTCGACGGCACCATCCGGTTCCTGATCGAGGACCCGAGCCCGAAGGTCGAGGAGATCCGCACGAACCCGCGCGTGAACGTCTCGTTCGCGTCGAAGGCGGGCTACCTCTCACTCGCCGGCACGGCGCGCCTCGTCGAGGACAACGCCGCCGCGATCGATGAGCTCTGGGGGCCGGCGGCGGAGGCGTGGTTCCCGGGCGGGCGCGAAGACCCCGAGATCGTGGTGCTCGAGGTGCTGCCGGAGAGCGCCGAGTACTGGGCGAAGACCGAAAGCGGCATCGTCGCCGCCGCCAAGGCGACCAAGGCGTTCTTCACCAAGGAACAGCCCGACATCGGCGAGAACCGGGTCGTCGAATTCTGACCCCTCGACGCCACATCACGTGAGGACGGCATTCGGGGTTGGGAATCGCTTCCCAACCCCGAATGCCGTCCTCACGCGCGGGAGCGAGGCGGGAGCGAGGAGGGAAGGGCGGCGCGAGGCCGCCGGAGTCAGACCTTGGCGCGCCAGTCGTCCTCGTCGTCGGGGTCGACGACCGGGATCGCGGACGTCTCGAGCACGGGCAGGGCGGTCGTGATCGCGCCGGTCGGCGGGTCGATCATGGTCGCCTCGTCGCGCCGGTGTCGAAGCACCTCGTTGACGTAGCTGGTCACGGCCTCGGCGAGCGGGATGTCCCGGCCCTCCTTCTGCGCCATGAACCAGCGATGCTCGAGCAGCTGGTGGAACACCTCGGCGGGTTCGAGCTTGCCGCGGAGCTCCATGGGAATCGCCCGCACGACGGGCTCGAACACGCGCATGAGCCACTCGTGTGCGACCATCTCCTCATCGAGATCGGCCTTGCCGTACGTGGCACGGTACGAATCGAGGTCGTTGAGCAGACGCCGCGCCTGATTCTCGCCCGCGTCGAGCCCGGTGAGCCGCAACAGCCGTCGCTGATGGTGGCCGGCGTCCACGACCTTCGGCTGGATGCGCACGGTCGTGCCCGAGGCATCCGTCTTGATCGCGAGCTCTTCGATGTCGAAGCCGAGCTCGTTGAGCCGCTGGACGCGCTCGTTGATGCGCCAGCGTTCCGCGCCCGGGAAGCTCTCGGTCTCGGTGAGCTCCGCCCAGAGCTTGCGATAGGCGTCGACGATGCCGTTCGAGATCCGCACCGGGTCGAGCTCGTCGGCCACCCGGCCGCCGGCCTCGAGGTCGAGCAACTCGCCCGCGATGTTCACCCGCGCGATCTCGAGATCGTTCTCGCGCTGCCCGTTCGAAAGGCCGCCCTGGTAGAGCTTGCCGGTCTCCGCGTCGACGAGATACGCGGCGAACGCGCCGGCGTCACGCCGGAACAGCGTGTTCGACAGCGAGACGTCGCCCCAGAAGAAGCCCACGATGTGCAGGCGCACGAGGAGCACCGCGAGCGCGTCGACGAGGCGGGTTGCTGTGTCGGGGCGCAACGTCTGCGAGAACAGGGCGCGATACGGCAGCGAGAATCGAAGGTGCCGCGTGACGAGCACAGGCTTCAGCTCATCGCCCTCGGCGTCGGTGCGGTTCGTGATCACCGCGACCGGATCGACGCAAGGAATCTCGAGCCGCTGCAGCGTGCGCAGCATCTCGTACTCGCCGCGCGCCATCTCGGCGGTCGTCTCCTTGATCGCGACGACATGCCCGCCGAGGTGCGCGAAGCGCACCAGGTGCCGGGAGATGCCCTTCGGCAGCGCCGCGATCGTGTCGCTCGGCCAAGCCTCGAGGGGGAGGTCCCACGGCAGGTCGAGCAGTGCGGGGTCGGCCATCGCCGACGTGATCGAGAGTGAGCCGCTCATCGTGTTCAGCGTATCCGGATTCATGGAGTGCGCGGCCTCGCCGCCTTCGGTCGCCGGTTCCCCTCCCGTTTCCTTGCTCAGGAAGATCACGTCCGGGTGCGGCGTGTCAGCGGTGTGGTTGCGGCGTGTCGCGCGCGTGTTCCTGCGTTGGGAACTGGGCCGAGGCGCCCGGGGGAGTGCGGGCAAGCGAGTGAGTCAAGCAAGCGAGACGGGTGGATGCCTCGGCCGCCGGTTCCCCTTCCGTTTCCTTGCTCAGGAAGACCACGACCGGGTGCGGCGTGTCAGCGGTGTGGTTACGGCGTGTCGTGTGCGTGTTCCTGAGCAGGGAAGACGCGAGTGCGGAGGGGAGCGCGCGGGCGGGGCATCCGCGGCCCTCGAAAACGACGGATGCCGGCCGGGCCCGCAGGCCCGACCGGCATCCGATCGTGTGGTGACGGCGCTCAGCCGGCGATGACGCGGTCCACGAGGCGCTCGCCCGACTCGGCGTCGAACACGTGCACGTGGTTCGGCGTCGGCGTGAGGTAGACCGTGTCGCCCGCGTGCGGGTGGATGCGGCCGTCGACGCGCGCGACGATGTCGGTGCGCTTGCCCTCGATCTCGGAGTGGCCGTACAGGTAGCCGTCGGCGCCGAGCTCCTCGACGAGGTCGACGGTCACCGCGAGACCCTCGCTCGCCGTGGTCGAGACCTGGATGTCCTCGGGGCGGACGCCGACCGTGACGGCCTTGCCCGACGCGTGGTCGAGCGCCTGGCGCTCGACCGGCACGACGGCGGTGCCGAACCGGATGCCGCCGTCGGTCACGTCGGCGTGGAACAGGTTCATGGCCGGCGAGCCGATGAAGCCCGCGACGAACACGTTCTGGGGGCTCTCGTACAGGTCACGCGGGGTGCCGACCTGCTGGAGCAGGCCGTCCTTCAGCACCGCGATGCGGTCGCCCATCGTGAGCGCCTCGGTCTGGTCGTGCGTGACGTACACCGTGGTGACGCCGAGACGGCGCTGCAGCGACGCGATCTGCGTGCGCGTCTGCACACGGAGCTTCGCGTCGAGGTTCGACAGTGGCTCGTCCATGAGGAACACCTGCGGCTGGCGGACGATCGCGCGGCCCATGGCGACACGCTGACGCTGACCACCCGAGAGGGCCTTCGGCTTGCGGCTGAGGTAGGGCTCCAGGTCGAGGAGCTTCGCCGCCTCGAGGACGCGCGCGGCGCGCTCATCCTTGTTGACGCCGGCGATCTTGAGCGCGAAGCCCATGTTCTCGGCGACCGTCATGTGCGGGTACAGCGCGTAGTTCTGGAAGACCATGGCGATGTCGCGGTCTTTCGGCGGCACGTCGGTGACGTTGCGGTCGCCGATGAAGATGTTGCCCTCGTTGACCTCTTCGAGGCCGGCGAGCATGCGGAGCGACGTGGACTTTCCACATCCCGAGGGGCCGACGAGGACGAGGAACTCGCCGTCGGCGATCTCGAGGTCGAGCTTGTCGACGGCCGGTCGGGTGCCGCCGGGGTAGAGGCGGGTGGCCTGGTCGAACGTGACTGATGCCATGGTTGTGCTTCTCCTTCACCGGCAGGTACGTGCCGGACGATCCGTAGTGAATGGATGATCGCGTCGTCATCGACGCCTCATCAGTATGGCATGCGGCGTGCACCTGGGTGTTTCCCAGACACCGTACCTACTATCGTTAGGGCGTTCACACGCGAACTTCCGCGCGCCCACACAGCAGCGAGCCCCCGAAAAGCACAGTCCCGGAGTGACCATCGATGAGCAACGGCGGATCCAGTCAGCCACGCCCCACCCGTAACGATCGCAGAGAGGCGGCCAGGGAGAAGGCCAAGGTCCTCCGCGAACAGCAGAAGAAGAAGGACAAGCGCAAGAAGGTCCTGATTCAGGGTGGGGTCATCGTCGTGGTCGTCGCGGTCGCGGCCCTGATCGGCGCGCTCATCTTCAACAATGTGAAGCCTGCCGGCCCGGGCCCGGCCAACATGGCGAGCGACGGCATCGTGCTGACCGGCGCCGACGGCACCATCACCGCCGTCGAGACGCCCGCGCTCGACCCGGGCGAAGACCCCGTTCCCACCGAGCAGGACGACAGCGGCAATGTCGCGAACATCGTCACCTACGTCGACTACCTCTGCCCCTTCTGCGGCGATTTCGAAGCGACCAACGGTGAGACCCTCCGCACGCTCGTCGAGTCCGGGGCGGCCACGCTCGAGGTGCATCCCATCGCGATCCTCTCCAACAAGTCCGCCGGCACGCAGTACTCGCTCCGGGCCGCGAACGCCGCGGCGTGCGTCGCCGACCAGTCGCCCGAGTCGTTCTTCGACTTCAACGCGATCCTCTTCGAGAACCAGCCGGCCGAAGGCTCGACCGGCTTGTCGAACCAGGAGCTCAAGGCGCTCGCGTCCGACGTCGGGGTGTCCTCGCTCAGCGAGGTTGAGGCCTGCATCGACGAGACCCGATTCAAGTCCTGGGTGCAGGACTCCACGGCGCGCGCGCTCGCCGGGCCCATCCCGAACTCCGAGATCGAGAGCGTGCGGGGCACGCCGACGGTGCTCGTGAACGGCAAGTCCTACTCGGGCTCGCTCACCGACGCGAGCGAGTTCCAGGCGTTCGTGACGCAGGCCGCGAGCGAGAGCTCGCTCGAGTCGAACGACTCGACCCCGACCCCGACGCCGACCCCCGCGCCGTAACCGGTCGGCACACGACGAAGGGGCACCCGTTCCGGGCGCCCCTTCTTCGTGTCCGCTGCGCGCGATGCAGCTCACGTGACCCCGCGACTGCGGCGGGTCTCGCACTGCAGGAAGAATTTGTGCGGCTGCGGCGTGCCCGGCCCCGACACGCCGGTCGGGTGCGCGATCTTCCTGAGCAGGGAATCGGTCGCGTTGGTGGACGGAGTGGCCCGGCGGGCGCCGGGAGTGGGCCGCGGAGTGTGCGTGACGGCGCGCTTCCTGTGCAGGAAGAATCTGTGCGGCTGCGGCGTGCCGCGCCCCGACACGCCGGTTGGGTGCGCGATCTTCCTGAGCAAGGGAATGGGGGCGTGAGGGAATGGGCGCCTGAGGAGACGGCGCGGGTGAGGGGATGGCGCGGGTGAGGGGATGGCGCGGGTGAGGGGATGGCTCGGGTGAGGGGATGGCGCGGGTGAGGGGATGCCTCGGACTGGTGACGTGATGAGCGGATGCTTCGGGCGGAGGCCGGCCGCTCAGAACCAGATGCTGAGCTGTGGGGCCCTGGAGGCGGCGAAGATGCGGTCGGCGAGGGCGGCGACGCCGCGCCCGGTCTCGGTCACCGTCCCCGCACGGAGAAGGGTCGTCGGGCGGACGTCGCCCAGGTAGATCGCCCCGAGCTCGCGCACGCCGAGTCGCAGCGTGCCTGCTTTGCGGCGTCGGCGTGCGGCGGCGGCCGGGGCGTCGGCGGGCGCCTCGACCCGGCTGACCTCGGCGCGCCCGTCACTCGCGACCTCGAGCTCGAAGGTGCCGTCGGCGTGCCCGAGCGGGTCCTCGATCTCGAGCGTGAGCGAGCCCGGGGCGCCGTACCGGCGTGCACGCAGCGCGGCGACCGGATCGAGCACGCGGACCCAGAGGTGATCGACGACGTCGCTCACCGTCACGGCGCGACGATCCTCGAGCAACCACGGCAGCGGCTCGTCGACGGAGCGCAGCAGGGCGCGCACCTCGTCGATGAAGTCGACCTCGACCAGGGTGCGCCAGAGCGCCCGCTCCGCGTCGTCGGTCGCGGCGGCCATGAAGTTTGTCTGCAAGACGCCTGGTCGATCGGGCTCCCGAGTGACCCGGTACGTCAGAAACCCCTGCGGCTCACCGCGCTCGTCGTCGTACCGGATCGCGCGGACGCGACGCGACCGCTCGGCGTCGGGTTCGACGAGTCCGAGCACCCGGTCGAGGAGTCCCGGCCACCGGTCGATCTCACCCGGCGTGCGGGCGACCGCGCGGCGCGCGAGCTGCGGCGCGAGATCGCGGAGCGACGCCGGCTCGACGAGGTGGACCCGGCCCGGGGCATCCGGTCCGCTCCAGTGGGCGCGCCGCCGGTCGACGGAGACGGTCGCGCTGCGCGCGGCGGGCGCGAAGCCGTACCGTCCGTAGATCGTCGCCTCGGTGACCGTGAGCACGGCGAGGGCGGCACCAGCCTCGGTGGCGGCACGGAGCTCGGCCTCGAGCAGTGCTCGTGCGATGCCGCGACGTCGGTGCGTCGGAGCGACGGTCACCGAGCTCACGGCCCAGGCGTCGACGCTGCGGTCGCCCGGCACGCTGAGGCCGGTCGGCCAGCCCGAGATCGTGGCGACGGGGATCTCGGGTTCGGTCGCCGTCGCGTCGTAGACGCCGAGGAGCCGGCGGTCCCCGAACACGGTGCGTTCGAAGTCCAGCTCCGCGGCGGTCGGGCGGGGCTCGTGGAACCCGCGCTGGTCGGCGTGCAGCCAGGCGTCGAGCTCGACACGGTCGGCCGGGTCGACGGCACGATAGGTCAGGCCGCGCTTCCCGAGGAGTGACGCGGAGCGGCGATCGACGGGCAGGCTACGGAGATCGAACGGCACCGGACCAGCGTAGCGAGCGCACCTGGGGGTCGACAGGGTGGGCGCCGCGGCTGTCAGCCGAGCCGCGGCTCCGTCAGCCGAGCCGCAGCTCTGTCAGCAAAGCCGCAGCTCCGTCAGCCGAGCTGCAGCTCCCCGAGGTGCCGGTGCACCGACGACACGACCACCGACCCCTCGCCGACCGCGGCGGCCACGCGCTTCACGGAGCCGCGGCGCACATCGCCGACCGCGAAGCATCCGGCCGCCGAGGTCTCGAGCGGCTCCGGCGGGCGGTCGTGCGGCCACGCACGCCGCCCGCCCTCGGTGAGCACCTCGGCCCCGGTGATCACCGAACCCCATTGATCGCGAAGCACCTCCGGCGGCAGCCAGTCGGTGTGCGGGCGCGCGCCGATCGTGACGAACAGCGAGTCCGTCGGCACCTCGTCGCGGTCGCCACTGTCGGTGTGTTCGAGCACGACGGCGCCGAGCCGGTCGCCGGCCGCCGAGGGGCGCGCATCGACGACCCGCGCATTGGTGCGCAGTCCGACGCCGGCATCGGCGAGCTCGTCGATCAGATACTGCGACATGCTCTCGGCGAGCGACGGCCCGCGCACGACGAGCGCGACCGAGCGTGCGAACCGGGCGAGGTGCAGCGCTGCCTGCCCGGCAGAGTTGCCGCCGCCGATGACGAGCACGTCACGGCCGCGCTGGGCGCGCGCCTCGACGGAGGACGCGCCGTAGAACACGGATGCCCCGACGAATGCCCGAAGGGCCGGAACGCGCAGCCGCCGATAGCTCACGCCGGTCGCGAGCACCACGCTGCGCGTGCGCACACGGTCGGTGCCGTCGACGTCGAGCTCGAAGCCGCCGGTGCCGACCCGCATGCCGGTGGCGTGCCGCGCGTGCGCGACGGAGGCGCCGAACATCCAGGCCTGCCGGTAGGCGCGGAGCGCCAGGTCGGCGCCCGAGACGCCGCGTGGGAATCCCAGGTAGTTGCGGATCAACGAGCTCGATCCGGCCTGACCGCCGACCGCGCCCGACTCGAGCACGAGGGTGTCGAGGCCCTCGCTCGCGGCGTAGACCGCGGCCGCGAGACCGGCCGGTCCGGCCCCGACGACGGTGACCTCGACCTCGTGGTCGGGGAGCTCGGTCGTGAGGCCCGCGGCACGTGCGAGGTCGGCGTCGGTCGGGTCGGCGAGCACGTCGCCCGAGGGGGTGCCGACCAGGACGGCTGCCGAGGGGCGGCCGAGGGTCCTGAGTGTCTCAGCCTCGGGCTGCTCGGACTGGATGACCCGCGCGGGCGTGCCCTGGCGGGCGAGTCGCGCGCGCACGGCGTGCACGCGGGGGTCGCCGTCGTCGCCGACCACGGTGAACCTCGCCGGATGCACGGCCGAGGCCACCGCCCACTCCCGGAGGTACCCCGTGATCTCGGCGTGGAACGATTCGTCGTGCGGGCTGTCGGGCGCGACGACGTAGCCGTCGACCCGCCCCTGGGACGCGAGCTCGAGCAGTGTTCGGGTGGTGACGGCGTCGGCCCACCCGCCCCAGCCGATGAGCAACGAGCGCCGAGCGTCGGGCCAGCGTTCGCGCATGCCCGCGAGGCTCCCGCCGTCGCCCGCGGCGGCGGCGTCGACGAGCGCGAGGGCGATCGCGCGATGCGCCGCGGCGGCGGCGTCGAGCGCCTCGGCCAGCGCGGCGGCGCGCCGTGCAGCGACCGCGTCGAGCGCCTCGGCCGGGCCCGCAACGACCGCATCGAGCGCCTCGGCGGGGCGCTCGGCCTGGCCGGCCGCGGGCGCGGCCCCCGAGGCATCCGCCGGATCGCCCACGACGACGAGCTCGTAGTCGGCCGAATAGCGCGTGCGCAGGGCCGCGATCGCGGACCGCCCGGCCTCGCCCGCGGCCGAGACGAGGATGATCGGAGCCGTCTGCGCGACGTCGGTGTTGTCCTCGACCATGCCCGCCTCCGATCGACGGTCGTGCGCGACCAGCGCACGCCGCCAGGCTACGCCTCACGCACCGCCTCTGGACAGCCGGACGCCGGAGAACCAGACTTTCCCTCATGAACCGGGTCGCGGGCGCGATCAGGACACCCGACCAGCGCCTCCGCGTGTTCGTCAGCTCCACGCTCAAGGAGCTGGCGCCTGAGCGACGCGCCGTGCGCGCCGCGATCGAGCAGCTCGGGCTCGCGCCCGTCATGTTCGAGCTCGGCGCGCGCCCCCACCCGCCGCGCGAGCTCTACCGCGCCTACCTCGCGCAGAGCGACATCTTCGTCGGCCTCTACGGGGAACGGTACGGCTGGGTCGCGCCGGGCGAGGAGATCTCCGGGCTCGAGGACGAGTACCGGCTCGCGCCGCCCGAGCTGCCGAAACTCGTGTACGTCAAGGAGGCGGCGTCGACGCGCGAGCCTCGGCTCGCCGAGCTGTTGCACCGCATCCGGGACGACGACGGGGCGTCGTACGTGTCGTTCAGCGGTCCCGACGATCTCGCCGCGCTCGTGCGCGCCGACCTCACGACGCTGCTCGCCGAGCGGTTCGCCCTCGCGGGCGCCGGCGTGCGCGCCGAACCGGACGACGAGGCGACGGCCGGGTTCCGGGCGGAAGCCACGTTGCCGGCCGTGCTCACGCCGCTCATCGGGCGTGCCCACGAGCTCGAGACGGTGACCGGGTTGCTGGGTGGCGACGCCCGCCTCGTGACGGTGACCGGGCCCGGCGGCATCGGCAAGAGCCGGCTCGCGATCGAGGCGGCGCGCGCGATGCACGACCGATTCGCCGACGGCATCGCCTTCGTGGACCTCGCGCCCGTGACCGACCCTGCGCTCGTGACGCGAGCGGTCGCCGAGGCGATCGGCGTGCGCGACCTCGGCGGCGGCGGGCTCGACGAGAAGCTGCGGACGGCGCTCCACGGTCGTCGGCTGCTCATGCTGCTCGACAACTTCGAACAGGTCGTCGATGCGGCACCTGAGCTCCGCGCGCTGCTCGCGGACGTGCCGACCGTGAGTGCGCTCGTGACCAGCCGCATCCTCCTGCGCGTCTCCGGCGAGCACGGGGTCGAGGTCGGCCCGCTGCCGCTCCCCGATCCCGAGCGCGCGGCGGCCGCCGTCGGGGAAGCGGCGCGCAATCCCGCGGTCGCGCTCTTCGTGGAGCGCGTGCGCGCGGCGACGCCCGACTTCGAGCTCACGACCGAGAACGCCGACGACGTCGCGCGGATCTGTGTCGCGCTCGACGGGGTGCCGCTCGCAATCGAGCTCGCGGCCGCGCGGGCACGGGTGCTGACGCCCGCGGCGCTGCTCGACCGTCTCGACCGTCGGCTGCCGCTGCTCGCCGGGGGACCGCGCGACCTGCCCGAACGGCAACGGACCATGCGGCGCGCGATCGAGTGGAGCACGCAGCTCCTCGAACCGTCCGCGGCCGAGCTGCTCACCCGGCTCGGCGTGTTCGCGGGTGCCTTCCCGCTCGAAGCGGTCGAGGCGGTCGCGGCCGGCATCGCCGACGGCGATCTCCTCGACGACCTCGCGGCCCTCGTCGACGGGAGCCTCGTGCATCAGCAGGAGCACGGCGACCGGGCGGTGTTCACGATGCTCGCGACCGTGCGCGAGTACGCCCGCGAGCAGCTCGACGGCCGCGCCGATGCGCGTGAGCTCCGTGATGTGCACGCGCGCTGGTACGTCGCGCTCGGCGAGCAGGCCGAGGCCGAGCTCGAGGGGCCGCGGCAGCACGCCTGGGTCGCGCGGCTCTCGGAGGAGGCCGACGACCTGCGTGCCGCGATGCGGCATCTGCTCGACACCGGACAGTCGGAGCTCGCCGCGCATTTCGCGTGGACCCTCTACGTGTACTGGTGGGTCGACGGGCATCTCGGCGCCGTCCACGCCTGGATGACCGAGCTGCTCGACGCCGACGGCGACCTCGACGATCTCACACGTGCGACGGCGCTCTACTTCACGCGTGCGATCGGGTTCTGGCAGAACCCGAACGACTGGGTCGTGCCCGGGCTCGAGGAGAGCGCCGAACGGTTCCACCGCGCGGGCGACCGGTCGGGTGAGGCGCTCGCGCTCATCTCCCTCGGGCTCGCGCTGCTCGGCGCCGAGCGCCCCGACGCCCAGCGCGCCGGGGTCGCGCTCGAGACCGCGCTGAACCGGTTCCGCGAGGCCGGCGACCACTGGGGTGAGGCCATGGCGCTCGTCACGATGGGCCGGATCGCGCTCGTGCAGCAGCAGCTCGCCGCGGCGCAGGGGTACTTCGATGCGAGCCTCCGGGTCGCGACGACGCAGGGCGATGAGCTGGGTGCCGCCATCGCCATGCACCACCGCGGCTGGGCGGAGATCCTGCAGGGAGCGGTCGGGCAGGCGGCTGCGCAGTTCTCGCGGAGTCTCGCGCTGTCGCACGGGCTCGGCCACGACGAGGGTGTCGCGTACGGACTCGAGGGGCTCGTCGCGGTCGCCGCCGCACGCGGCGACGCACGCCGCTCGGGCGAGCTGCTCGGCGCGGCCGAGGTGCTGCGCGAGCGCACGGGTCTCTACAACGCGCCCTCGTTCAGCTTCTTCGGGCCCTTCGTCGAGCCATTCACGGCGGGGCCGCTCGCGGGCGAGTTCGCGGCGGGCCGGCGCACCGGCCGCGGGTTGCGCGTCGCCGAGGCGGTCGCGTTGGCGGCGACGGATGCCTCGGTGGCGGATGCCGCGGCGACGAGGGTTGCGGGGCCGGATGCCTCGGTGGCGGATGCCTCGGTGGCGGATGCCTCGGCGACGAGGGTTGCGGGGCCGGATGCCTCGGTGCCGGATGCCTCGGTGCCCGATGACTCCGGGCCGGGCGTCCCGGCGAAGCCGCCTCCCGAGGCGAGGCGGGGCATCGTGGGGGAGCCCACATGACCGCCGCGCGGGACGATCGGGTCCTCCCGTTCACGCGCGTCGTGGGCGCGCTCATCCTGCCCTTCCTCGTCGTCGCGGCGGTGCTGCTGCTCGGGCTGCCGGGGGAGACCGAGACCCATTTCGCGTGGACCATCCTGCCGCCGCTCACGGCGACCCTTCTGGGATCGGCCTACGCGGGCGGGATCTGGTTCTTCATCCAGGTCGTCCGGCAGCGTGCCTGGCATCGTGTCGCATGGGGGTTCCCTGCGGTCGTCGTGTTCGCGACGCTCCTCGGCACCGCGACGGCGCTGCACTGGGACCGCTTCCACCCGGGGCATCCGTCGTTCGTGACCTGGGCGACCCTGTATGTGCTCACGCCGCCGCTCACGCTGCTCGCGCTCATCCTCAACGTCCGGCACGACCCGCGCACGATGGAGCCGGGGGACGTCGAGATCCCCGCACCGTGGCGTGTATCGCTCGCCCTCGTCGGCGGCGCGGCCGCGGTCACCGGGCTCGTGCTGTTCAGCATGCCCCTGATGCTGATCGGCACCTGGGGCTGGGAGGTGACTCCGCTCACCGCGCGGGTCGTCGGCGCGGTGCTGACGCTGCCGGGCTTCGTGAACATCTGGATGCTCCGCGACCGTCGTTGGTCGTCGTTCCGATGGGTGTTCCAGGCACAGCTCGTGAGTCTCGCCGCCATGCTGTTCGGCCTCGTCATCCGGAGCGGAGACGTCGCGTGGGACCGGCCGGCGGCCTGGGCCTTCGTCATCGGCATCGTCGCGTCGGCCGGCGTGTACGGCGTGTTCGTCGGCATTATGGAGGAACGCCGCCGAGCCGCCGCGCCCACCCGCGTCTCGGAATAGCGGCCCGGAGTAGCGGCCCGGAGTAGCGGCCCAGGAACGGAGGTCAGTCGCGCCGCGGGGTGGAATCGCGGAGGACGACCAGGGGTTCGATCGAGGCGTCGCCACCGGCCTCGTCGAGGGCGAGGCGGAGCGCGCGGCAGCCGATCTCATCGAGCGGGAGGTGCACCGTCGTGAGCGACGGGCTGACGTCGCGAGCCGTGGCGATGTCGTCGAAGCCTGCGACCGCGAGATCGCGACCCGGTGCCAGCCCGGCGTCGCGGATGGCCGACAGTGCGCCGATGGCCATCACGTCGGTCGCAGCGAACACCAGCTCGACACCGTCGAGGCCGCGCTCGATCAGCTCGCGAGTGCCGGCGTACCCGCCGTCTCGCGTGAGTGCGGCACGCATGACGTCGGCATCATCGAGCCGGCCGCCGCCGGCCGTGATCCCGGCACGGAACCCGTCGAGCCGATCGCTCGTCGTGCGCAGGTCGTCGGCGCCGGTGATGGCCGCGAACCGCCGGTAGCCGAGCCCGAGCAGCTCTCGGGCGAGCGCCTCTGCGCCCGCCCGGTTGCCGAGTCGCACGGTGCGGAAGCCGAGCTCGTTGCGGCTGATGAGCACGACGCGGCCGCCCGCGTCCTCGTAGGCGGCGAGCTCGGCGGCCAGGGCGGCGCCGGTCTCGTCGACCTCTGGCCGCGAGCCCGCCAGCACGATCACCCGCGGACGCTGGCCGCGCAGACGTCGTACGAGGTCGAGCTCGCGTTCGGGATCGCGTTCGGTGGCGGCCATGGTCACGATCAATCGCTCTCGATCGGCTTCGGCGATGACGCCCGACGCGATCGAGGAGAAGTAGGGGTCGGTGAGGTCGGCGACCACCAGGGCCACCGTCGTCGTGGTGCCGCGCGCGACGGCCTGCGCGGAGAGGTTCGGGGTGTATCTGAGCCGTGCCGCCGCCTCGATGACCCGCTGGCGGTAGTCGTCGTTGACGCGCCGCGTGCTGCCGTTCAGCGAGCGCGAGGCCGTCGCGAGCGAGACTCCCGCCTCACGGGCCACATCGTGAAGGGTCGCCGGGGCGGTGGGGCTGGACTCGGACATGGGTCCTCCTGGGCACGCGACTGCATCGGTACGGGGCGCCTCATCGTATCGTGAGGGATGCTCGCATGGGAGGGGTCTGTCAGGACGGTCGTCCAGGGGTCGAGCGTCGCGTGTCGCCTCGGTGGGTCAGGCGGCGCCGGTCACCAGCGCGTTGACGCGGCGCTGCCACGTGGCATCCGCCCACATGGGGTGATGCGGAGCCGCGTTGGAGCACGCGACCACGCCCCAGACGCCGTGCTCGAGCGCGGTGCGCACGCCGTGCTCGGCGAGCGCGCGGCCGACCGGGCCCTCCTCGAACGTGCCGTGCAGCGGCGTGTAGCCGACCCAGCCCTCGCCCACGACCGCGGGCACGCCGCGCCACCTCGCCCACTCGGCGATCGCGATCACGCGCGACTCGATCTCGCGCAGCATCACCTCGCGGTATTCGCCGTAGTGGTCGTACAGCCAGGTGTCCCACGCGTCCGCGTCGAGCTGGTCGTAGCCGTAGATCATCTGGTCGGTGATCACGGTGGCCTCGAGCTTCCACGGCGCGGGCCGGCCGTACTCGGCGAAGCTCGGCGCGTCCGGGCGCAGCAGCGCGCGCAGCTCGGCGTTCGGGAAGCCCTCGGTGCCCTCGGACCGGATGTCGATGCGCCGCTGCAGGGCGTCGAGCACGCCGTAGCTGTACACATGGAACTGCGCCACGCCCAGCGCGGGGGAGAGCCGGTGCATGGCCAGGTGCGGCGGCTTGCCGTAGCTCGCGGTCACGAGCTGGTTCGGATGCCTCGACCGCAGCCACTCGATGGCGGCTTCGCCGCCCTCCTGCACTGGCGGCAGGATCGAGAAGTCGACCTCGTTGTGCAGTTCGGTGAACGCGATCGCGTCGGCGAGTCCGGATGCCTCGAGCTCGGCGAGGATGCGGTCGAAGGCCTCGGCGAGCACGCGGTACCGGTCGGCGAGTGGCACCTGGTCGATCGCCCGGAACCAGCGCTCGTCGCCCGCGAACGAGGGCGACTGCTGGTACTCCCAGCTCGCGAGGATCACGACGACGCCGTGCCGCTTCGCGGTCTCGACGAGCTCGAAGAGGCGCGAGCGCACGTCGATCGAATAGCCGCCCGGCGTGTCGTACCAGCGCGTGCGCTCGCCATAGTAGCCGCCGGTGGTGGCCGCGCCGAGCCCCTCGATCGGCAGATCGGCGGCCAGGTCGTCGAGGCGTGCGCCGTCGACCTGCAGCCCGCCCGCGACGAGCAGCGGCGCGGCGCAGATGCGGATCGCGTTGTAGCCGCGGTCGACGGTCTCGGCCATGGCACGGTCGAGGTGCTCGTACGGCTCGCCGGCGCCGGCACGCGTGTACCACGAGAAGTCCCACAGGCTGATCGCGAGCCGCTCGGGCAGATGCCCGGGGATCGGGCCGGTCAGGCCTGGCTCGGGCGCCGCGGGTGCGGCGGGCGTGCCCAGGTAGCGCTCGGTCATGCGGCGGCCCGCCCTCCGGCTCGGCCTGCGGCGGCGAGCGTGCGGAGCTCGTGCGCCTCGGCGGCGCGGCGCTCGGCCGTGTCGACCGAGAACAGCAGCAGCTCGGGGAGCGAGGTGGCGAAGTAGTCGACCGTGTCGGCGGCGGCGTCGAGCGCATCGGCGCGGGCCTCGAGCGCGGCCCAGACCCGCTCGGCCGCGTCGGTCTCGCCGAGCAGCGTGTGCGCGTGGCCGATCCAGGCGTCGCCCGCGGTGACGACGTGCTCGCCGGCGGCGAGTGGCCCGCCGCCGTCGCGTGCGCGGCGCCAGGCCGCCTCGGCGGACAGGCGATCCCCGCGCGCGGCGTGCGCGTTGCCGAGCAGCACGAACCGCTCGGCGACGACGACCGCGGGGTGGCGGCCCTCGCCGAGGTGCTCGGGCACCCGGATGCCGCCCTCGAGCAGCTCGATCGCCGCGGCGGTCTCGCCGCGGGCGAGCAGGTCGCGGGCGACCGCGGCGCTCGCCCGGTCGAACACCGAGATGACCTGGCCCTCGCCGCCCTCGAACGGCTGGAACGCACGGCCCGCCAGGAAGGCGAGTGCCTCGTCGGCGCGGCCGACGTCGACGAGGAGGTTCGCGGAGCCGATCGCGAGGTCGTCGCGGATCAGCACGCCGGGGCCTGCGGCCTCGATCGCGGCGAGCCGGTCGGCGGCGGCGATGCCGCGGACCGCGGCGAGCTGGTCGCGTTCGTACACGAGGCGGGCGTCGCCAGGGCTGAGTCGCAGGGCGATGCCGTAGCGGCGGTCGGCCTCCGCGAGGTCGCCGCCCGTGTTCACGAGGGCGACCGCGGCATTGCGCCAGACGACGGGGTCGGCCGCCCCGGCGGGGTCGGTCGCGGAGCGGGCCGCAGCGGAGTCGGTCTCGGATCCGGTCGCGGTGGGATCGCCACCTGCGATGGCCGCGTCGAGCGCGACGAGCGCGTCGGCCGTGCGGCCGGCATCGAGCAGCCAGCAGCCGAGGTAGCCTTCGGCCCGCGTGTCGGCGGGGTCGGCCGCGAGGGCGGCCTCGAGCACGGCGAGGTCGTCGAGGCCCGCCGGGAACGCGAGCCGCGGATCAGCCGCGCGGGCGGCGGCGCGGGCCTCGGCGGCACCGGCCGCATCACCGTCGGTCTCGAGGAACGCCGCGACCGTGTAGTGCGCGAGCGGTGCCGGATTGCCGAAGGGACCGGGTTCGGCCGCGCTCGCGCGCCGCGCGAGCGCGAGCCCGCGGGCGCGATCGCCCATGCGGTGCAGCTCGTGTGCCATCGTCACGAGCGTACGCGCGTCGACCGGGTCGAGCGCGTCGTCGAGCGCCGCGAGCAGGGGGTCGAGCGGGTCGGCCGCTCGCGCAGCCGCGAGCTCGCGTTCGGCGGTCGCGGCAGCGGTCGTGCCGAGGGACGACGGTGCGCTCGCGGACGTCGCCGCGCCGAGCACGCGGAGCGCGACGATGCGCGCGGCGATCGCCTGCGGGCTGGCGGGGTCGGCTGCCAGGGCGGCGTCGGCGAACTGCAGCGAACGTGCCGCGTCACCGGCGCGGAGCGCGAGCCGGGCGCGGCCGAGCGCGGCGGGCAGCGTGAGCGTGCCGTCCCAGCCGGCCTTGCCGAACGCATCGCCCGCCTCCTGCTCGCGCCCGAGACGTTCGAGCACGAGCGCGCGCAGCAGGTGCACGTCGCCGTGCTGGGGGTTGAGGTTGCGTCGCGTGAGCCGCTCGACCGCGCGGTCGAGGTGGTCGAGTGCGACGTGGAGCTCGCCGCGGTCGTACGCGAGGCGCGCGAGCGCGATGCGTGCGCGGCTGTCGCCCGGGTCACGGCGCAGCGCCTCGGCGAAGTACGGTTCGGCGGCGCGCGTCGGGTGGCGGTACTGCACGAGGTGCAGCCCGGTCAGGTAGAGCTCGTCGGCGCTGTCGATGTCGGCGGCGGCGGGCGGCTCGGTGGCGACCCACGGCTCGCCCGCGGGCACCTCGTGCGCGCGCCACTCGACGAGCGTGCGGCCCGCGGCGGTCGCGACGACGACGAGGTCGTCGCGCGTCAGGTCGCCGGTCGCGTCGACGGTCGCGGTGAACGGATGCTCCGGGCTGATCGCCGTCGTCCACGCGGCCAGCACCGCCTCGCCCCGGCGGACCTCGATCGCGACCGACTCGTGCGCGGCGGTCGTCGCGATGCCCACGCGCACGGTACGACGGGCGCCGGCGCCCGGGGCATCCGTTCCGACCGGGGCATCCGTTCCGACCGGGGCATCCGTATCGCCCGAGGCATCCGTTCCGACCGGGGCATCCGTTCCGCCCGGGGCATCCGTATCGCCCGAGGCATCCGGCCCGCGTTCGCTGACCTCGACCGCCACCGCCGCCTCGAGCGTGGCCTGCACCGCAGGCCCGATCTCACGGATCGGGTACCAGAACTGGCGGAACTCGCGGGTCTCGCCCGGCTGCAGCCAGCTGAAGTCGGGCTGGTTGTCGGTGAAGACGCCCGCCATGAGCTCGACGTACGGGCCGTCGCCGTCGGTGAGGTGGCGATCCCAGGCATGGCCGACCTCGCCATCGCCCCACGTCCACTGCTTCTTGCCGGGCGCGATCGCGCGGTCGGCCCAGTGCACGAACCCGGCCCGGGCGTCGTGGTCGTAGCCGCCGAAGAAGTCGTCGGCGGTGTCGGTGATCATGTACGACGTCGGCACGGGGATGTTCGAGTAGAGGTCGATGCGATCGGCATCGGGGCGCTCGGCCGCGAGCTCCGGGTAGTCGACGCCGTAGTAGGGGCGGTCGGCTCGCGGGAACGCGGTGATCGCACGGCGTGCGTGGTCGGCGACGTAGCGCACATCGGTCGGGAAGAACGACTGGTAGCGCTCGTGCGACCGGGCTGCGACGTTCGCCCACCAGAGGAAGGTCTGCGGCACATCCGTGCGGTTGGTGAGCCGCGCGTCGAGCTCGATGAGCGCCCGGTCGGCGTGCAACCGGATGCCGTGGCTGCCGCGCATGCGCTGCAGCTGGTCGAGGTCGCTGTGCCAGACCGTGACCGAGCCGTCGTCGTGGTGCTCGATCGTCGTCTCGACGGGAAGGTAGGTCGCGGGCCGGTGGTGCTGCGGCCAGTTGAACTCGACGCCGCCCGAGATCCACGGGCCAGCGAGGCCCACGAGCGCGGGCTTGATCACGTTGTTGCGGTAGAAGAAGTCGTAGTCGGCGGTCTTGTCGTAGCCGATGTGGATGCGGCCGCCCAGCTCGGGCAGCAGCACGAGGCGCACCCACCGGTTCTCGAGGTGGATCGCGCGCCAGGCGCGCGGCGCCTTCTCGGACTGGATACGGTCGGTGAACGGGATCGGGTACACCTTGCCGCTCGAGCCCTGATAGACGCGCCGGTCGAGGAAGAGCGGGTAGCGGTCGGGCTCGGCGGGCTCGTACGTGTCGATCGTGAGCGGGGCCTCCCAGCAGGCGACGCCGCCGGCCTCGAGGATCTGCTGCTGCGACTCGGGGGCGTCGGGCAGCGCGATGGGGTGGTTCGGGGAAGTCACGCGTCAACGCTAGGTCGGCGGATGTCTCTGGCACATGGCCGATCGTCGGACGCACATGGACGATTCCACGCCGTGGCGCTGCGCGGCCATGACAGGATGAGGACGTGGAGCGTCGCGACGGGTTCGAGAACCAGCGGTTGTGCGTGGTGCCGAGGCCCGCGGTCGCCGAGGCGCTCGCGCGACCGGTCACGCGGCGGCTCGTCGTGACCGACGCGGGCTGGTTCCCGCGGGCCGGGGGGCACCTGCGTGTGCGGCAGAGAGGCGCCGAGGAGGCGATCGTCATCGTCTGCGTCGACGGCGCCGGCTGGCTCGACCTGGACGGGACGCGCGTGCGGGTGAGCCCGTCGACGGCCGTGCTCGTGCCGCCGGGGGCCGCACACTCGTACGGGGCTGATCCGGAGCATCCATGGACGATCTGGTGGTGTCATCTCCGCGGGAGTGATCTCGCCGACCTGTGGGCCGCCGTGGGGGCGGACGTGGGTCGGCCGCTCGTGTCGCTGCGCGCGTTGGACCGCGTGACCGTGTTGCTCGACGAGATCGTGTCGGCGCTCGAACGCGACCAGTCGCCCGCTCGGCTGCTCGCGACCGCGGGCATCGCGTGGCGACTCATGACGCAGCTGGCGGTCGACCGCAAGCTGCCCGAGCAGGGCGAGCCGCTCGAACGCGCGATGCGGTATCTCGAGGAGCGGGTCGACGGGGCGATCAGGGTCTCGGACCTGGCGCGGCTCGTGGGCGTGTCGACCTCGCATCTCGGGGCGCTGTTCCGGGAGGCGACGGGTGGTGGCGTGCTCGCCTATCACACCGCACTCAAGATGGCTCGGGCGCGGAGGCTGCTCGACACGACCGCCTTGCATGTGTCCGAGATCGCTCGTGACGTGGGGTACGCGGACGCGTTCTACTTCTCGCGGCAGTTCAGCCGCGTGCACGGGATGAGCCCGACGGAGTACCGGGTGCAGCGGAAGGGCTGAGCGGGCGGCCGTGTCGTGGCCCGGACGCGCTCGCCGCGGGACTTGTCCACAATGGGCCGGCCGAGTGGACTACTCGATGTGGTGAGTTCAAGTATATTGACATGCAATCGTCGAATGCTTGGAGTGTGTCATGGCGCGTGCCGGTCAGAGTCGAGTGGAACGTGGCTGCGGGATCGAATCCGGAGGCCGGGCGGGCTGGGCGATCGCCATCGGGTCGGTGCTCTGCGTCGGCCTGGTCGGCGGGCTCGTGTCGCCGGGGTGGGCGGTTGAGCCGCCTGGTGGTGGTGCGGGTGGGGTGGAGTTGGGGTCGTTCGCGCTGGGGGATGCGCTTGAGGGGACGATCGGTGAGTTGGATGGGTCGTTTGGGTTCGGTCTGTCGGCGGGTGGGGTGCAGCTGGGCTGGGATTCGCGTGCGGCGGCGGTCGATGCGGTGGGGCTCGGTGGCGGTTGGTCGTTCGGGTTGGCGACGGTGCGGGTGGTTGGTGGGGTGTGGGTGTATCCGGCGTCGGGTGGGGCGTTCGCGATGAATGCGTCGGTGCCGTCGGGGCTTGATGGGTATTCGGGTGTGGATGTGGTGTTCCGGGCCGCGGTGCCGGGTGCGGTGGTGCCGGCGCGGGCGGACGGGTCGGTGGGTGAGACGCCGTATGCGTTCGTGTTGCATGAGCTGGGTGGGGTGTCGACGTATTTCGACGCGGCGGGGTTGCCGGTCACGCACACCACCGGGGAGGGGGTGCGGATCGGCACCAGGTACTGGGCCGACGGTTCACGCCGCGAGCACACGACCGAATCCGGGTCGACCCGGTACTACTGGGACGGCGACCGGCTCCTCAACGACGTGCATGACACCGCCGACGGCGCGCACGGCACCGCGAGTTACCTGATCGGAGCCACTCGGCACACCCGAAGCATCCGCCCCGCCGATGACGCGGCGAGCACGTCGTACTACGGCACCGACCGACACGGCAACATCACTGACCTGACCGACCACACCGGCACGGTCACCACCTCGTACGCGTACACCGACTACGGCATCGCAACCGTGACCGGCGACCAGCCCGACCAGCTTCCGGCAGGCATCGGCGAGCTCGGCCACAACCCGTTCCAATACGCCGGCGAATACACGTACCGCGACGGCAGCCAACCCCTCGGCCCGCGCATCTACGACCCGGCACAGGCCCGCTTCACCACTCAAGACGACGCACCCCTCGCGAACCTGTACGCCTACGGCGACCTCAACCCGATCACCAACATCGACCCCACCGGACGCGACGCCGAAAAGGACCTGATGCACACCATCGTCGGCGCGGTCGCGTTCGGCATGGCCCTGTTCGGTGGCCTGGCGATGGTCATGACGCCGGGCATACTGTTCAACGTCTTCGGGTTCATCGGTGTCGCGATCGCCTTCGGCGACACCCTGCTTGCGGCCATTCAGGCCATCGAGGCAAGCCAGAGGATCGACATCGCGAAGGATGACCGCGCCATCGAGATCGCCTCCTGGGCGTTCGCCGCCGCGAGCGTCGTCGTCGGCTTCGGGGGTGCGGCCGCCAGGTGGGCGGCGCGCGGCGGCAGCAAAGCCGCGACGACCTGCTTCGAACTCATGAACTGCGCCGATCGCCTGAGCGACGGGGTGAGCAGCCTCGAACGGCGGCAACAGCAGATCATGCGCTGGAACACCTGGCTGGCCAATGCCGATCTGGACGGGCTCGCCGGTGCGGCGGCGAACCTCACGGATCGCGCGACGGCGAAGACCGTCGACAATGCGCTGAAGCATCTGCGCTTCGCGAAATCGATCGCGGCGACCGAGGCGAACACCGCACGTGATTTCGGCGGCAACGTGCTGGAACAGACGCGCACGGCCGTCAAGACCGTGCATCACAGCCTCACGTACGATCTGAAGGCCGCTCGCGTCTACTTGTCTGCGGCTGAGACCCGGCTCCGCAGGCAGGCGAGGTCGGGTCTCGCCGGAACGGAACAGGCGCGCGACGCGTTCAGCCGGGTGGGAGCGATGCAGAAGGAGATCGGTGGCCTGTTCGCCAAGGAGACGACCCCGGTTCCCACGCCAGCCCACTCGTCGCGCAGTTCCAGGGAGTCGTCGCCGGACCGGAGCGAGGCTTCTCCGCTCCTGCTCCGAAGCGTGTCGCCGGACGACAGCCGGCGCCCGCTGCTCGATGCGGACTTCTGACGGGCGACCGAGCGTCGGTGCACCGAACATCGGCGACCTGGGTCCGTTGACCGGTGCGGCACCTGCTCGATACGTTCGGCGAATGATCACGATCGGCGAACTCCGGGCCATCCCGATCTTCGCGCCCTTGCCCGATCCGACGCTCGTGTACCTCGCGAACGCGGTCGAGGACATCCGGCTGGTCCCCGGCGAGTACTTCGCGCACGAGGGCGACGAGCGGGCGCTGTTCGTCGTGGTCGAGGGCGGCGCCGAGATCACGAAGGTCGTCAACGGCGAGGAGCGCGTGATCGGGCGGCGCAAGCCCGGGCAGTTCTTCGGCGAGGTGCCGATGACGCTCAGCACGCCGTTCCCCGCGAGCGGCCGCGCCGACCGCGCCGCGCGGATCGTCAAGCTCGACGTGACGGCGTTCTACACCGTCGCCTCGATGGCGCCGTCGATCCCGGCGCGCGTCGCGTCGCTCGCGCGCCGCTACCTCGACTCCCTCCAGGACCTCGCCGCCGAACAACCCGAGACCGAGGTGCGACTCGTCGGGCCCCGGCAGCACGCACGCACGCATGAGATCGCAGGATTCCTCACCCGCAACCAGGTTGCCTTCGAGCGCGTGACCGTCGACGCGCCCGACACCGATCGAACCGGCGCCTCCTGGCCGATCCTCGAACGTGCCGACGGTGCACGGCTCGTCGCCCCGAGCCTGCGCGCGGTCGCCGTCGCGGCCGGGCTCGAGGTCGAGCCCACGGCCACCGACTACGACGTCGTCATCCTCGGCGCCGGGCCGGCCGGGCTCACCGCTGCGGTGAACGCCGCAGCCGAGGGGCTGCGCACCGTCGTGATCGAGTCGCTCGCGCCCGGCGGGCAGGCCGGCACTTCGACCCGCATCGAGAACTACACCGGGTTCCCGTTCGGCATCTCGGGCGACGACCTCGCGAGCCGTGCGCTCAAGCAGGCGAAACGTCTCGGCGCCGAGATCGTGGTGACGCGCACGGTCGAGACCATCCGGCCGGGCCGTGCGGGTGTTGCACTGCACGAGGTCGTGCTCGACGGCGGCGACACGCTGCGCGCCCCCGTCGTGATCGTCGCCACCGGCGTGGCGTGGCGCACACTGCCGGTCCCGGGCATCGAGCGGTTCCTCGGCAACGGCGTCTTCTACGGCGCCGCACGCAGCGACGCCGCGCTCGCGAAAGGCGCCGACGTGGCGATCGTCGGCGCGGGCAACTCCGCCGGACAGGCCGCGATCTTCTTCGCACGACACGCCCGCACCGTCACGATGCTGGTTCGCGGTCCATCGCTCGAGGCGAGCATGTCGCGCTACCTCATCGACCAGATCGGCGACCACGGCGGCATCGCCGTAGAGACGCGCAGCGAGATCGCGGCGCTGCACGGCGACCGCGAGCTGGCGTCCGTCGACGTCTACGACCGCCGGGCGGAGCACACGACCCGGCGTTCGTTCACGGTCGTCTTCATCATGATCGGCGCCGACGCGGTCACCGGCTGGCTGCCGGCGGACGTCGTGCGCGACGCGCACGGCTTCACGCTCACGGGCACGGATGCCTCGGACGCCGGCGCCTGGCCGCTCGACCGCCGGCCGTTCGCGCTCGAGACGAGCGTGCCCGGCATCTTCGCCATCGGCGACGTGCGCTCGGGCTCGGTCAAACGCGTCGCGGCGGGCGTCGGCGAAGGCGGCATGGCTATCGCCTTCGTGCACCAGTACCTCGCACTGCGCCGCCAGCCCGCCGACGCCTGAATCGGCGCACGGCACCGGGCCCGAGGCATCCGCCACGAGGCTCGTCAGCCGACCGCGACGCGCAGTGGGGCGATTCCCGAGACCCGAGGCGATTCCTTGAAACAGGTATGGAACCTTCCGTAGAAGTATATTAGAGTGCACTTTGATCCCTTCGATATCCATGAGTTTGGAGTGTGCAATGCTGCGTGCCGACCAATGTCGAGTCGACCGATCTCGAGAACGCGGGCTCGGGAGGTGGGGGCTCGCCGTCGGCGCCGTGTTGTGCGCCGGGTTGGTCGGGGGTTTGGTCTCGCCGGCGTGGGCGGCGGCGCCGCCCGACGGTGAGGCGGGCGACGTGCAGCTGGGGTCGTTCGCGCTCGGCGACGCGCTCGAGGCGACGATCGGTGAGCTGGACGGGGCGTTCGGGTTCACGGTCGCGGCGGGTGGGTTGCGCCTGGCGTGGGATTCGCGGGCCGCGGCGACCGATGCCGTGCGGTTGGGTGGTGGCTGGTCGTTCGGGTTGACGACGCTCAAGGTGACCGGGGGTGTCTGGGTGTACCCGCCGACCGGTGGGGCGTACCCGATGAGTGCGACGTCGCCTTCGGGGCTGGAAGGGTATCCGGGGTCGGATGTGAGGTTCGCGCGTGCGGAGGCGGGCGCGGTCGTTCCGGCGCGGGTCGATGGGTCGGTCGGCGAGACGTCGTACGCGTACGTGTTGCATGAGCTGGGTGGCGCGTCGACGTATTTCGATGCGGCGGGGTTCCCGGTCGCGAAGCTGGTGGTCGGTGGTGACCGGTTGGATTGGCGCTGGCAGGCTGGGGGGAGCGGCCAGTTGCTTGCCGCGGTGAGCCCTGATGGGTCGGTGACGTCGCTGGATTGGTCGGATCCGTCGCGGCTGGTGATCGTGCCGGGGAGTAATGTGACGGCGCCGGTCGAGGGTTCGGGTGTGGGCGGGCGGTGGCTGGTCGAGCTCGATGGTGGTCGGGTGTCGGCGGTGTCCGGTCCGGGTGGGGGGTCCACTCGGGTCGGGTATGACGGTGCGGGCCTGGTGGAGCGGGTGAGTACGCCGTCGGGTGGGTCGACGGTGGTGGAGTGGCAGGCGTCGACCGATGGTGTGGCGCGGGTGGACCGGGTTCGGCTGGTCGATGAGGTGACCGGTGCCGAGCTGAGCGTGCGCGAGTGGGGTGTGCATGGTGGGGCGGTGCCGAGTGGGTGGCCGTTCGTCGACGCGTCGGTCGCGGTGGGCGGTGCGGCGCTGGCTGTCGCCGCGCCGGGTGCGCCGGGGTATGAGGCGTGGTTGTCGGATGGGAAGACGCGGGTTGATTCCACGGTCGATGCGCAGCGTCGGTTGACGGAGCGTGCGGTTGCGGTGACGGCGACGTCGGGTGAGCGGGTGGTGCAGGAGCAGGCGTTCGAGTATCCCGAGCCGGATGCGTCGGCCGGTGCGCCGGTCGCGGGTTCGAAGCCGGTCGCGGCGACGACGGTCTTCCATGATGGGCAGGGTGCGTCGCGGTCGGCGGGGGAGTCGTATGTGTTCGATGAGTTCGGGCGGATGACCAGCCGGGTCGACCGGGTCCGGAACGACGCCGGGCAGCTGGACGCCACACGCACCGCGTACGAGTACGACCTGCGTGAGCGGCTGATCCGGTCGAGTGTGCACGAGAGCGACGCACCCGACAGCCGGGTCGTGCAACGCACCGAGTACGTGCCGACGGTGGGTGGGGACCTTGCCGCGGAGACGGTGATCACGAACCCCGACACGGCCGAGCAGGTCAGCACCACACGCCGGTTCGAGTACTCCGAGGTCGGTGAACTCCTCGCGATCGAGACCGACGGTGACCGGCGTGCGCAGCAGTTCGACGCCGACGGCAACCTGACCGTGTCCGGGGTCGGCGCCGCGTACGAATACGACGCCGCGAACCGCCCGATCGTGCAGACCACGATCGACGGCGTGCAGATCGGCACCAGGTACTGGGCCGATGGCAGCCGTCGTGAACGCACGACCGAGACCGGTTCGACCAGGTTCTACTGGGACGGGGCCACCCTGCTCAACGACGTCCACGAGACCACGGACGGCGAGGGCGGCACCGCGAGCTACCTGATCGGCACGAGCCGGCAGGCGCGCATCACCGATACCGGGGATGGGCCGGCGGTCACGTCGTACTACGGCACCGACCGGCACGGGAACGTCACCGAGCTCCTCGATCAGGATGGCGCGATCCGGACCTGGTACGCGTACTCCGATTACGGTGTGCCGACCATCACCGGTGCGCAGTCCACCCCGCTTCCCGGCGGTGTCGGCGAGCTCGGGTACAACCCGTTCCAGTACGCCGCGGAATACACGTACCGCGACGGCACCCAACCCCTCGGGCCGCGCACCTACGACCCCGTTCAGGCACGCTTCCTCACCGAAGACGCCGCGCCCCTGGCGAACCTCTACGCCTACGGCGACCTGAACCCGATCACCAACATCGATCCCAGTGGGCGGCAGTCGGAGGTCGACACATTCCGACTCGGCGCGGTCGCGGTCGGGTTCGCGATGGCGTTCGTCGGCGCGCTGGCGTTCCTGGCAAGCGGTGGCTTTGCTCTTGGCGCGCTCGGCATTGTCACGGGCGTGGTCGCCGGCGGCGACGCCGTGCTCGCCGGGTTCGAGGTGGCCCACGCGCTTGGGAAGGTGCAGTGGGTCGACAAGGAGGCAGTCGAGATCGCCTCATGGACCTTCGCCGCAGTGAGCGCCGCGCTCTTCATCGGCGCTGGTGTGACCAAGATCGCTCAGAGTGTCGGCAAGCGCCTCGACGCGGAAACGTTGATTCGAAGAATCGAGGGCCGTTCCATTGACCTCCAAAAGATCGGTGTCACTGAACTCGATAACGCCGTCAAAGCCGTCAACGACCTGAAGTTCCAGACGCATCTCGCGACGGTCACGCTCACGCTCGACGCGCACGTGGGGCGCGTGCTCAAGAGATTCATGACCCTCAGGACGAACTATACGAACCTCCCCGACCCCGGCAACGACGCCGCAAGAGCCGCGAACTACGACACGTTCGTGCAGAAGCTCGCTGACATCGACGCGAACCTCGTGATGTACGCAAAGGACGTGCAGAAGCACCTCACGAAGGCGCAGGCACGGCTGTCGAAGATCGACCCGCAGGGACATCACGCGATTCACGCTGGGACCGTCCGCACGGCTCTGGAGCAGGCTGATGAGGTGCTCGGCGTCAAGAAGGCTGTGGTCGACATCCCGGCGGACGCGCACACGGATTACCACGTTCCCTCCGCCGACAGCACCCCGCCAGCGACCAGGCACGTCAGCGGGGTCGGGGACGGCAAGCCAGCCCCTCTCAAGAGGGACAGCAGCTCGGGTGAAGACGGCGGCGACTACACCGGTGGTTGGTAATAGACCCACTCGCACCTGCAATTTGCGATCCCTCGGCGGGTAGATGGTGCGGGAAGGCTGATCCCTCCTCCGTCACCCAGCTGCCGACTCGACGCCGCGCGCCCGTCGTGATTCACCACGACGGGCGCGCGGCGTTGCCAGGGCGCCCGCCGCGAGGCATCCGCCCAGCCTTGCAGCCGGTCAACCCTTGGAGGCGCCCGCCGTCAGATCCGCCTTCCAGAAGCGCTGCAACGAGACCATGAGCACCACGAGCAAGATCACCGACACTGCCGACCCGGTCACGACGAGCGTCGTGAATGCCGGGTCGCGCTGGATCTGCGAGTTCCAGAGGGTGAGCCCGAGCGTGATCGGGAACCGCCGCGTGTCGTTCAGCATGACGAGCGGCAGCAGGTAGTTGTTCCAGATCGTGACGAACTGGAACAGGAAGATCGTGACGATCGCGGGCGTCATCATGCGCGTCGCGATCGACGCGAAGATCCGCAGGTCGCCGGCGCCGTCGATACGCGCGGCCTCGATCACCTCGTCGGGCACCGACGAGTTCGCGTGGATGCGCGCGAGGTACACGCCGAACGGGCTCACCATCGACGGCAGCAGCACGCTCCAGTACGAGCCGGTCAGCCCGACCGAGTTCAGCAGGAAGTACAGCGGCAGCGCAATGACCGTCGCGGGCACCAGCACGCCGCCGAGGATCGTCCAGAACAACGTCTCCTTTGCCGGGAACGCGTACTTCGCGAATGCGTAGCCCGCCGCGGTCGAGATCACCGTCGCGACGAGCGCGCCGACGCCCGAGTAGATGACCGAGTTCACGATCCAGATCGAGAACGCGCCACCGTCCTGCGTGAACAGCGACACGAGGTTCTCCCACGCCTGCGGCGCATCCGAGAACCACAGCCCGAACGTGGAGTACAGGTCGCCGGGCGACTTCGTCGCCGCGATGAGCACCCACACAATCGGCAGCAGGAAATAGATGGCCGCGACGACGAGCGCGGCATTGACGAGCACCATGCCGGCGACGCCGCCGGGGCGGCCGACCGGTCGTGCGATGGGCGCGGGAGCCCGGCGCGCGCGGCGCGCACGGCCCGAGGCGTCGGCGTCGACCGTGACCGCGGCGCGCGTGGGGGAGTCGGTGGTCACCATGCGCGGTTCCCCTTCCGGTTGACGATCCGCAGGAACAGCGCCGAGAACGCGAACGCGAGCACCGCCACGATGACGGCCATGGCCGCCGCCAGGTTCGGGTTGCCCTGCGCGAACGCCTGGTTGTACGCGGCGAGATTCGGCGTGAAGTCCGAGCTGATCGCGGTCGTGAGCGGGCGCAGCACGAGCGGCTCGACGAATAGCTGCAGCGTGCCGATGATCGTGAACAGCGTGATGAGCACGATCGACGGCCGGATGAGCGGCAGCTTGATGTGCCAGATCATGCGCCACTCGCCCGCGCCGTCGAGGCGCGCGGCCTCGTACAGCTCCGACGGGATCGCGTCGAGCGCCGCGATCAGGATGAGCATGTTGTACCCCGCGAAGCCCCAGAGCGCGATGTTCGCGATCGCGAACAGCACCGCGTCGCTCGACAGCGGGTTCACCTGGATGCCCAGGCTGCTGAGGAACTGCAATACGGGGCTCGTCGCCGGGATGTACAGGAAGCCCCACAGCAGCGAGGCGATGACGCCCGGCACGCCGTAGGGCATGAAGTAGGTGACACGGAACAACCGCGGGAATCTCGCGGCCGCGGCACCGAGCAACAGCGCCAGGCCGAGTGCGGTGACCACCATGAGCGGCACCTCGATCGCCGCGAACAACACGAGGCGGCCGAGGCTCGCGATGAACGACGGGTTCGACAGCGCGCCGAGGTAGTTGTCGAGGAACACGAACTCGCGCGTCGGCGCACCGAGCCCGAGACCGCTCGACCGCTGCGTGAACAGGCTGTCGACGATCGCGAACACGATCGGCGCGACGAAGAACGCCGCGAACATGACGAGGAACGGCACGAGCAGCACCCACAGGGCAGCGGGGGTGCGGCGGCTTCCACGTCGGGCGAGCGGAGCGGCGGTGGTTGCCGACACGGTGACTCCTCGGGTGTTTCGGGTGGTGCTGGACCGGCTGCCGGCGAGGCATCCGGTTGGTGATGCGGTGAACGGATGCCCCGGGGCATCCGCTGATCCGGCCGGAGGCGGGTTCGGGGCGGGCCGGAAGATCCGGCCCGCCCCGCTGGGCCTACTCGGCGACCGAGATGCCCTTGCCTTCGAGCGCGGCGACGAAGTCGGCCTGCGTCTGCGTGAACGCCTCGGGGAGCGGCGTGCCCGACTCGACCGCGGCCTTCACGTTGTCGGTGAGGTCGGCGAACAGGGTCTGCGACAGCGGCGGCCAAGTCCAGTTCGTCGAGACCGCGGCGTCGGACTCGGCGAAGACCTCCCAGATGTTCTGCCCGCCGTAGAAGGCGAACACCTCGGGGTCGTCCTGCAGGCTTTCGATCGCGGACGTGTCCTTGATGGCAGGCCAGCCGGCGCCGACGCTCGTGAGGATCGAGACCGACTCGGGGTCGCTGTTCAGCCAGAGGGCGAACTCGGCGGCCTCGGCGGGGTGCTCCGAGCCCTTGAGCACGATGCTGGCCGAGCCGCCGGCCCACGTCGCCGACACGTTCTCACCGGCGGTCCACTGCGGCATCGGCGCTGCGGCCCAGTTGCCTGCCGTGTCGGGCGCGGTGCCACGCACGATCGCGTCGGCCCAGGAGCCCGAGATCCAGCTCGCGATGTTGCCGTTCTGGATGTCGGCGTTCCACTCGCTCGACATGTCGGCCTCGAGCTTCACGAGGTCCTCGTCGATGAGCTTCTGCCAGAACGCGGCGACCTTGAGGGTGTCCTCGTCGTCGATGGCGACGGTCCAGGCGTCGTCTTCGGGCGTGAACCACTCGCCGCCGCCCTGCTGCGAGAGGCCGATCAGCCACGGTGCCTGGTTGAACGCGAAGGCCGCGATGTACCGGTTCGGGTCGCTGGCACGGATGACCTTGGCGGCCTCGTAGTACTCGTCCCACGTGGTCGGCGCCGCGAGGCCGAGCGAGTCGAAGATGTCCTTGCGGTAGAACTGGCCGAGCGGGCCCGAGGCCTGCGGCACGGCGTAGACCGAGTCGTTGAAGACACCGGTCTGCCACTGCCAGTCGGTGAACAGGTCGGCCGAGTCGCCGACGTACTCGGTGATGTCCTCGACGGCGTCGTTCACGAGGAACTCGGGGATCGCGTCGTACCCGACCTGGGCGACGTCGGCGGGGCTGCCGGCCTGGACGGCCGAGAACATCTTCGCGTAGCCGCCGTCGGGGCCGGCCGTGATGGTCTCGAGCGTCACCTGGATGTCGTCGTGCGCGGCGTTGAACGCGTCGACGGCCTGGTCGATGTTCGGGACCCAGGACTGGAAGGTCAGTTCGACGGGCTCGCCCGAGCCCGACGAGTCGGACGAGGCGTCGCCGCTCGCGCACGAGGCGAGAGCCAGCGTCGCGACGACGGCTCCGGCGAGGGCGACGCCGGTGCGGGTGCGCCGGTGGTCACGAAGCGACATGGGATGCTCCTTTGCATGGGAGGGGAATGCGGGTGCGGGATGTGACGCTACGCGCCTCATGCGGCCTGCACCCATAGTCGATTCACGAAGCAGCATGGACATTTCCATGGTCGCGTCGGGCTCGTCTCGTCGGAGTCGGCGCTCCGGTTTTGAATCGTCTCAACCATGGCATCCTAGATGGATGTCCCTAGGGGGAAGCTGAGCGCACGTGCCGCATCCCCGTGCCGGTGAGGGCGCTCACAGACCGCCCCGCACCCCGAGTCGATGGAGAATCCCCGTGCACTACGGCGCCGACTACAACCCCGAGCAATGGCCCGAAGAGGTCTGGCCCGACGACGTGGCCCGCATGCGCGAGGCCGGCGTGACGACGGTCAGCCTCGGCATCTTCGCGTGGGCGCGCATCCAGCCGCGCGAGGGCGAGTTCGACTTCGCGTGGCTCGACCGGGTCATCGAGCTGCTGCACGAGGGCGGCATCGCGGTCGACCTCGCGACCGCGACCGCGTCGCCGCCGCCGTGGGCGAGCGCGGCCTACCCCGAGATCCTCCCGCGCGACGAGGACGGCAGCGTGTACTGGCCGGGCAGCCGCCAGCAGTTCGCGCCGTCGTCGCCCGTGTACCGCCGGCTCGCGGGCGAGCTCGTCACCGCGATCGCCGAGCGGTACGCGGGGCATCCGGCGGTCGTGCTCTGGCACGTGAACAACGAGTACGGCTGCCACCTGCACGCCGACTACTCGGATGCGGCGCGCGACGCGTTCCGACGCTGGCTGCGCGAGCGGTACGCCGACATCGACGCGCTGAACGCGGCGTGGGGCACGAACTTCTGGTCGCAGCGGTACGGGTCGTTCGACGAGGTCTTCCCGCCACGGAAGGCGCCGTACAGCCGAAATCCAGGCCAGATGCTCGACTTCCGGCGGTTCACGAGCGACATGCTGCTCGAGTGCTTCCTCATGGAGCGCGACCTCATCCGCGCCGCCGGCGCGACACAGCCGATCACGACCAACTTCATGGGCGCGTTCAAGCCCGCCGACTACGCGAAGTGGGCGCCGCACCTCGACGTGCTGAGCGACGACTGCTACCCCGACCCGAACGACCCCGAGTCGTTCCGTGCAGCGGCGTTCCAGCGCGACCTGCTGCGCTCGCTCAAGCCCGACGTGCCGTGGCTGCTCATGGAGCAGGCGACGAACGCCCTGAACTGGCGTCCGGCGAACGCGCCGAAGGCGCCGGGCCAGATGGCCGCGCTGAGCGCCCAGGCGATCGGCCGCGGCGCCGACGGCATCCTGTTCTTCCAGTGGCGGCAGTCCCGCGCGGGTGCGGAGAAGTTCCACTCGGCGATGCTGCCGCACGCGGGCACGGGTACGCGCACCTGGCGTGAGGTGGTCGCGCTGGGGGCGGACCTCGCGGCGTTGCCGTCGCTGCCGGCGGGAGCTCGTGACGCGCGCGTCGCGCTGGTGTTCGACTGGGAGAACTGGTGGGCCGTGGAAGGCTCCGATCACCCCCAGAACCAGGTGGATTATCTCGCCGTCGTCCAGCGCTGGTACCGCGCGCTGCACCGCCGGCACGTGCAGGTCGATCTCGTCACGCCCGAGCGCGTGGGCGAGGGCTACGACCTCGTCATCGCGCCGCTGCTGTACCTGCTGCGCGAGGAGGGCGCGGCCGCGCTCGCGGCGTTCGTCGAGGGCGGCGGGCATCTCGTGACCGGGCCGTTCACGGATGTCGTCGACGAGATCGACCGGTTCCGGATGGGTGGGTTCCAGACACAGCTGGGCGGCGTGCTCGGCCTGCGGGTCGAGGACTTCGGTGCGATGGTCGCGCCCGACGCGCCGGCGAGCGAGCCGGGAGAGCGCTTCGCGCCGTTCTCTGGCGTGGCGGGTGCGGGCATGGGCACGCTGCTCGCGGAGGAGCTGCGGGTGACGGATGCCTCGGTCGAGGCGTCGTTCACGGCGGGCCGTCGTGCGGGGGCGCCGGCGGTGACGGTGCGGGCCGGTGCCGGTGGCGGTGGCGGGAGTGCGCGGTATGTCGCGACGATTCCCGATGAGGCGGGCGTGCAGGCCGTGGTCGATCACGTGCTCGCGGCGACGGGGGTGGCGCCCGTGCTCGCGGGGCTGCCCGAAGGCGTCGAGGTCGCGCGTCGCGGCGACGTGCTGACCGTGATCAACCACGGCGCCGAACCGGTCGAGGTGCCGGTGCGGGGCACCGATCTCGTCTCGGGGGAGTCGGTGGGCGGGGTCGTGCTGGAGCCGCACGACTGGAGGATCGTGCGGGAAAGCTGACTCACGTCGGCGCGTCGGCTCGTCGGCGCGTCGGCTCGTCGTTCGGGTCGCGCTCTCCACAGGCTGTGCATCGGTCGGGCTGAAATGAATATACTAGCCGACAAATGGGGAACAGAGGAGTTCGCGTGATGCGGCAGACCCGTGAGTGCCCGACGGAAGTCGGGGGCCGAGCGCGACTCGGCGGAGTGAAGCAGTGGTCGTTCGTCACCGGCGCGGTGTTGTGCGCGGGGCTGGTCGGCGGAGTGGTGTCGCCGGTGTGGGCCGCCTCGTCGCCGGGTGGCGAAGCGGGCGACGTGCAGCTCGGGTCGTTCGCGCTGGGCGACGGGCTCGAGGGCACGATCGGCGAGCTCGACGGATCGTTCGGCTTCACGCTGTCCGCCGGCGGGCTGCAGCTCGCGTGGGACTCGCGCGCCGCGGCTGCCGACCCCGTGGGTCTCGGGCCGGGCTGGTCGTTCGGGCTGGCGACCCTGCGCGTCGATGGCGGAGTCTGGGTGCACCCCGCGTCGGGTGGCGCCTTCGCTATGAGTGCGACCTCGCCGACGGGGCTGGCGGGGTATCCGGGGTCCGAGGTGCGCTTCGCCGCGGCCGAGCCGGGCGCGGTCGTGCCGGCTCGGGCCGACGGCTCGGTGGGTGAGACACCGTATGCGTACGTGCTGCACGAGCTCGGCGGGGTCTCGACCTACTTCGACGCGGCCGGGTATCCGCTCGCGAAGCTCGTGGTCGAGGGCGATCGCATCGATTGGCGGTGGGCGGCCGGCGAGGCCGGGCAGCTGGTCGCAGTGGTCGGTGCCGACGGCATCGTGACGGCGCTGGACTGGTCCGATCCGTCGCGCGTGACGATCGCGCCCGGGAGTAACGTGACCGACCCGGCCGACGGGTCCGGCGCCGGTGGCCGATGGCAGGTCGAGCTCGACGGCGGGCGGGTGTCAGCCGTGGCCGATCCGGTGGGTGCGCGCACCACGATCGCCTACGGCGATCAGGGGCTCGTCGAGCGGGTCTCGACCCCCGCCGGTGCGTCGACGGTCGTCGAGTGGCGGTCGTCGCTCGACGCGGTCGCGCGCGTGGATCGTGTGCGCGTGGTCGACGATGTGAGCGGGAGTCAGCTGAGCGAGCGGCGGTGGGCGGTCGAGGGGCAGATCTCGCCGTCAGGGTGGCCGGCGGTGTCCGGCCCGGTAGACCTGGCTTCAGGCGGTGGTGCCGCGGCAGCGGCGCTCGAGTTCGAGACGTCGCTCTCCGACGGCAAGACCCGCATCGGGTCGACGGTCGCGGGGTCGGGCACCGGAGCGCAACGGATCATGGAGCGTGCCGTCTCGGTCACGTCCGCGTCGGGCGAGCGCGTCGTGCAGGAGCATGCGTACGCCTACGCCGAGCGAGCCGAGACGCCGGGCGCGCCGGCCGCGGACGCGAAACCGACCTCGGTCACGACGACGCACCACGGTCGCAGCGGTGGCACGCGATCGGTCACGGAGTCGTACGAGTTCGACGAGCTCGGCCGCATGGTGTCACGGACCTCGACCGACGGCACGATCATCCGGCGGGCCTACGACGGCGAGGTGCTCGCGGGGCGCGCGCTGCCGATCGGCCTCGTCACCGAGGAGACCACGACGGCGCCCGACGGCCTCGTGAGCTCGACCAGGTACGAGCTGCGCGATGACCGCGCCGTCGTCGAGGCGACCGAGCTGTGGTCGGGGCGCGAGGGCGGCGAGCTCGTCCGCACCGACCGGGTCGAGCGCGACGTCGAAGACGGCTTCGTGACTGAGCAGCGCGTGTTCCCCGGCGGTGACGCGACGGCGGTGCCGGTCGTGACCCGGTGGTCGAGGCAGCTCGACCCGGCCACGGGCACGGAGCGCGTCGTGCAGACGGTCGCGGCCGGTACGCCGATCGAGTCTTCGGCGGTGTCGGTGGCCTCGCTCGTGCACGGCGGCAGGCTGACCGAGTCCGACGTGCTCGGCAACACGACGGTCGCGCGGTACGACGAGGCCGGGCGGCAGATCGCCCGGACCACCGCAGACGAGGTCCGCATCGAGACGTCGTACTGGGCCGACGGGTCACGCAAGGACCAGTCGACCGAGACCGGCACGACCCGGTTCTACTGGGACGGCGACCGGCTGATCAACGAGGTCCACGAGGCGGCCGGTGAGCACGGCACGGCAAGCTACCTGATCGGGGCCAACCGGCAGGCACGCAGCATCCGCGCCGAGGACGGTACCGCGATCACGTCGTATTACGGCACCGACCGGCACGGCAATGTCACCGACCTCACCGATGCGAACGGTCGCGTCACCACCGCGTACGACTACACCGACTACGGGGTGGCGACGGTGGTCGGCGACCAGGTGGCCGCGCAGCCCGCTGGCATCGGCGAGCTGGGGTACAACCCGTTCCAGTACGCCGGCGAGTACACCCACCGCGACGGCACCCAGCCACTCGGCCCGCGCACATACGACCCGGCGCAGGCCCGGTTCCTGAGCATGGACGATGCGCCGCTCGCGAACCTCTACGCGTTCGCCGACCTCAACCCGATCACCAACGTCGACCCGAGCGGGCGCCAGGCCCAGGTGGACTGGAACCACCTCGGCCCGCTCATCGCCGGGTTCGTGGTCACCGTGGCCGCGGGCATGTTCTTCGCCTTCAGCGGTGGCGCCTCCGGCGTGCTCGGGTTCGTCGGCGGGGTGCTTGCTGGGGGCGATGCCGCGCTCGCCGGATTCGAGCTCGCGCGAGGGCTCGGCAAGGTGCAGTGGACCGACCCCAAGGCCATGGAGATCGCCGCCTATGGTCTCTTCGCCACCAGCCTCGCCATGGGGATCGGCGCGATCGGCGCCAAGCTCGCCGGCCGCTTCGGAATGAAGGCGGCGGTGGAGAAAGTCGATGAGACCACACCGCTTGTGAGCGGTTCGACCGCGCCCCCGAAGAGCCTGGAACAGGTCACGAGCGAAGTGCTCATCGAGTCCAGTCGGCGCGGCAGCCACGTCGATTCGATCGAGATCAGTCGTCTGCAAAGGGCTGCGCTCAAGGTTACGGACGGGAAGTACGGACTGCACGTCAACACCGCCGTCAACAACATCTCGCTCGCCAGGGATGCCCGCAACCGCCAGCTGATGATGGACTATTCTGCGTACCAGAATCCCGAGAAGAAGCTTCGCGAAGTCGATGCCAAGATCCTGGAATACGAGCGCGCCGCGTTCGCCCACATCGTCCTCGCGAACAAGCGCCTCACGAAGATCGTGAAGAAGGGCTGGGTCACGGGCGCCAAGAAGGACTACGCAACACAGGAGATTGAGAACGCACATAAGGTGCTCGGCGACGCATTGAAGCCGGGCGTGGTATTCCAATCCAAACTGATGGACGGGTTCGACCCTGATCCGACCCCGGTCAGGTTCTTGTCCAGAGAAGATACCCCACCGAGCCTCGACTCGCCGCGGGACCTGAATCTCCTGGATTCGGATAATCCCCTCACCCGCGACGCGGTCGTGTACAACGAGTACTAGATTCCGGCGACGCGTTGAAGCCGATGCGAGCCAGGAACGGCGGAAGCGCGGCGTCCGGCCCGCGTTCCCGCCCGCCGGAGGTTGAGCACCCATTCGGGAGCTCACCCGATGATGTTCGGCGGAGTGGCAGTATACAGATAGTACTTTGCTCTACGCTCGACACCGCGGGGAGTGCAAGAGGATGCAACGAACAGTCGAACTCGGCCCTGGGCGCACGCGTGCCACGGGTTGGCGGGTGCTGACCGGCGCAATATTGTGCGTGGGCCTGACCGGAGGGCTGGTGTCGCCGGTGTGGGCCGCCGCCGAGCCTGGCGAGGCGGGCCGGGTGGAGCTGGGGTCGTTCGCCCTCGGCGACGGACTCGACGCGACGATCGGAGAGCTGGACGGTTCGTTCGGGTTCTCACTCACGGCCGGCGGCCTGCACCTGGCGTGGGACTCGCGCGCCTCTGGCGCGGATGCGGCGCACCTCGGTCGCGGCTGGTCGTTTGGCCTGGGGAGCATCCGTGTGACCGGCGGCGTCTGGGTGTATCCGGCGTCGGGTGGGGCGTTCCAGATGGACGCGAGCGGCCTGTGAACGTCGGCCGACCTCCGTCGAAGCACCCGAGCAGCTCGAGTCAAGAGGCCGACGGTGCGCCCGAGAGCGCCGAGGGGGAGATCCTCGACGAGGATCCTGCCGCGCAGATCACCAGGCTCCACAGCAAGTTCCGCGAGTCGCATGCCAATCTGAGCAAGATCGATGTCGATGCGCTCCGAGCGTCCTTCGCCTCGGGTGGGGTTTCGGACGCGACAGTGCGTCTCAACGTCGGCCTGGTCGACCTCGAACGGGCGAAGCAGCTTGCGGCGCAAGGAGCGAACTTGCCGTTGGATCCCGCGGGCGATCTTCGGGCCGCGCTGGAGGACCTCGTGGAGATCGACGTGCGGCTCGAGTTGGCGACCGAGAACGCCTTCGCGTGGTTGTCGGCGGCTGAGGAACACCTCCGCAAGGTCCCTGGCGCGACCCCCGCGACACTCGGCACTCCACGAGCGCCCGGCAGTGGATCGCCCGCTGCGAGCAGCGATGACATGGACCTCGATGCGGCGCTCATGTTGGCCGAGGACTTCTAGGCAGCCCCCGCGATAGCATGCAGACGACACCGAGGGAGGGTCGATGCGTGCGGTCATCCTGAGCGGGTCCGGCCGGACGGCCGACCCATGGCATTCGTACGCCGAGACGAGCGCCGAGCTCGCCGCGATCGCTCGCGAGGCGGGGTTCGACGTCGAGATCGTGCTCGGTCCGGTCGAGGGGTTCGCCGACCTGGCTGACGACGTGCGCGTGGTCATCGTCAACGCGGGCGACCCCGACGGGCCGCTTCCCGACGATGCGCCAGACCCCGGCGCGCCCGCCGGCGCGCTCGTCACGCGGGCAGCGGCCCGATTCGACGCCGCGCTCGAACGCGGCATCGGCCTGCTCGCGGTGCATTCGGCTGCGGCGACGCTGCGTGAGCTGCCGGCCTTCGGCACGGCCCTTGGAGCGCGGTGGATTGCGGGCCAGTCGTGGCATCCGCCCATCGGCGAGGCGAGCGTGCACCTCGTCGGGCGCCACCTGATCCGCGAGGGCCTCGACGACTTCACCGTGCTCGACGAGTGCTATACCGGCCTGCCGCTCACTGGCGTCATCGAGCCGATCGCCGAACACGAGGAAGACGGCATCCGGCATCCCCTCGTCTGGGCACGCGAGCTCGGCCGGTCGCGTCTCGTCTATTCGGCGCTCGGGCACGACGTCCGTTCCTACGCCTCAGCCGAGCACCGCGAGCTGCTGCATCGCGCGCTGCGCTGGCTCCGCGAGGTGCCGGCGCCGAGTACTCCCGGCGCGGTCGGCGCGCCCACCAGGTCTGACGCGGCCGGTGGGCCTGGTGCGTCCGGCGCGGCGCGCGGGCCTGATCCGTCCGGCGGTGCCGGCGGGCCCGCTGCGCCCGGCACGGTCGATGCGCCCGACGCTCGCGGCGGTGCGCCCGAGGCATCCGATCGCCCGACCAGCCGCCCCGACCCCCGAGGAACCGACGCATGAGCCGCATCGTCATCGCCCCCGACTCGTTCAAGGGCACGATCGATGCCGCCGACGCGGCCGCGGCGCTCGCGCGCGGCTGGGCGGCCGAGCGCCCCGGCGACGAGACCGTGCTGCGCCCCATGGCCGACGGCGGCGAGGGCACGCTCGACGCGTTCGAGGCGTCGGTGCCGGGCGCGGAGCGCCGGTCCATCACGGTCAGCGGGCCCGTCGACGGGGATCCGCCGGTCGAGACGTCGTGGGTGCGGCTGCCAGACGGCACCGGGGTCGTCGAGCTTGCCGCGACGAGCGGGCTCGACCTGGTCGATCCGCTGCGGCCGCTCGACGCGCACACCGGAGGTTTCGGCGAGGCGATCGTCGCCGCACTCGACGCGGGCGTCACGCGTCTGCTCGTCGGCCTCGGCGGCAGCGCGTCGAGCGACGGCGGCGTCGCCGCGCTCGCGGTACTGGGTGCACGGTTCTCGGATGCCTCGGGGCAGCCGATCTCGCATGGCAACCGCGGGCTCGCCGACCTCGTCGACGTGCAGCTCGACGACCTCCGCACGCGTCCGCCGCGCGGCGTGCTCATCGTCGGCGACGTGACCAATCCGCTGCTGGGGGAGTACGGCGCCGCGGCCGTGTTCGGGCCGCAGAAGGGCGCCGACTCCGCCCTCGTGAGCATCATCGAGACGAACCTCGCCCGGCTCGCACGGCTCATGCCCGAGGGCGGACCGCTGGCCGGCGCAGCCGGCGCGGGTGCCGCCGGGGGAACCGGGTTCGGGCTGCTGGCGTGGGGCGCCGAGATGGGTGCGGGCGCGAAGCTCGTCGCCGACGCGGTCGGCCTCGCCGACGCCATCGCCGGAGCCGACCTCGTGATCACAGGCGAGGGTCGGTTCGACGGGCAGTCCGAGGCGGGCAAGGCGCCCACCGAGGTCGCGCGCATCGCCCGTGACGCCGACGTGCCGGTCGCGCTCGCCGCGGGCGCGATCACGGCCGAGCCGGCCTCGTTCGTGGCATCCGTCTCGCTCACCGACCTAGCCGGTGGCGGCGCCGCAGCCATGGCCGACCCCTCGCGCTGGCTCGAGGAGGCCGGCCGCGCGCTCGCTCGCCAGGCCTCGCCCGCCTGACCCTTTCCGCGCCGAGTCGCTGGTCGAGGAGCTGACGACGAGGTCGAACGGGTTTCGAGACCGGGTGAGCCGGTCTCCCGAGCCGGTTGCGAGGGCACGCCTATCGAGATCGTGTCGGGCGGCACTCGACCAGTGGGCGGGGCCTCGATGCGCTTCGCCACAGGATTGCTGGTGTCCCGAGCTCCGAGTTCGCAGCGTCGGTCCACCGCGCGGCGCTCGACGGTATCGGCGGTCTGACGTGGCTTCTCCACACGTCGACCTGCAGCCACCGTGAGTACGAATATACTGGTGTGACTGCGATGGTGAGGGAGTTGGCGAATGCGACATGCGCGGCACCACACAGAGCATGGGCGAAGTCGGGGCTGGCTACTCGTCACCGGTGCGGTCTTGTGTGCCGGATTGACCGGCGGGCTGGTGTCGCCGGTCTGGGCGGCTTCGGCGCCCGGTGACACGGCGGGCGACGTGCAGTTGGGCTCGTTCTCGTTGGCCGACGGGCTCGAGGGTACGATCGGTGAGCTCGACGGATCGTTCGGCTTCTCGCTCCCCGCCGGTGGGGTGCAGCTCGCGTGGGACTCGCGTGCACTGGGTGTGGAGCCGGCTCCGCTCGGTCGAGGGTGGTCGTTCGGGGTCTCGAAGATCCGTGTGACCGGCGGGGTCTGGGTACACCCGGCCTCGGGCGGGGCGTTCGAGATGGACGCGTCCGCGCCGACCGGGCTCGCGGGCTATCCGCGCAACGACGTGTCGTTCGCGGCGGCGGCGGCCGGCGCGGTGGTGCCGGCGCGCGCCGATGGGTCGGTGGGGGAGACGCCGTACGCGTACGTGCTGCACGAGCTCGGTGGGGTGGCCACGTACTACGATGCGGCGGGGTATCCCGTGCGCGAGACGTCGGGTGACCTGGTCACGACGACTGACTACGACGTGTTCGGCAATGCGACGGCCACGATCGACGCGGACGGCAATCGCACGGCGTACGCGTACGACGAGGCCGGGGCGCTCGTGGCGGCGACGCAGGCCGATCGTGACGGCGCCCCGGTGGGCGGGATGCGATACGGCTACGACGACTACGGCCGGGTGAACTCGCTCGAGCGCGAGAACGGCGTGCGAACCGATTACACGTTCACGAGTGCCGCGCAAATCTCGACCGAGGTCACGACTGCGCCCGATGGGGTCCTCTCCGAGCGCGAATACACGTACGCCCCCGCCGGCACGCTGAGCAGTCGCATCGATCGGGTGCGAGGCGACGACGGCCGATTGCACGTGACGCGCACGGAGTACGAGTACGACGCGCTCGACCGGCTCGTGCGGTCGAACATCCGGGAAGGCGACGGCGCCGATAGCCGGGTGCTGACCCGGACCGAGTACGAGCCGACCATCGGCGGCGACCTCGCCGCCGAGACGGTCACGACCCACCCGGACACCGCCGAGGCGGTCAGTACGACCCGTGAGTTCGAGTACTCGGCGGTCGGTGAGCTCACGGCGATCGTCGCCGACGGGCAGCGCCGGGCCCAGGAGTTCGATGTCGAGGGGAACCTGCTGGCCTCCGCCGACGGCGACCGGTACGAGTACGACGCCGCGGACCGGCTCCTGGCGCACACCACACCCGACGGCGTACGCATCGAGACGACGTACTGGGCCGACGGTGCGCGCAAGGAGCACACCACCTCGACCGGTGCGACCCGGTACTACTGGGACGGCGTCCGGCTGATCAACGAGGTCCACGAGACCCCGGCCGCGAGCCAGGGGACCGCGAGCTACCTGATCGGCACGACCCGACACGCGCGGACCACCCGCGCCGACGGCGAGGCCGCGAGCACCTCATACTTCGGCACCGACCGACACGGCAACGTCACCGACCTCACCGACGAGGCCGGCGCGCGCACGACGACATACACGTACTCCGACTACGGGGTCGCCACCGTCACCGGCGACCGCTCCGGGCGCATGCCGGCGGGGATCGGCGAGCTCGCGTACAACCCGTTCCAGTACGCCGCCGAGTACACCTACCGCGACGGCACCCAACCCCTCGGGCCGCGCACCTACGACCCGCAACAGGCACGATTCCTCACCGAAGACGACGCTCCCCTGGCGAACCTCTACGCGTTCGGCGACCTGAACCCGATCACCAACGTCGACCCGTCGGGCCGGGAAGCCATAGACGACTGGGTCAACGTCGGGCTCGCGATCGCCGGATTCGTCTTCACGGCGGCCGGTGCCGCGCTCATGCTCTCAAACCCCAGCACGCTGTTCACGGTCATGGGTGGGATCGGCGCCTTTGTCGCGGGGCTCGACTTCGCGGCCGCGGGGGCCGAGCTGTTCATCGCCCTCAGTGGCCCGCGGTTCCTTGCGCCGGAAGTCACGATGATCGCCGCGTGGGTGGTCTTCGCCACAGGGCTCGGCATCCTGGGTGGCGGCGGAGCTGTCAAATACTTCACACGGAGCAAGAAGGTGGCCTCTGCGACCGGCAGTGGGGCGCCCGAGCAGGTGGCGCAGACCGAGACGAAAGCCACGCCCGTCGTGACCGAGCAACGCCCTCGGTCGAAGCCGGATGCCGACGACGACTCGCGAAAGTCCGATGACGGCGATTCGAACGCCGATGACGGCGACGATCCGACAAGCAGTGAATCGGGCGGGGAGTACCCGATCATCGTCGTCGAGAACGACGGCTGGTCTCCCGTCCTCTCGCGCGTCACACCCACCAACCGCGAACGTACGGTCGACGAGGCGTTCACGCCCGAACAGCAGCGCAATCTGGTCAATGCGTACAAGTCCGTCGCCAAGCTCGACACCTCGGTGCTGGACAGGTTGTTCAGGACGTCCAATAGCGAGTTGAAGGACCTGCTGCTGTCGGCCGATTTCCACATCACCAAAGCGAAAAGCTCGGCGAAGACCCTCGTCACTGGACTCGAGACCACACCGCCGATGATGGACATGAAGACGACGGACCTCTTCTTGGACTCGCTGAAGTCTGCCCAGGGCAAGCTAGAGGGAGCCGAGAGCCTCATGAAGACGCACTCGATTCCGGGGATCGAGGTCGTCACCAATCTGCGAACGCAGACGGATAAGATCGGCGATGACCTACGCAACGCATTCTGACCATCCAGGTATTCCGCTGCAGCAGACACCGCCAGGCATCGTCTGGCTCCGACCTGAGCTGTCTTGCTTAGCTCCGACGACGCGCGATGGCTCCGTCTCAGCGAGGTGAGCGGTCAGACGCTACGCGCGAGCAGCCGCCGCCCGGTAGGCCTCACGGATGGCCCGTACGGGCTCGGGCTTGAGCTCGGCGTCGAGTACGACGGGCCAGGTCGGCCGGTCACCAGTCAATGCCCACGCCGCCTGTCGCGCCGCGCCGTCGGCGACGTACTCGCCCGCGGCGGGCACGACCACCGGCACGTCGAAGACCTGCGCCGCGATCCGGCGCACCGCCCGGTTGCGCGCCGCCCCGCCGATGAGCAGCACGCGCCGCGCCTGGACGCCCTGCCCGCGCACCGCGTCGAGCCCGTCGGCGAGGCTGCACAGCAGCCCCTCGATCGCCGCGCGCGCGAGGTTCGGTCGCGTCGTGCTCGCGAGCGTCATGCCCGTGAGCGACGCGGTCGCGTCGGGCAGGTTCGGGGTGCGCTCGCCCTCGAAATACGGCACGAGCACGAGCCCTCCCGCCCCGGGCTCGGCCTCGAGCGCGAGCCGCCCGAGCTCGTCGTGGTCGATGCCCAGCAGCTCGGCGATCGCGTCGAGCACGCGTGCCGCGTTCATCGTCGCAATGAGCGGCAGCCACGCCCCGGTCGCGTCGGCGAAGCCCGCGACCGTGCCGCTGGCGTCGGCGACCGGATGCTCCGTCACCGCGAACACCGTTCCGCTCGTGCCGATCGAGACCACGACATCGCCCGGGCGCGCGTCGAGCCCGAGCGCCGCGCCCGCATTGTCCCCGGCGCCGGCCGCCACGAGCACGCCGCCGGGCGTTCGGCCCGCGGCCTCGGCGGGGCCGAGCACGCGTGGCAGCTCCGCCTCATGCCCCAACGCGAGCACCAGCAGGTCATGGTCGTAGCCGCCTGCGCCCCAATACGCCGTGCCCGAGGCATCCGACCGGTCCGTCGCGAGCGCCTCGAACTCGGCACCGTGCGGAGCATCCGGATCGCCCACCGGACCGTAGCCGCGAAGCCGCCACGACAGCCAGTCGTGCGGGAGCGCGACCGCCGCGGTGCGAGCCGCGTGTGCCGGCTCCGCGTCGGCGAGCCAGCGCAGCTTCGTGGCCGTGAACGACGCGACCGGCACCACGCCCGTGCGGCGCGCGTACTCGTCGGCGCCCACCTCGGCGATGAGATCGCGCGCGGCGGCGGCCGAACGCGTGTCGTTCCACAGCAGCGCGGGGCGCACCACGCGGCCCTCGGCGTCGAGCGCGACCATGCCGTGCTGCTGTCCCGCGATCGAGACGGCTGCGACGTCGGCGAGCCCGCCCGCCTCCGAGATCGCCGCCTGCATGGCGGCCCACCACGCGTCGGGATGCACCTCGGTGCCCTCTGGATGCGACGCGCGACCGCTGCGCACGAGCGCCCCGGTCTCGGCGTCGCGGACGACGACCTTGCAGGACTGGGTGGACGAATCGATGCCGGCGACGAGGGTCACCTGTGCTCCCTTGCATTGTGGTGGTGCGCACCGTGGTGGTGCGCACCGTGGTGATGCGCACCGTGGTGGTGTGTGGTTCCGCGGTGCCTGATCGGTGGGCGCGACCCGGCCGGCGATCCGAGGATCGCGGGCCTTCAGGATCGTGCCGCTGATACGCCATCGCCCGGCGGACTCGTCCGGTGGAGCCGAACGATGGCGTACGGCGAGCGTACCGGCGTCGAGACGAGGGTGCGGAATCCGGCGACGGCCACGTGCACAACGAGTCAGCCGCGTACCGTCAGTCGCTCGCGACCGTCAGCCGCGACCGTCAGCCGCGCGCGTCAGCCGCGCGCGCCGAGCAGGTGCTCGGTCGCGAGCTGCTGCAGGCGGACGAAGCCGAACCCGTGGCCACCGAAGTACGCGCCGGCGTCGAAGTCCTCGTACGCCGAACGGTCGGCGAGCAGATCGTCGTACGACTCGCCGACGCCCAGCGTGGGTTCGGCGAGCTCGGGCACACGAGCGGCGGCAAGCGCCTCCTGGACCTCGGGGTCGGCGCGGAACGCGGCGGCGCGCTCGCGCAGCAGGAGATACGTACGCATGTTCGCGGCCGCAGACTCCCAGACGCCGGTCTCATCCTCGGTGCGGCTCGGCTTGTAGTCGAAGTGCCGCGGACCGTCGTAGGCCGGCCCGCCGTTCGGTCCGCCGTGCTCGAGCAGGTCGACGAGCGCGAACGCATTGTGCAGGTCGCCATGGCCGAAGACGAGGTCCTGGTCGTACTTGATGCCCCGCTGGCCGTTGAGGTCGATGTGGAAGAGCTTGCCCTGGTACAGCGCTTGCGCGATTCCGGCCGCGAAGTTCAGCCCGGCCATCTGCTCGTGCCCGACCTCGGGGTTCACGCCGACGAGCTCGGGGCGTTCAAGGGTCTCGATGAACGCGAGCGCGTGCCCGACGGTCGGCAGCAGGATGTCGCCTCGCGGCTCGTTCGGCTTGGGTTCGATCGCGAACCGGATGTCGTAGCCGCGATCGGTGACGTACTCACCGAGCAGGTTCACGGCCTCGCGGTAGCGTTCGAGCGCGGCGCGCACGTCTTTCGCACTGTCGTACTCGGCGCCCTCGCGGCCGCCCCACATGACGAACGTCGAAGCTCCGAGCTCGGCGGCGAGGTCGAGATTGCGCAGCACCTTCCGCAGCGCGAAGCGTCGCACCTGCCGGTCGTTCGACGTGAACCCGCCGTCTTTGAAGACGGGTGCGCTGAACAGGTTCGTGGTGACCATGGGCACGACGAGTCCGGTCGCGTCGAGGGCGCCCTTGAGCCGATCGATCTGGCGCTGCCGCTCGCCGTCGGTCGAGCCGAAGGCGAACAGGTCGTCGTCGTGGAAGGTCAGGCCGTACGCGCCGAGCTCGTCGAGCCGCTCGACCGCGTGCACGACGTCGAGGGCCGGCCTGGTCGGCCCGCCGAACGGGTCGATACCGGTGTAGCCGATGGTCCACAGGCCGAACGAGAAGCGGTCTTCGCGGGTGGGGTTGGGCATGATGCTCCTGTTCCTCGGTGAACGGAATCGAATTGTTGTGAGCAACAACCTATCGCATGCCGGGGTGCTCTGCCATCGCAAGTTTCGGAGCTATGATCCGAAACATGGAATTCGATGCGGCGCCGGAGCGCGTCACGCTCGCCGAGGTCGCCGACGAGGCCGGCGTCTCGCTCTCGACGATCTCGAAGGTGCTGAACGGCCGGGCTGATGTCTCGCCGACCACCCGCGCGCGGGTCGAGCAGCTGCTCGCCGATCGCGGCTACCGTCGTCGGAACGGTCGCGCCGAGCACCGCGACCTCATCGAGCTCGTGTTCCACGAGCTCGACCCGATCTGGTCGATGGAGCTCATCGACGGGGTGGGCAAGGTCGCGAAACAGCACGGGCTGAGCGTCGTGCTCACCGTGAGCGGGAGCCGCCACTCGCCGGCGCCCGACTGGATCGAGGGCGTCATGCGCCGCCGGCCGGCCGCCGTCGTGCTGGTCTTCAGCGACCTCGCGCCCGAGTACCGCGAGCAGCTGCGCTCACGCGCCATCCCGTTCGTGATCGTCGACCCGGCGGGCGACCCCTCGGCCGACGCACCGTCGGTCGGGTCGGCGAACTGGTCGGGCGGGCTCGCCGCCACGCGACACCTCATCGAGCTCGGGCATCGCCGCATCGCGGCGATCACGGGGCCCGAGGACATGATGTGCTCGCTCGCCCGCGTCGACGGCTACCGCACGGCGATGAACTCCGCGGGGCTCGCGATCGACCCCGCATGGATCCGGTTCGGCGACTTCCATGTGTCGGGCGGCCGCGACCGCGCGCGCGAGCTGCTCGCACGGCCCGACCGGCCGACCGCGATCTTCGCGGGCAGCGACATGCAGGCACTCGGCGTCATGGAGGCCGCGCGCGAGCTCGGCATCCGCGTGCCCGACGAGCTCTCGATCGTGGGGTACGACGACATCCCCCTCGCGCGCTGGCTCACGCCTCGGCTGACCACGGTGCACCAGCCGCTCCGGAGGATGGGCGAGGAGGCGGCTCGGCTCGCGATCGGCCTGAGCGAGACGGATGCCACGCCTGGCGGCCCCACGCCGCGCATGGATCTCGCCACGAGTCTCGTCGTCCGCGAGAGCACCGCGGCGCCCGCCTGAGCGCGGCGCCGACCTGAGCCGGGCCGCGCCGGGCTCAGCCGATCCGCTCGACGACGACGCCGGGATGCAGGCGACGCGTGTGATCCACGGTGCGGACTGCTCCGACGAGCCGTACGCGGTGCTCGAACACGAGGTCGCCGCTCGACCGGCCGAGGCTCAGCACGAGCTCGCCCGGCTCGACGATGCGACGGCCGTCACGCCCGGTGAACGACGCGAGATCGGCCGGCACGCTGAACCGCACGTCGGCGGACTCATCCGCCGCGAGCTCTACGCGTGCGAACCCGATGAGCCGTTGGACGGGCCGCACGACCGACGCCACGGGGTCGTGCAGGTAGAGCTGGACGACCTCCACCGCTGCCCGTGCGCTCGTGTTCGTCAGGCGCACCCGCAGGTCGGTCGATCCGCTCGCGTTCGTCGCCCCACGTGCATCCACCGCACCGGGATCCTCGCCGATCGCCACCTCGTCGGCGCCGACCTCGAACCCGTCCCACCGGATCTCTGCGTAGCCGAGTCCGTGCCCGAACGGGAACGCCGGGGTGGGGTCGACGTTCGACACGTCGTTCGCGCGCGCGAGCGGTGCGGCGAGGTAGGTCGTGGGCTGCGATCCCGAGGTCGCGGGGATGCTCACGGGGAGCCGGCCGCCCGGGTTCACTCGACCGCCGAGCACACCGGCGATCGCCGGCGCGCCCTCCTCGCCCGCGAAGAACGCCTGCACGATCGCGGCGGCCTCGGTCGTGGCCCGGCCGAGCGCGTACGGCCGGCCGGTGAGCAGCGCGAGCACGGTCGGCGTTCCCGCGTCGAGCACCGCGTCGAGCAGCGCGGCCTGCGCGCCGGGCAGGTCGAGCGACTCGACATCGCAGCCCTCGCCGCTCGTACCGCGGCCGAACAGCCCGGCGCGGTCGCCGAGCGCGAGCACGACGACGTCGGCCGAGGCGGCGAGATCGACGGCGTCGTCGAAGCCATCCGTCTCGAATCCGTCGACGGTCGTGCCGAGCGCGTGCACGACCTCGGCATCGGGGAACTCGGTGCGAACCGCGTCGAGCAGGGTCGGGATGCGGATGCCGATGTCGACGCCGGGGTGCTGCGTGACCACGTGCGCGGGGAACGAGTAGCAGCCGAGCATGGCGTACGGGTCGTCGGCGTTCGGTCCGATCACGGCGATGCGCCGCGGCGAAGCCAGCGGCAGCGTGCCATCGTTCGCGACCAGCACGATCGCCTCCTCGGCGAGCCGGGCGGCGAGCGCACGATTGCCGGGCGAGTCGAGGTCGACGCGGCCCCGCACGAGGTCGGGCACGCCGCGCCCCGCGTCGAGCCGGGCGCCGGCGAGATCGGCGCCCGCGAGATCGGCGCCCGCGAGATCGGTGCCGTTCAGATCCACGCCGAGCGCGGCGAGAGCCGGAGGGATGGGCGACCAGTCGGCGTCGAGCAGCCCGAGCTCGGCCTTCTGACGCAGCACCCGCTCGAGCGCGACGTCCACGAGCGCCGCGTCGACCGCCCCACGCTCGACCGCGAGCCGCAGCGGCTCGCCGAACGCCTTGACGGTCGGCAGCTCGACATCGATGCCCGCCGCGAGCGCCGCTCCGGCCGCCTCGGCCCATGTGCCCGCCGTGCCGTGCAGCAGCTTCAGGAAGGCCACCGCGAAGTAGTCGGCGACGACCGTGCCCTCGAAACCCCAGGTCTCGCGCAGCAACTCGGTGAGCAGCCCCCGATCGGCGGCCGAGGGCACGCCGTCGAGGTCGGTGTACGCGTTCATGACGCTACGCGCGCCACCCTCCCGGACGGCCATCTCGAAGGGCGGCAGCAGCACGTCGGCGAGCTCTCGCGCGCCGATCGAGACGGGTGCGAGGTTCCGCCCGCCCTTCGATGCCGAGTAGCCGACGAAGTGCTTGAGGGTCGCGACGACCCCGGACGCCTCGAGCCCGCGTACGTACGCCGTGGCGACGGTCGACACGAGGTACGGATCCTCGCCGATGGTCTCCTCGACCCGTCCCCAGCGCGCATCGCGCACGACGTCGAGCACGGGCGCGAGGCCCTGGTGCACGCCCACGGCGCGCAGATCGTCGCCGATCCTCCGGGACATCCGCTCGACCAGCTCGGGATCGAAGCTCGCGCCCCATGACAGCGGGACCGGGTACGCCGTCGCACCCCACGCTGCGAAGCCCGCGAGGCATTCCTCGTGCGCGAGCGCCGGGATGCCGAACCGGTTGGCCCGCATGACACGTTCCTGCATCCGCGCGAGCGACAGCGCGCCGACCGCGGCGTCGACCGGCGCGGTGCCGAACGGCCGGGTGAGCTGGCCGAGGCCAGACGGCAACAGCGCGTCGAGGTCGACGTCGTCGTTCAGATCGTGCTGGTGCGGGGCGACGTCGCCGCCGCCGTCGTCGGACGCGCCCACCCACACGCCGTACAGCTGCGCGAGCTTCTCGTCGAGCGACATGCGCCCGATGAGATCGGCCACGCGCTCCGCGACGGGGCGGGCGGGGTCGCGCCACGGGGCATCCGGCGTGGTCGTGGTCTGCAGAATGGATTCGGTGGTCATCCCTTGACGGCTCCGGTGAGGCCCCCGACGATGCGTCGCTGGGCGAGGGTGAAGAAGAGCAGGGCCGGCAGCATCGCGACCGACGTGAAGGCGAGCACGCCCGCGGTGTCCTGCGAGTACGCGGTCGAGTAGTACTGCACGCCGACCGGCAGGGTCGCGGTCGCCGGGTTGCCGAGCATGAGCAGCGGCAGCAGGTAGGCGTTCCAGCTCGCGACGAAGGCGAGCACGCCCACGGTCACGAGGCCCGGCCCCGACAGCGGCACGAGGATGCGCCAGAAGAAGCCGAACCGGCCGGCGCCGTCGATGGTCGCGGCGTCTTCGAGCTCGGCCGGGATGGCCCGCAGGAAGGGCACGAGGATGATGATCGTGGTCGGCAGCGCGAACGCGACCTGCGGGATGATGACGCCCGCGAGGGTGCCGAGCAGGCCGATGGACTTCAGCATCGTGTAGAGGGGCACGACGGCGACCGTGAGCGGGAAGAGCAGGCCGGCCACGAACAGCGCGAACAGCGCGTCGCGCCCGCGGAACGCATAGCGCGCGATGACGAAGGCCGCCATGACGCCCACGATCACGACCGCGGTCGTCGTCGCGACCGCGACGATCGTGCTGTTCATGAACTGCACCCAGAAGGTGCTCGACGTCAACACGTCCGCGTACTTGTCGAGCACCCACGGATCGGGCCATCCGCTCGGGTCCCGGTTGATCTGCGCGGTCGTGCGGAACCCGTTGATCACCACGTAGGCGACCGGCGCGATCGTGATCGCGACCGCGACGAGCGCGACGAGGTACACGAGCGGGGTGCCCCAGTCGATGCGCTGACCGGCGCCGCGTGCGCGCCTGGGCGCTCGCCGTGTGGTGAGGGACATGGTCGCGGTCATGTCAGCCGCCTCTCGTGATCGCGCCCGCGAGATCGCGGCGGAGGACGAAGCGCTGGTACGCGAGCGCGATCACCAGCGAGATGATGAAGAGGATCACGGCGACGGCGCTGCCGAACCCGAGCTGTGACCGCTGGAAGCCGAACTGCACCATGTAGGTCGCCATCGTCGTGGTCGAGTTGAGCGGCCCGCCGCCTGTGAGCACCCACACCATGTCGAACAGCTGCAACGAGCCGATGATCGACAGGAAGGCCCAGATGCGGATCGTCGGGCCGAGCAGCGGCAGCGTGATGTACCGCTGGATCTGCCACCAGCTCGCGCCGTCGATCTGCGCCGCCTCGAACAGCTCCTCGGGCACGCCCTGGAGTCCCGCGAGCATGAGGATGATGGCGAAGCCGACGTACTTCCAGGTGAGCACGGCGAAGAGCGTCCAGAACGCGATGTCCGGGTCGGCGAGCCACTGGGGCGTGTCGCCGGTCCAGCCGAGCGCGGCCAGGAACGTGTCGAAGGGGCCGTCGGGCGGCAGCATGAGCTTGAAGGCGAGCGCGGCCACGACCTCGCTCAGCACGTACGGCACGAAGATCAATGTGCGGATGGCCGTGCGGCCGCGCAGCGGCCGGTTCAGCAGCAACGCGATGCCGATCGCGAGCGGGCCCTGGATGACGAGCGAGAGCCCGACGATGCCGAGGTTGTGCACGATCGCGCCGAGGAAGACCGGGTCGCCGAGCGCGCGGACGTAGTTGTCGAACCCGATGAATCGTTCGAGCGGGCCGAGCCCGTTCCAGTTGAAGAGGCTGTACACGGCCGCGAGCCCGACGGGGACGAGCACGAAGCCGACGTAGACGAGCAGGGCGGGGCCCGCGAAGGCCCAGACGAAGAGCGTGCTCGTGCGCGGACCGCGCCGGCGCCGCACGGGCGCCGGCGCGGCCCCACCGGGGGCCGAGCCCGCGGGCGCCGCGGGCTCGGCCGATATGGTGCTGGTGGTCATGGTGCGATCAGAGCGTTCCCGCGGCGTCCCGCATACCGGTCACCACGTCCTCGGGTGTGCCCTGGCCGCCGAAGAGCGAGACGATGCCGTCGTTCATCGCGCCGCCGACCGTCGGCCCGTAGGCGGTGTCGAGCCAGAGCTGCACGTACGAGGCCGAGCGCAGTCCCTCGAGCACCGTCTGCAGGTTCTCGTCGGCGAGGCCCGCCTCCGAGCCCGGCGTCACCGGCACACCCGCACCGACCTCGCCGAAGCGGGTCTGCACGGCCTCGCTCGTGATGTACTTCAGCAGATCGACGCACTCCGGCGGGGCCCATGCCGCACAGGAGAAGCCGTCGCCGCCGCCGAGCGCGGCGGTCGGGTCGCCTGCCGTGCCCTCGATGCCCGGGAAGTTGAACCAGCCGAGGAACTCCGGCGGCGTCGCGTTCTCATCGCCGGTCTCCTCCTGCAGGATGCCGCCCATGACGCCGGGGTTCCAGTGGCCCATGAGCTCCATCGCGGCCTGGCCGGTCGCGAGCATGCCAGCGGACGATCCCGCACCCTGCTGCGCCGTCGTCGCGAGGAAGCCGTCCTGGAACGGATCGGAGGCGATGAACTCCTGCAGCAGCTCGCCCGCCTGCACGAAGCACTCGTCATCGAAGACGAGGTCCTTCTGCGCTTCCTGGAGCACTTCGGGCGAGCACGACTTGAGTGCGAAGTTGTACCAGTAGTGGGCGGCGGGCCACTTATCGCCGGCGCCGACCGCGATCGGCGTGATGCCCGCGGCCTTCAGCTGCTCGATCGCGGTCGTGAGCTCGTCGAGCGTCGTCGGCGTCGAGGTGATGCCCGCCTGGGCGAAGAGGTCTTCGTTGTACCAGAAGCCCTCGATGCCGAAGTTGTACGGCAGTCCGTACGTCTGGCCGTCGATCTGCCAGGGCGCGACGACGGCGCCGAGCGCGTCGACCTCGGCCTGCACGTCGTCGGTGAGGTCCATGACGTAGCCGGCCTCGACCTGCGCCGCGAGCTCGCCGGCGCCCCAGGACTGGTAGAGGTCGACGCCGCTGCCGCTGCGCAGCGCGTTCGGGATGAGTGTGCGCTGCAGCTCTTCGTTCTGGTACGCCTGCACCTCGACGGTCACACCGGGGTTCGCCTCCTCGAACTCGGCGGCCACGTCCTCCCATAGGCCGAGCAGCGGCTCGCCGGTGCCGTTGTGCCACCACACGATCGTGGTGCCGTCGCTGTCGCCGCCGTCGCCCGCCGTACAGCCCGTGAGGGCTGCGACCGCGAGACCGGTCGCGGCGGCGAGGGTGACGAGTCGGGTGCTGCGTCTGTTCATCCTTGAACCGTTCATCGCTGAACCTCTCGAAAGTTTCGACCGCATCGTCGAAAGTGATCTGGACGCCTCGAACTCTAACGGGCGATGGATTTGCCGTCAATAACAACAAATCCAGCGTGGCATCCGACCCCTCCCGACCGCGCCACCCTAGAGTGGTCCCGTGACTGACCGGCCCGGCACGTTCGATGGCGTACACCGTCGAAACCTCTCGAAACTCCTCGGGCTCGTGCACCTCGAAGGGCCGCAGTCCCGAGCGCGACTCACGGCCGCCACCGGACTCAACCGATCGACGGTCGGCGCCCTCGCGGGCGAGCTCATCGGGCTCGGGCTCGTTGAAGAACGGGCGCCGGACCCGACGAACCGGGTCGGCCGCCCGTCGCCGGTCGTCGCCGCGCGCGCCGACGTGCTCGCGATCGCCGTCAACCCCGAGGTCGACGCCGTCACGATCGCCGCCGTCGGGCTGAACGGCCGCATCGCGGTCCGCGAGCGCATCGAGATGGACCGTCTCGTCACCCCGGACGAGACCGCGCGGCTCGTCGCCGCAACCCTCACTCGCTGGCGCCGAGGTGCGATCGCGTCCGCCAACGTCGTCGCCGTCGGGCTCGCGGTGCCCGGCCTCGTGCGCGCGTCAGACGGGTTGGTGCGGTTCGCACCGCACCTGGAATGGGCGGATGCCCCGCTCAGGGCCCTGGTCGAACAGGCCATCGGGCTGCCGGTCGCGGTCGATAACGATGCGAGCCTGGGTGCCGCCGCCGAGCACCTGTTCGGCGCCGGCCGCGGCGTCGACGATCTCGTGTACCTCAATGGCGGCGCGAGCGGCATCGGCGGCGGGCTCATCGTGCACGGGCGCCCGGTCGGCGGCGTCGGCGGATATGCGGGGGAGTTCGGGCAGAATCGGCCGGGCATCGATGCGGCCGGCGACCGGCGTGCACCCGGGGGCGTGCTCGAGGACGAGGTCAGCCGCGCCCGCCTGCTCGAGATCGCCGGGATGTCCTCCGCCGACGAGCCGACGCTCGCGGCCGCGCTCGCCGCGGCGGGCGACCGGCCGGAGGTCGCGGCCGAGCTCGCGCGCCAGCGGCGCATCCTCGGCACCGCGCTCGCGAACGCCGTGAACGTGCTGAACCCGGCCCTGATCATCCTCGGCGGCTTCCTCGCCACGCTGGCCGAGCACGACCTCGACGCGCTTCGCGACGCCCTCGCGGCGCAGGCGATGCCGGCCGCCGCCGAAGCCGTCGAGCTCCGCGTCGCCGCGCTCGGCGAGGATCGACTGCTCATCGGTGCGGCCGAGGCCGCGTTCGCCGGGCTGCTGGCGGATCCGCTCGCCTCGGCCTCCTGACCGCAGCATCGAGGGCGGAGCGCGGCCAGGCCGGTCCGGCCCGCAGTGCGAGACCGCTGCGCGGCCGGCGGCACCGGCACGCGCGTGCCGGCTCCGTGGCGTTGGTGCCGCGCGGAGCCGGTTGGAGTTTGCGGGGCGTGAGTCGGGGCGCGGAGCCGGCTGGGCGTGAGTTGGGGCGCGGAGCCGGCTGGGCGTGAGTTGGTGCGCGGAGCCGGCTGAGTGTGAGCTGCCGTGCGCCGGCCGCGATGCGCGAATCGCGGCGGGGAGGTCGCGGGGGCTTGCGATGCGCCCCCGCGACCCGGGTAGACTTGGCGCTAGTCGAATCGATTCGAGACCCGCGACCCCAGCTGGCCGCGCTCGATCCACGGCGACGCCGAGTCCGGGCGTCGCCGGTTTTCGTTCCACGGCGTCCGGAGTTGTGCGCCGCATCCGCTGTCCGCCTCGCCCTCGCAACAGGAAATCCTCGTGTCCATCACCAGCTCCATCCCGATCATCCGTCCCGACGACACCCGCTCGACCCCGGTCGTGCCCGCGCACCCGGGCGACGCGCTCAGCCGCAGGCAGCGACTCGTCTACGTGCTCGTGCTCGGCGCGCTGACCGCGCTGGGGCCGTTCACGATCGACCTCTACCTGCCGGCGTTCCCCGCACTGCAGGACGACCTCGGCGTCTCCGCCTCGGCGGTGCAGCTGACCCTCACGGGGACCATGATCGGGTTCGGCCTGGGCCAGCTCATCGTCGGCCCCTGGAGCGACAAGGTCGGCCGCAAGCTGCCGCTCATTCTGTCGACCATCCTGCACATCGCCGCGTCCGTCGGCGTCGTGTTCGCGCCCGACATCACCTGGCTCCTCGTGTTCCGTCTGCTGCAGGGCTTCGGCGCGGCCGCTGGCGGTGTCGTGGCGATGGCCATGGTGCGCGACCTGTTCGGCGGCAAGCCGCTCGTACGCATGCTCTCGCGCCTCGCGCTGGTCAACGGCCTCGCGCCCGTGCTCGCGCCCGTGATCGGCTCGCAGCTGCTCGGCATCATGGACTGGCGCGGCGTGTTCTGGGTGCTCGGCGCCTACGGCCTGGTCGTCGTCGTCGCCGTCACGCTGTTCATCGTCGAGACCCTGCCGGCCTCGAAGCGGCACGTCGCCGGCCACTCGACCATGCGCGACCGCTATCGGGCACTGTTCCGCGACCGCGTGTACCTCGGCGCCGCGATCGTCGGCGGCATGACGTTCACCGGGCTGTTCGGCTACCTGTCGACGTCGTCGTTCCTGTTCCAGGAGGTGTACGCGTTCAGCGCGCAAGAGTACGGCATCCTGTTCGCGGTGAACTCGGTCGGCGTCATCATCGGCGTGCAGACCAGTTCGCGGCTCATGCGCGGCCCGGTGCCGCCGCAGTGGATCCTCGCGGCGACCACGCTCGTGCACCTGGCCATGGCCGTGACCATCATGCTGCTCGACTCGTCGGGCGCCGGGTTCTGGGGCACCGCGATCCCGCTGTGGTTCTACATCCTCGCGTGCGGGTTCTCGTTCCCGGCTGTGCAGGTGCTCGCGCTCGCGCACCACGGCGCCGAGGCCGGCACCGCCGCGTCGCTGCTCGGTGCGATGAACTTCGGCCTGGCCGGCGTGATCTCGCCGCTCATCGGCATGCTCGGCGTCGGCAGCGCCGTGCCCATGGCGTTCGTCCAGGTGCTCGCGTCGATCGTCGCGATCACCGCCCTGTGGGCGCTCGTGCGTCCGCGCTCGGTGCCGCCGCTCACCGACTGAGTACCGCGAGACGCCCGGCGGACCCGACGAAGGCCGGCCCCCGACGGGGCCGGCCTTCGTGCTGCGCGGGCCACGAGGCATCCGCTCGCCGTGACTGCCACTCGCCGCTCAGCCGCCGCGCGCTCGCCCGAGTCTCGTGCTCAGGAAGATCCGGCGCGCGTGCGGCGTGTCGTCCGCCGACACGCCGCCGATGCCCCCGCGTTTCCTGAGCAAGGAAGCGCGCAGTTGGTTCCGTGCCGAAGGCCGTGCCGGCTGCGCCTCGCCCGCGCCCTGATTCGTTGCTCAGGAAGATCCGGCGTGCGTGCGGCGTGTCGTCCGCCGACACGCCGCCGATGCCCCCGCGATTCCTGAGCAAGGAACACGACGCATTCGAGAGCGACACGATGCAATCGCGGGCACGACGAGGCGTGTCGCGAGGGAGGGGCCGGGCCGTGTCAGCGTGAACGGGTGGCGCGCACGGCGCGGGCGTCGGCGACGGTACGCGCGACGGCGGCCGCCACCGTCGGCCAATCACGGAGGACGTGCTGCGCAGACACCCGAATCACGGGCACGCCGAACGACTGCGCGACCAGCGTGCGGTCGCGGTCCCCGTAGAACCGTTCGTGGGAGCGATGATGCGCCCACCCGTCGACCTCATAGAGCACGCAGCCCTCGATCATTCCGTCGAAGCGGCCGTGCCCCGCGAGCTCGAACTGCGGTCGCACGACATAGCCGGCCCGCAGGAGTCGTCGGACGAACAGCGATTCCGCGCCCGATTCGAGGAGGCTGCAGAACTCGTCGACCCGAACGCCGGCACGGCTCGGGGCGGCCGCGACGATGCGGTCGACCTCGCGCCGGCTGAGCACCCGTTCGGCGATCATCGAATCGACGGCCGCTTGGGCATGCTCGGCGTCGAGACAGCGGATTGCCTCCGTGAGCGCTGAGCGTGCAGAGACCAGCCAGTCCAGAGCGTTGACGGGGTCGGCGTCGTTACGCCAGTGCACCACCGGCGACGAACGCGTCGACACGCGGAGCTCTCGGCGGAGCCGGTCGGGGACCTTGGGGTGCCAGACCTGGCTCGCCTCGTTTCGCTCCGGGGGTGCCTCCGGGCGCAGACGCGCGGCGTGTCGAGCGACCTGCAGGTGGAGCGCGGACGTCTCGCCGGACCAGACACCGAACCTCGCCAATGCCGAGACGCAGCCGATGCGGGCATGCACACGCACGGCGTGGCACTGGTCGCGATCCGCGGCGGGCGACGCGTACCAACCGCGTCGGAGTCGGCGGATCCGGCCATCCCGCACGGCACTGCGCCACACCGCGTCCGGCAAGCCGAAGCGCCGCAAGGTGTCGATGTGGGCCACCTCACCGACGAGGCTCATCACGAATCGCAGGTCGTCGCTCACCCGTCGAGCCTCTCGTCGCGGCGCGGAGACGCGGCGGGCTTTCGCGAATCTGTGCACTCCGAGGCATCCGTTTCGGGGTGTGGAGGGGGCGCGCGGCTGACCCCTGGCCGCCGTGCTCAGGAATGCCATCGCCTGCGTCGGCGTGTCGGGCGCTGACGCGCCGAGCGTGGCGCCGGAATTCCTGAGCAAGGGAATCGGCCGGCGTGGCGGGTATGCGCGGGACGCGTGATCCGACCGCCCGAACCGAGGCCGGGCGACGCACCGGCCGCGAGGCATCCGCTCAGCGTCGGCAGTCTCTCGCTCAAAGTCGCATCGCTCCTTGCTCAGGAAGAGTGGGCGGGCGGTCGGCGTGTCGGGTACCGACACGCCGACCCGGGCCTCGGGATTCCTGAGCAAGCGAATGGGGGCGGGAACGTGCGGGGCGAGGGACGGAGTGGGCGGCGGACGCGACGAAGGCCGGCCCGATGGGCCGGCCTTCGTGCTGCGCGGACCGCTCCGGTGGGAGCCGCCCGCGGGAGTCAGCAGATCAGACGAGTCGGATGTTCGCCGCCTGCAGGCCCTTCTGGCCCTGCTCGGTGTCGAACTCGACGCGCTGGTTCTCTTCGAGGCTGCGGTAGCCGCCCGTGGTGATCGCGCTGAAGTGCGCGAAGACGTCGGCAGTGCCGTCGTCGGGGGCGATGAAGCCGAAGCCCTTGTCGGCGTTGAACCATTTGACGGTTCCGGTAGTCATGTGGTGTTTCCTTCGTGTTCTTCGACCCCGCAAGGTGCGGGGCCGTTCACGCGCTGGTGCGCGTGCCGCTCTCCGGCGGGAGCCGCCGGAGAGACGCATGTGGGGTCGGTCATACCCGGCGGAAGCGTTGGACCATGGGGCAGTCGAACGGGTCGCGCGCGGCGAGGCCGACCCGGTTGAGATACCGGATGACGATGCCGTACGACCGCACGAGCGTCGTCTCCGTGTACGGGGTCCCGGTGGTGCGGCAGTGTTCGCGTACGATCTGGCGGGCCTTCGCGAGGTGGGGGCGCGCCATGCTCGGGAACAGGTGGTGCTCGATCTGGTAGTTCAGCCCGCCCATGAGCGCGTTCGCCCAGATCCCGCCCGAGATGTTCCGCGAGGTGAGCACCTGCTTGCTGAAGAAGTCGAGCTTCGCGTCGGCCGGCACGATCGGCATGCCCTTGTGGTTCGGTGCGAACGACGCGCCCATGTAGACGCCGAACACGGCGAGCTGCACGCCCAGGAATGCGCAGGCCATGCCGAACGGCATGATCCAGAACACCAGCCCGAGGTACACCGCGAAGCGGGCCGCGATCACCGAGAGCTCGAGCGCCCGGCCTTCGATGCGGCGCTTCGCGAACAGCGTGCGGATGCTGATGTAGTGCAGGTTCACGCCCTCGAACATCAGCAGCGGGAAGAACAGGTAGCCCTGGCGTCGCGTGATCCACGCGATGACGCCGCGCTGCTCGGCCGCCGACTCCTCGGTGAACGAGATCGTGTCGAACTCGATGTCGGGGTCTTTGCCGACGCGGTTCGGGTTCGCGTGGTGCCGCGTGTGCTTGTTCATCCACCACGCGTAGCTCATGCCGATGGAGGTCGCGAGCAGGCGACCGGCCTTGTCGTTGGCCGGCCCCGACGCGAAGACCGCGCGGTGCGACGCCTCGTGCGCGAGGAACGCGAACTGCGTGAAGATGATGCCGAGCGCCGCGGCCATGAGCAGCTGGAACCAGCTGTCGCCGAGCAGGATCATGCCGGCGATCGTGCCCGCCAGCGCCAGCACGAGCCCTGAGAAGAGGGCGATGTAGAACCCGCGCTCGCGGCGCAGGAGGCCCGATTCGCGCACGACGCGCGACAGCGCGGTGTAGCTCTGCGTCGGGTTCGGCCCGTCGGACTTCGGTCGGGTCGCCCGGACGGCGCCGAGCCGTTCCGGAAGGACCGCCCGGTCGGAAGGGACAGTGGGACTCGAGGTGCCGGCGGCTCCGGCGACGGAGAAGGGGATGATGAGATCCGGCCTGTTGACGACTTCCCAGCCGGTGTCACACGGGCGACCGCCCGCTGAAGATGAGCCCAGTCTACGGGTCCAGCATGTTGAGGAGCTGGGAGTTGACATCGGCGCCGATCGCAGTGTCAAGCGGCCGCGACGGCCGGCGGCCGGTCGCTACGGTGGGCGGATGACGCCGGTTCACGACGACGACCAGACGACGGACGCCTCGCGCGAGACGGATGCCTCGGACGGGACGGATGCCTCGGACGGGACGGATGCCTCGGACGGGACGGATGCCTCGGACGGGACGGATGCCTCGACCGAGGCATCCGCTCAGCTCTCGCCCGACGCGCCCGCCGCGCCCGACGCGACCGCCGAGGGCACGTCGGGCGAGCACGACGACGTCGAGGCGCCGCGCGTCGACGTGACCCCGCCGCACGCACAGGTCGAGCGCCGGGTGCACACGATGCGCCGTCGCGTCCCGCTCATCGTCGGCCTCTCATCACTCGTCATCGCGGCGCTGCTCGGGCTCGTCATCGTGCTGCGCATCGGCGAGCTGCTCGAGATGGACGAGGAGTGGGCCGAGGAGGTCCTGTCCCTGCGCGGCCCGGTGGGCGACCTGTTCGCGTACGGCATGAATGCGCTCGGCGGGGGCGTGATGGGGGTGTTCCTCGTACCGATCGGCATCGCGATCGTGCTGCTCGTCTGCCGGCGGCCGTGGGGCGCGCTGTACTTCATCGTCGCGTCGGCCGCGAGCGCGGGCGTCGTCCAGCTGCTGAAGCACCTGTTCGGCCGGGCCCGCCCCGAGGACATCATGGTCGTCTCGGACTTCGGCTCGTTCCCGTCGGGGCATGTCGCGAACGCCGCGACGATCGCGGTCGCCCTCGGCGTGATCGTGCCGCGCGTCGGGGTGTGGATCGCGGGCGCCGCGTACACGATCCTGATGGCGATCAGCCGCACGTATCTCGGGGCGCACTGGTTCACCGACACCGTCGGCGGGCTCCTCATCGGTGCGGGCGTCGCGCTGCTCGTCTGGGCCCTGTTCGCGGGCCCGCTCGAGCGTGAACGGCTCGCCTGGACGGCACGGATCTCGAAGCTCAACGCCGCGCGCGCCCAGGCGCACATCACGCCGCCGGCGCGGCCGCGCTAGCCGTTCTTCCCCGGCCCGTCTTCCCCGGCCCGTCGCTGGTCGGCGGCACGAGTTCGCGCCACGCCGGCGCCGGGCCGGACGAACGCGGCGCGCCGGTGCGCGGGTGCGGTTGGGCGGGTGCCGGTGCGCGGGTGCCGGTGCGCGGGTGCGGCAGCGTCAGGCGAGTCCGAGCGCTCGCTCGCCGATCGCGGCGGCGGACTCCGCGTGTGCCGGGTCGTCGTCGATCGCGAACCAGATCGACGAGAGGGCGCACCAGGCGACGAGCCAGCGCGCGAGGCGCGCGCGTTCCAGGCCGGATGCCTCGACCACGACGCCGAACTGACGCTCGAGCCGCCCCGGCATGAGCGCACGTTCGTGCGACGGGTTGCACAGCAGGTTGGCGAAGTCGAAGCCGGCTTCGCCGACGAGCCCCTTGGGGTCGATGGCGAGCCAGCCGCGATCGCCGAAGTCGAGCACGTTGCCGTGGTGCAGGTCGCCGTGCAGCGCGACGGGCTCGCGCGCGTCGTCGAGCAGCTCGCCCGCGATGTCGGCGCCGCGGCGGTGCAGCGTGCCGTGGTCGTCGGCCTGCTCGAACAGCAGCCGGAACCAGGTGCGCAGGTC